>CALMOM010000052.1 GCA_937873305.1 uncultured Terriglobus sp.
GCCAGCGTCTTCGTCGGCGCGATCCCAACACACACGAAGGCCTATCCTGAAGTTCAACTACTCGCGAAGGAAAACGAATTGAAGACAACGGGATTCATTCTGCTAGTCGCTGTCCAATCCTGCTTAACCTTTGTATCCCCATCAATGATGGCTTCTGCACAGGACTTTTCCTTGCCCGCGAGGCAGGCAGATTTCAAGACCTTCGTGCAGGATTTTGAGAAGAGCTACGCTTATCTGGACCGCGCCGAAAAGCCTTGGCTGTCATGGGAGATTCGGTATGCCGAGGCTGTGCAGCAAGCAGACTCGAAAGAAGCATTCGATGCAGTGCTCGCTTCCGCTTTTAGTGAACTGCACGATTTCCATGCCGAGGTCCGGTCCCGTGTCATGGACCGCTGGTTGCCGGTTCCCACATTTGCAGATGTTTGGGCTGAGTTCGAGCCGTCGGAGGCCGTAGTCACTGCTGTTCGAAGAGGCAGCGATGCTGAGCATGCAGGTATCCACGTGGGAGATCGGATCACGAGCGTAGGTTCCGTTCCACTGGAAAGTGCTATCGCAGCCCGGCTGACGCCAGCCATTCGGCCTGAAACTCTGCAAGCACGAGAGTGGGCCTTGCTTTCTGTTTTAACTGGCAAGTCAGATGAGCCGAGAGTGCTTGGCCTGACGACACCTGCGGGGCGTTCCTACACCGTGACCTTACCCGTGGAACGTCATTTCGACCGCGCTCCTGGAGAACTCTCACTGGAACGCCTGGTGGACAATGTCGCGCTCATCCGCTTCAATAACTCGCTGGGTGAGCAGAAAACCGTCGCTGCATTCGATAAAGCACTCTTTGAGGCAAAAGACACCAGAGGTATGATCCTAGACCTTCGGGACGTCCCGAGTGGAGGGGACAGCTCGGTTGCACTCGGCATCATGGGGCGCTTTGTGTCACAAATCCTTCCCTACCAGCGGCATCGCATTTCCAATTACGGGCAATCCGATGTTGAGCGGAACTGGGTTGAGTTTGTCGCGCCTAGAGGTCCGTTCACCTACACTGCGCCGGTTGTTGTCCTTGTAAATCACTGGACGGGCAGTATGGGGGAAGGTATGGCCGTGGGTTTCGATGCCATGCAACGAGCTGTGGTCGTCGGAACGTCCATGGCCCACCTGGCGGGAGCAGTGTCAGATGACAAGCTCCCGAGGACAGGCGTTGATGTTGCCTATGCAACAGAGCAGATTTACCACGTCGATGGCGTGCCTCGGCAGGACTGGCTCCCACCCGTCCTAGTGAAGGAGTCGGTCGCAGGTCAAGCGGAAGATGTGATTCTGATGCGAGGAATTGCCGCATTGAATGTGCATATCTCCTGGCCGAAACGCAGCTTGGGCGATCTGCACCCGCCACAATGAAAAGCCAAGTCTCGATGTGTCGTTTGTGGGATGTAATCAGTTTCAGAGTGGTAATTCGCCGCTCTCAGCCGCTTTCGCCGCCGCACGCATCAGCTCCGGCCCGATCAATGCTGCAGAAGTGCAAGGCCAACCGCAAACAACGCTAGACCGCAGATCACATATGAGATCAGTTGTTGCGGAGCAAGACCCAATGGACGCGCCGTTTCGGTCTCGAATTCCGGGTCGGTCCAGCCTGTGCCTGGAAACAGGGGGGCAAGGGCCATGGCAACGAAGTAATTGCCAGCAGTCACTGCCGCAATCAGAAACACCGGCAAGCTGAGCGGACGGAGTCCGAAGAGCATCACCAGAGAGGTCGAGCCGCAAAGGATGCCCATCACCATTGTTTGGCCGTTGTGAAACTTGGCGTGCGGAAGCAAAAGAGGATTCCAAAATGCTGTCTGGCCGTAGCAGGCACGAGCGCGTCGGCCACAAAGCCGCCGAAGTTGGTGATTGCAATAAAGGCGATAATCCACTTTGCAAAAAACACAGACGCTCCTCTCCCCAAGGTGGGGAAAGGACGTACAGGTCGCCCCGAATCCTCAGCGGATCGATGGTGTACGAACGCTAAACGTCGCCCGGACTACCGACCGGGCTGTGACTTTCGCACGTCCAGTCGTCAAGATGTCTCGCGCTCAGTGGTCGATTCAGAATAAAACATTTGGGCTTCGCGGATTCGTTCTCACAGCCCGCTTGGCCAAATACCAATGCGCGCGCGCAACATAGGCGACTTTCCTATCTTGTTGCGCTCAAACTATACCGCTCTTGAATAAACTTTCAGCGCATTCCACGACGGCAGCACTCGAAGGTCGCGGTTGCCAATGCAACAAAGAAGCTGCTTTAGACGTATCGAACTCTGTACGTTTTCCAAGCATAGGGGCCATGAACCGGGCTTCGTGCTGGAAGACAGCCGCTAGGCGGAGGACCACGTCAGGCAGCTTTCGTGTGGTTACGTTTGCCGCACGCGCCCCGAACTGCTCTCGCAAGAGACTTGCGATCTCTGACATCCAGAGAAAATCTCCCACCCCGAGAAAGCGTTGGTTGGCCGCCTCCGGGTTTTCCAACGCCTTTACGTGGAGATCAACTAAGTCCTCAGCGTCTGTGATTGCAAATCCTATGCGCGGAAGGGCTGGAACCTTTCCTTTGAGGAGGCGATAGATTAACTCGAGTGAGCCCGATACTGTTGGTGACATGACGGGTCCGGGGATCATGCCTGGCAAGATCGTTGTTAATGTCATGCCCGAACGGTCCTGGCGAATGAAGTTCCAGGCTCCTTGTTCGGCCAGGGTCTTTGACCGGACATATTCACCGAGACCCTTTTGCTCCGCGTCTGTCCAGGATTCTTCGTTCGTGCGAGGCTGCTTTGCACCAGATCCAACCGGCGCTTGCGCGGCTACCGTGGATGAGGTGTAGACAAAGCGGCGAACGCCATGCTTCGCAGCCGCCTTTAACACGCGAAGCGTGCCCTCCCGAGCCGGGCGTACAAGGTCCGCTTCTGGTTCTCCCTGTCCCATGGGGGAAGCCACATGAAGTACCGCGTCACATCCTTCCACGGCATTCTCCCAGCCTTCGTCGCTAAGCAAATTAGCCGCAGAGAACGTCAATTGATCTCCAGCCTCGACCTGTCCACCAACTGCCGACCGGACACTGGCTTCCCGTTCCAAGCTGCGCAGTGTAGCCCGCACGCGGTAACCTCGCCGAAGCAGGCCGACAATCATCCATCCCGCAACGTACCCGGACCCGCCTGTGACTAGGACCGTCTTGCTTTTCACTTCGGTATCCATGCTGCTCTCTTCCCTTTCATCCCGCATTGTTGGTTTCTTTCCGATACCGAGATACTATGAGTGAGCGTAAGGGCTACACAAGGAGGCACTTTGAAGAGACCGAGTCACCTGAAGGTGCCTGAGGCGCGCCCTTGCGTGAACAGCTTTAGCGATCTCCCACCAGCAGTCTGCCAGTCGGTCGGTGATGTCCTCGCCAGGGTCGGGGATAAATGGTCGATTCTTGTCATCGCAATGCTTGCGCGAGGAAGCATGCGTTTCACAGAAATCAAGCGCAGCATTGGATCCATCTCGCAAAAAGTGCTCACGACCACGCTGCGAGGATTAGAGCGCGACGGCTATCTGTCACGCACCGTGACACCCAGCATTCCGCCAAGAGTCGATCATGAATTAACAGAATTAGGCCATGACGTGCTTGTGCCTGTAACTGGCGTGGCAGCATGGGCTCTGTCGCAACGGCACCGGGTGGAAGAAGCAAGGGCCGCATTCGATAAAGCCTAAGCTAACCTACTCGCGCTAGTGCCTCTCTACGTTCACCGCAGAAGCTCTTTAGTAAGTGAGTTGTGGCAGGGTGGATAGATGATCTCGAAAAACAGCCCTCTACCTATTACGCGGTGTAGCGAATTGCCTAGCTGCGTTGGCGACGCAGAGTCTTTGAGCGGCACTCGGTCGAGTCCCATCCATCTGCCCCTGTCACCATACGTGCCAGTTGCGGCACGGTGAACCACCAAGGGGCCTGCGCGATGAGCAGAACGAGCGGCTTGGCCAGGTCGATCTCGGTTGCAATCCAGCCCTTCTCTTGAGCTACGTTTAGTCGGGCAACGATTCGCCTGTAATGTGCAGTTCGTTCCATTTCCTGCACGGCGGGCGCATCCGAAAGCCCCTTCATAGTAGGGGCCTGGCGAGTTCCGGGTGGTCTGGATGTTAGTCGAAGATGCAGGCGGTAAATTCTCCTATGTCGTCAAACCCTGGGGCACAAGCCGCCAGTGATCGTGCGAGCTAGTCGAGTTCTTTGGTCAAGACGGTTTCAAAGAGGAGACGCTTATCACCGAAGTAGTTGTACAGCATCTCCTTATTGATTCCGGCCAATGCGTCTCTGCGCATGCACAGTTCCGCTCTGCTTGAGCAGATAGTCATGACCCCACCTCTGTAGCATTTAGAACTTCAACTCGAATCCGCTTTACACTTTCGCTCCGAATCATCCCCTTCTTGGGTCACCGCTTAAACAGTTCACTCCAGGTGCTGTCCAGTTGCAGCCAGCGTGCGTATTCGAACCAGCTTGTTTGCCATTGCGGCTGGTGGAGCAGACCGTGTCCGCGATCGCACATTTCTTCGGTCGCGTTCGAGTCCAATAGGCTCCACGAGGGTGGCCCAAGCCGGGCAGCACCGCTGAGCGAGCGCATGCAGGTGGGGCAGCGCTGACGCTGATCGGTGAAGGCCCAGCTGACCGCGATCACGTTGAAGAGGAGACCGCACGCGATCAGCAGCCAGTCTGCCTGTGCGCCCAGCAGTCGTTGAAAGAGCCAAGTCACGTGCACCGCAAGCAGATAACAGGAAAGCACGCTGAGCACAAGCTTGGCCGCGAGGAACCGCCACCGCGACCAGCGCTGCGCCATGGTGGCAGCGTCGCCGGAGTACGCCTTGCAGGCGCTGAACCGTGACGTGACTACCGTGGACGGCAGGGCCAGCACGGCCAGAACCGTAAAGCAGAAAAACGCACCGACGCCCCACCTGGAAAGCACCAGGTTGCGGACCTGCGGATATGCCGCGCTGGCAAGCGACAGCACGGCGAAGCAGAAGGTGAGCACCCGCAGACAAGCTTCTGGCGCTTCCCAGTCGATCGCCGCGATGCGGCGCGCTACATGGAGCCTGCGGACCATGATGGCGTCGCGAACGAGGCCGTCCGCAAGCGCTACGGCCAGCATCGGGCTTTGGCGGGCGGCGTAGCTCAGCTCTGCGATCCACTCCTCGCGCCACGCCGCACGGTTCACTCGCGGCACCAGGTACGCGGCCATGTGCAGCCTGCGGTGCACGCGCCGAAAGCACTCGTGCGGCGTCATGCCTTGACCGCCCTGGGCCGGGCAAACTGTGCCACCAGCGGGTAGCGCTTTTCCGCGTCTTTCAGCGCGACACGGCCTGCGTGCGTCACCTTGTAATACCTGCGCGGCGGCCGCTCTTCCTTGAAGGCTTTGCTCTCGTCTTCCCACGCACCTTCGATCAGGCCGTCGTTCTCCATGCGGCGCAGTGCCGGGTAGATGGTGCCGCTGGGCAGCCCGGTCACATCCATGATGTCGAAGCCGTAGCTGTAGCCCTCTTTCAGCGTTTTGAGCATGAGGCAGCTTGGGCAAAGCGTAAGCGCATGGCGCTGGAAAGCTCGCGCAGCGCTCGCCTGCGAGACGGACGGCTATGGCGCGAGTTCGCTCACAGGACGCTGCTGCGCTCGCCGGACACGCGGGCCGTGTTTTACTTTGTTGGCCAGACGCTTGCACCCCTGAGCCGGTACCACGCACGGCTGGCCGCGTATGCCGGTGCGGGGATCGCGCTAGGCATAACCGTTGCCATGCGAGTGGACCTGGACGGCGGCGGGCTGCACATGTCCGCGTCGCGGACCCGTGTGCAGGCTGCCGTACCCTTTCTCATGTTCTGGACCGTGGCAGGTCTGCGCACCGCCTTTCTGCTACCCACAGAGCTTTCCGCACGTTGCGTCTTCCGCATGGCAGACCTTTCGACGCAGCGTGTGATCTCCACCACAAAGGTGTTTGTCTTGCTCCTATGCTCTACTGTGCTGGCAGTGGTATTGCTCGTGCTTGCGCTGGCAGGGTGGCCGGACAGCGAACTATGGTGCCATTGCGTATTCGGCCTCTGCTGCGCCATCCTACTGATCGACCTCTTCTTTTATCTGGAGGCGTACATGCCGTTTACGCGTCCGCTGCTGACGGAGCGCAGCAACCTGCCCATGACGCTAGCCGTGTACGTATTCGGCCTGCCCGTGCTGGGTTTGCTGATGGTGACGCTAGAGCGGTGGACCGGGCACAGCGCATTGCGTGTGCTTGTAGTGTGCAGTGCTGCCGCAGCGGCGCACGTCTTTCTGCATTGCCTTCGTAGGCTGCCTTCGCACCCCGCTTCTGCAGATGTGTTTCTGGATGAAATGACCGAACCGGTTCAGACTCTGGGCTTAAGCAGGTAGGCGTCGCAACCCGTTGCGGCTTGCATGAACTGCAATGTCTGTAGCGACAGAGTGACCCTCTCCTTTGCTACAGACATGCCTTCACTTCGTTCAAGCTGCAGCTAACAGTGCACAGGAAAGACACCGTGACGTTGCGCATTGCGTGCACCACGTTGCACCGAATGGCGACGGCCAGGTTTGGGCTGTGCCTGTACGCCACAGCCCAACAGCCAGCGGTGCGCCCCGGCGTGTCAGTACTGCTCACGGATCCAAGTAACGCTGCAATCCCCAACGCCGCCGTGAGCATCTTCGTAGCGGATGATACGACGGGCGCACCGTTGCGGGAGGTCAGGACCGACCCAAGTGGCCGGGTCGCGATCCCGCTGCCTGCCGGCAACTACCTGCTCCAGTCAGAAGCGCCTGGTGAGCCAAGTGCTGTACTCGGCATCGCAGCCAGCGCAGAAGAGTTCACTAATCCCTCAGATGATGCCGCCGTATCAAACTTCAACGGCCACGCCCTTGTGCTGAGTGGAAGAACGCTGAGCACGTTGTTCGATGACCCGTCTACGTTTCAGCAGCAATTGCGATCCCTGATGGATGGCAGAGACGAGCAGCCGCGATTCCGCATTGATCGCTTAACAGGTGAACTCTCAATGTGTGACACGCCATCCAGCGTTGCACGGCAGTTCACAACATCATGCAAGTGCCCTGCGTGACACGACTGCAATGTCCGCTGAACGGGATAGTGTCCACATGTGAACACAACGCTGCAGTTGTGGACACCCACCACAGCCACTTCCGCTAGATCTCCACGGTTTTGCCGCTTTTAGTTTGGCCCGAGAGATGCTTCGTACTCTCCGTATGGACATCGTTCGACCCGACCTGAAGCGTAAACGGCGGCAGCGTACCGCCGCCCTGTCCATCCTGGGTGCCGCGGTGGTGACTGTCGCGGCATTTCTGGTGCTGCGGCTGAAACCGGCACTCCCCACCGTGGACGGCCCCTTGTTCACCGATACCGTGAAGCGCGGTACGCTGCTGCGCCAGGTGCGCGGGCCGGGCACGCTGGTGCCGCGCGAAGACCGCATACGCCTGATACCCGCGCAGACTGAAGCTACTGTCGTTCGCATCCGCGTGCTGCCCGGTGCGCAGGTGCATCCAGACACGGTCATCATGGACCTGGTCGATCCCTCCACGCAGCAGCAGTTGATGGACGCGCAGCTCCAATTGCGGGCCGCGAAAGCTGACCTGCAGAACACACGCGCCAAAGCGGAAAGCGACCTGATGACGCAGCGCGCCGCTGCCGCCACCGTGAGCCAGGACCAGAGACAGGCGCAGCTGCAGGCCAAGACCGACCAGAGCCTGTTGAACCTGGGCGTCATCAGCGGCCTAAAGTACAACGAGAGCCGCGGCAAGGCCGACGAGCTCGTTATCCGCAACGACATTGAAGGGCAGCGGCTGCAGCTGAACCAGCAGACCATCAAGACGCAAGTAGCAGTGCAGCAGGCTAAGGTGGAGCAGGCATCTGCGCTGCTGGCCCTGAAGCAGAAGCAGCAGGAAGCGCTGAGCGTGCGCGCGGGCATTGACGGCGTCCTGGTCGACCTGCCCCACCAGGTGGGCGAGCACGTCACGGTGGGTACCACGCTGGCTAAGGTGGTGCAGCCCGACCAGCTCAAAGCCTCGCTCAAGATCGCCGAAACGCAGGCGCGCGATATCCAGCTGAACCAGCCCGCCAGCATCGACACGCACAACGGCGTCATCGCGGGCCGGGTCACGCGCATCGACCCCGCCGTGCAGAACGGAACCGTGACGGTCGACGTCGCATTAGACGGTGCATTGCCGCAGGGCGCGCGGCCCGACCTGAGCGTGGACGGCACCATCGATCTGGATCGCCTGAACGACGTGCTGTACGTGGGCAGGCCGGCGCAAGGCAACGAGAACAGCACCATCAGCCTGTTCAAGCTGGCGCCGGACGGCAAGTCGGCACAGCATGTGCAGGTGGAAGTGGGGCGTGCGTCGGTCAACAGCATTCAGGTGCTGCGCGGGCTGCAGGTAGGCGACACCGTCATCCTGAGCGACATGAGCAAGTGGGACAGCAATGACCGCGTCCGCGTGGAGCAGTAAACGTGACACGACGCAACAGTTTTCAAGGGAGCCAGCGATGAGCACAGCAGCAGGAACCAACCTGATCCACATTAGCGGCCTGACCAAGGTTTTCTACACAGACGAGATCGAGACCCATGCCCTCAGCGGCATTCATCTCGACATTCAGCGCGGGGAGTACGTCGCCATGAGCGGCCCGTCGGGCTGCGGCAAGTCCACGCTCTTATCGATTCTGGGGCTGCTGGACACGCCCACTGACGGCACCTACACGTTAAACGGCAAGGAGGTCGCCGGCCTCAACTTTGCCGAGCGTTCGCGCATCCGAAACCAGGAGATCGGCTTCATCTTTCAGAGCTTCAACCTGATTGGTGACCTGTCCGTGTACGAGAATGTGGAGCTGCCGCTCACCTATCGCAGCGGCCTGACCGCGGCAGAGCGCAAAGCACGCGTGGTGGAGGCGCTGGAGCGCGTCAACATGGCGCACCGCCTAAGGCACTACCCTGCGCAGCTCAGCGGAGGCCAGCAGCAGCGCGTGGCGGTGGCGAGGGCGCTTGCCGGTTCACCCAGCATCCTGCTGGCCGACGAGCCCACCGGTAACCTCGACAGCAAAAACGGTGAAGCCGTCATGCGCCTGTTGGCTGACCTGCACGGCGAGGGCGCAACTATCTGCATGGTGACGCACGACCCCCGCTTCGCCGCCCACGCCGATCGGCAGGTGCACGTGTTCGACGGCAAGGTGGTCGCCGAAGGCGAACTGCAGCAGTTGTTGTCAGCAGCGGAGAGCGACTACCGCACTGCTCCATCCACCTATTCCGCAAAAGCCTAAAGCCACAGCACACACGCACAGCAACCCTGCAGGAGCAACGCATGGCAGCCTCGGACTTTGTAAGCAAGCTTTCACAAGACGTCCGGTACGCCCTCCGGCAGATGCGCCGCGCTCCCGGCTTTGCGCTGGTCACGGTGCTGACGCTTGCACTGGGCGTGGGCGCCGCTGCTGCAGTCTTCAGCGTGATGGATGCCGTACTCATCCGCCCCCTGCCCTTCAACCACCCGGAACGTATCCTCGTGACGGCTACACGAGCACCCTCCGGGTACACGCAACCATTCTCCCTTCCTGACTTCAAGGACCTGCGCGACAGCATGCCCACCACGCTTGATGCCTTTGCCGGGTTTGAGACCGGTACGGCTAACGTGCAGGCGGCGGGCGGCCCTGTCAGCCTGAATGCCATACGCTCCAGCGACAACTTCTTCCAGGTTTTCAACATAGCGCCGCTGCTGGGCCGCACATTTGTGCGCGGTGAGGACGAACCCGGGCGCAACGACGTGGCCGTGCTGGGTTATGACGCATGGCAGAACCAGTTTGGCGGCGATCGCGGCATTGTGGGGCAAGTGATCCGGATGGATGGCAAGCCAACTGTGGTGCTGGGCGTTATGCCCGCAGGTTTCCGCTTTCCGCTGAGTCAGCGCAACACGGTCTATCTTCCAATTCACATCGAGCGAAAGCCATGGGCGGTCAGCCGGGGCTCGCACTGGCTACGTTGCGTGGTCCGCATGAAGCCGGGCGTGAAGCAGCCAGAGGCACTGGCCGACCTCTCGCAGCAGATGGCCGACCTGGCCAGGGCCTACCCCGACGTGGACGGCGGTAGAAAGGCTGGCTACAGCGACCTGGCCGCGGCAACCCTGGGCAACACAGCAGCCGCGCTGTGGGCCTTGACCGGCGCGGTGGCGGCGCTCCTGCTGATTGCCTGTGTTAACGTAGCAGGTCTGCTGCTGGCACGGGCCGTGGGGCGCGAACGCGAGCTTGCCCTGCGCACTGCCGTTGGCGCAAGCCGGGAGCGCATCGTCCGCCAACTCATGACGGAGAGCCTGCTGCTGGGGCTGCTCAGCAGTGCGGTTGGCGTTCTAATCGCCTACGGCATGACCGCCGCCATGCGCACGTATTTGATCACGGCTCTGTCGCGCGGCGCAGACGTTCATATGAACGGCGCGGTGCTGCTGGGAGCGGTTGTGTGCGCCTTGCTAAGTGCCATGGGGGCCTCGCTGCTGCCAGCGCTGGGGCTGGCCCGGCTTGATCCCAACCGCATACTGAAGAGCGGCGGAAACGCAGGCACGCACGGCAGCCGCGCGCGTCTGCGTTCCGGCTTCATCGTGTCGCAGGTGGCGCTATCCATGATGCTGCTGGTAGTGGCCGGTCTGCTGCTGCGCATGCTGCAGCGCAGCCAGGCGACGGAGCTCGGTTTCGATTCCACGCACCTGCTAACAGCCCGCCTGAAGCTGCCTGCAGGTGCCTACACCGGCCGCGATACTGTTCGCAACTTCTACGAACCGCTCCTGGAAAAGTTGCAGGCAGCGCCCGGCGTGGTAAGCGCCGCCCTCATTGACGAGTTGCCTATACAGGACTGGGGCAGCAACAGCGACGTGCACATTGCGGGGCAGCCACCGTACCCGGCGAACCAGGAAATGCTGGCTGAAGTGCGCACGGTTTCCGCCAGTTGGTTCCGCACCGTTGGTCTGACCCTGGAGCAGGGCCGCCTGCTGCAACCCGCGCTGGATGCGAACGAAGCCACGCCGCACGTAGTAGTGAATCGGGCGTTTGTGCACAAATTTCTCAAGGCGGATGAGAACCCGTTGATGGCGCGCACCGACAGCGATCCAGCGGCCAAGCAGGACATTGTGGGTGTGGTGAGCAATGCCAGGCAGGACCTAGACCAGCCGCCTATGGCGGAGATGGACTCCCTTCTTGAGTCGGTACCTGCGAAGTTTCGCGCGGACATTACAACCATGTTCGTGGTGGTGCGCGGCACCGGCGACCCACGGGCGCTGGAGCCCGTGCTGCGCGCCGCAGTTCACGATACCGATGCGACCGTGCCGCTGAACAATGTGGAAACGATGCACGAGATCGTGGGCGACCAGCTCAGCTTCCAGAGCATGGAATCGTGGCTTTTCGGCATCTTTGCCGCCACCGCCGTGCTGCTGGCGATGGCGGGGCTGTACGGCCTGGTGAGCCAGGAGGTGGAGAGCGGCACACGCGACACCGGCGTGCGCATGGCTCTGGGTGCTACGCGTGGGCATGTGCTCTTGCGTGTGCTGCAGCGTATGGCGGTGCTGGTGGGTGCTGGCGCGGCGTGCGGCGTGGTGCTCACGCTGGCTGCACACCGGCTGCTGCAGTCGGTCGTATCCATGCAGCCCGGCCGCGATGCACCGCTGCTGGCTGGCTTGGCACTCAGCATGACACTGCTTGCCCTGCTGGTAGCACTTGTTCCGGCAAAGCGCGCCGCCAGCATTGAACCAGTACAGGCACTGCGCGCCGAGTAAGCGCACAGGAGAGGACACGCCATGAGCATGCTTCACGATCTTCGGTTTGCACTGCGGCAGGTGCGGCGCTCACCCATATTCGCCGCCGTCACGCTGCTGACAATGGCCCTGGCCCTCGGCTCCACCGCTGCTCTCACGGGCGTGTTGCGCGCGACGCTGTGGAGTCCGCTGCCCTACCCGCAGCCAAGCCAGTTAGTGGAGATAACGGACAGCAATCGCCTGAAGCCTGTTACTGGCGGCCTTACAGGCATTGCCCGTGTGCCCGATCTGCAGGCGCTGAGCCATGACGGCCACAGGGTGTTTTCGTCCGTGAGCTTTTACTACCTCAACAACGACGCCCTTGGCCTGGGTGGGCCAGAGCCGCTGGCTGTGCAGGGTGCCGCGGTGTCGGGCAGCTTCTTCAACACCGTGGGTAGCGCGCCATTGCTGGGCCGCACCGTGCAGCCCGCGGACGACGTACAAAACGCACCGCATACGGCCGTGCTAAGTCATCGCCTGTGGCAGTCGTCCTTTGCGGGCGACCCGCACGTGTTAGGCCGCATGGTTCGGCTGGGCGATGCAAGCGTAACCATCGTCGGCGTTATGGGACCTGGATTCGATGTGCCTGCTGGTAGCAGTCTTTGGTATGCGGGGCGCATCGCGCCGTCCTCCTTCGGTGCGTACCGCGGTGAAGGTTCGCGCTTTGTGCGTGTACTGGCCCGTCTCGATGACAAGGAGACGGCTGCAAGTGCCCGCAGTGCAACCGCTAGCCTGGCGCAGCAGTTGGCAGCACGCTTTCCGCAGACAGACGCGGCGTGGGGCTTTTACCTTCAGTCACTACGCGATGCGCTATTCGGCCGATACCATCGCGCGCTGGGATTGCTGATCGCTGCGGTATCGCTCGTATTGGTGGTAGCCGCTACCAATCTGGCCGGGCTGCAGCTGGCGCGCAGCGTGGCCCGGCAGACGGAGTTTGGTATCCGCAGCGCACTCGGCATCACACCGGCACGGCTACTGCAGCAGCTGGTGGTGGAAAACCTGCTACTAGTGGGCATTGGCAGCGCTGCAGGCCTGCTTCTGGGGGCTGCCTTACTGCGTGTGCTCCAGTCGCGGCTGCCAGCTGCGCTGCTCTCGGTTGCTCGTCCGCACCTAGACCTCACAGCTGTTCTGTTGAACGTCGCTGTCACGCTGCTAATCGGCTGCGGCACGGCGCTGCTGCCGTGGCTACAGGCGTTCCGCACGCAGAACGTGCTGGAGCGCGCCGGCAGCGGCCGCGTGGTGAACGGTCAGCCGCGGCGTGTGGGAGGCGTGTTTGTCACAGTACAGGTGGCGCTCTCCTTGCTGCTGCTCACCGTGGCTGCCAGCATGGTGCAGAGCCTGTATACCGTCTTGCGCACACCCCTCGGCTTTGACCCAGCGCGTATCACTGCCTTCACGGTGGACCTGCCCTGGCGCTCAGAGATGGCGGCTCGCCACCAGCTGTACAGCACACTGGAGCAGCAGCTTGCCAGCAGGCACGGAATCGTGGGTGTGGGTGCCGTCACCGCGTTGCCGCTGCAGCCGTTCAGCGTGCGTTCCACCTTCGACATTCTGGGTGAGCCGCCCACGCCCGGCCACGACGCCGTTGCGGCGGAGGGGCGCGACCTGTCGCCGGGATACACGAGTGCCATGCACATCCCGCTGCTTGGAGGTCGCGTGTTCACAGCGAACGACAGCCTGCCGAAAGCATCCCTCGTCTTTTTGGTGAACGAAGCATTCGCACGACGGTACTTTCCGCACACGTCGCCAATTGGACATCACCTGACCACGACTGCAGAGGATCTGCACCTGCCGCCCGCCGCCGGCAGCCGTGTGGACGCAGGCGAGATCGTCGGCGTCATCGCGAATGTGCAGGGGACGGGCGGTTCGCTCGGCGGCAGTCCGCAGCCTGAAATCTATCGGCCCGAGGTTGGCGGTTGGCCACACCTGCAGTTTGCCGTGCGCTCGCCCCTGCCAGCGGCTGAAGTGGAACAGATCGTTCGCCACGCCGTGGCCGCTCTCAGTCCGACTGCGTCCGTCAGCCACGTGGGGACGTTAGCCTCAACGGTCCAAGCGTCTGAGGCACAACCACGCTTGACGGCAGGACTGCTAAGCGGCTTCGGCCTGTTTGCCACGCTGCTGACAGCGGTCGGCATGTACGGCCTTGCTTCATTCACGGTGTCGCAGCGGGTGCGCGAGTTCGCGCTCAGGATGGCTGTTGGGGCAACGCGGGCCGAGGTGTCTGCCCTGCTGCTGCGCGAAACGGCACGGCTGGTGCTCGTCGGCGTGCTTGCAGGTGCTCTCGCCATTGCTGCCGGGCATCGCTTGCTGGCTGCCACGGCAATAGGACCGCTGACGATCTCCACGGCGCAGGTCGTTGCAACAGCTTTTGGACTGTCCTGCGTCGTGCTGCTGGCCATCGCCGTGCCCGCACGCCGAGCCACCCACATCAGCCCCATGGAAGCGCTGCGCACCGAGTAAGGCACACGAAAGGATTGCGATGAACTCCCTGCTTATGGATTTACGGTTTGCGTTCCGTTCGCTGCGGCGTTCGCCCGGCTTTGCGGGCACGGCGGTGCTCACGCTGGCGCTTGGCATCGGGCTGACGGCAGCCATGCTGAGCGTGGTGTACTCCGTGCTGCTGGCGCCGCTGCCGTACGTGCAGCCGGACCGCCTGGTCGGGCTCGATTTCAACTACCGCGGCGAAAAGCCCTCCACCTCGCAGGTGGGCACGGCAGCCGACTTCCTCATGCGGTACAGCCGGTCCTTCGAGTCCTACGGTGTGGACGGCGGTACGTCAGGCGTCAATGTCTCAACGGCAAGCGCGGGCCGGGAACATGCCTACCCTGTGCAACAAATGCGCATATCTCGCGGCTTCTTACCTACGCTTGGCATTCAGCCGCAGCTTGGCCGGGGCTTTACAGCCGAGGAGGACACGCGTGGCGGTCCGCGCGCGGCCCTGCTCAGCGACAGCGCGTGGCGATCCCGTTTCGGCGCGGATCCGGCCATCGTCGGCTCGGTCGTACGCATCGACGAGGAGGATGTGCCAGTGGTGGGCGTCTTGCCCCCGGGCGTGGCCGCAGATCTGCAGGGAGGCACGCGCGAAGCGGAGCCAACCAGCCTCTTTCAGCCGCTAAAGCTCAGCCCGCACGACGCAGGCTATGAAGGTAATAACTACCAGATGATTGCGCGGCTGCGCGACGACGTGTCGCTCGCCCAGGCACAGGATGAACTGCATACACTGCTGCCGCGCTTCGCCGAAGAAAACAGTTGGTATAAGGGCTGGCACGAGGCCAACGGCGCGCTAAACCAGTTGCGTGTGTTTCCGCTGCAGGCGGCGCTTGCAGGCGATGTGCGCGGCAGCCTCTTGGCGCTGCTGGGAGCGGCGGCGGCAGTGCTTCTGGTGGCCTGCCTGAACCTGGCCGGGCTCATGGTGGCCCGCACCGCCGCCCGTACGCGAGAGCTGGCCGTGCGCAGTGCGCTGGGTGCCAGCCGTGGCACGCTCCTGCGCCTCCTGCTGGCGGAATCCGTGGTGCTGGCTGCTGCCGGCACGGCTGCCGGGCTGCTGGTAGCACGCGGCGCGGCAGGGGCCTTCCTCGCCTACGCACCGCTGCAGGGGCCGCACCTGGCCGCATCGGTCTCCATCGGGTGGCTTGCAGGCTGCGCGGCGGCCATTGCAGCAGGCGGAACCCTGCTGTTCGGCCTCTTGCCTGCAGCGGTCGTGCTGCGGCGCGAGGTGAACCAGGGCCTGCGCAACGCCGGGTCGCAGGGGCAATCCGTGGCATACCAGCGCACGGGGCGCGCGCTAATCGTCACGCAGGTGGCGCTGGCCTTTGTGCTGCTTACGGGGGCGTCGCTGCTGCTGCGCACATTCCTCGTCATGCGCTCGACCGCGCCCGGCATGGATGCCGCAGGCCTCACCATCGGCCAGGTCACACTCAAGGGCGACGCCTACAAGAGCACCGCGCACAGCGTCCAGTTCAGCCACCAGGTGGTAGAGCAGCTCCAGCACACGCCCGGCATCCTGGGCGCGGGCGCGGTCAACGGCCTGCCGCTGGACCGTGGCCTGAACATCTCCGGCTGGCCCGTCGGCCGCAAGGAGCTACGCCGCACAATCGAAGCGCGTTTTGCCGACGCCACGTATCTCGGCACGATCGGCATCGGCCTCCTGCAGGGGCGCGGCATCACCGCGGGCGACACCGCCACCTCGCCGCGTGTCGCCGTTGTTGGTCAAAGCGCGGCGAAGCGGTGGTGGCCCAATGGTGACGCGATCGGCAGCCGCATCAACGTCGGCAACGAGGCGGAGTACACGGTCGTCGGCATTGTGCGCGACACCCACGAGCACTCGCTGTTGGAGTCGCCGGGCATCCTCGTCTACGTGCCGCTGACGCAGATCGACGACAGATTCACCGGCATGATCAACAATTGGTTCCCCACCACCTTTGCCGTGCGCGCCAGCAACGGTGTCAATGTGGCCGCGGCCATGCAGGCAGCCGTCAGCAGCGCGGATGCCGAGATCCCCGTGGTGCGCGTCAGCACCATGCAGGCTGTGGTGGACCACACCGTGGCCACGCCGCGCTTCTTTGGTTGGCTTTCCAGCAGCTTCGCCGCGTTCACACTGCTGCTGGCCGCCATCGGTCTTTTTGGGCTGCTCAGCTATCAGGTGACGCAGCGCACACGAGAGATCGGTGTGCGCATGGCTCTGGGCGCGACGCGGGTTGATGTGCTCAGCGGCTTTGTGCGCCGAGGCTTCCTGCTCACGGCGCTTGGCCTTGTCGGCGGAGCGCTGCTATCCACCCTGCTGCCACGGCTGCTGGGCAGCGCCCTGCCCGAGTTTGCCATGTCCATGCAGACCGCGCACACCGCCCTGCCACAGGTCGAGGCAGCCGCTGCAGCAGCTTTCTTGCTCTTGCTGGCGGCGCTCTCTGCCAGCCTGCTGCCCGCGTCGCGAGCGGCCGCCCTTGAGCCCTCCCAAGCCCTGCGCTCGGAATAACGCTGCACAACACACAAGGAGACGCCATGCCAAACCCCGGTCGAACACTGCTTCAGGATGTGACCTCCGCTTTGCGCCAATTGCGGCGCTCGCCCGGCTTTGCGCTCACGGCCATCATCACCATCGCGCTGGGCACCGGCGCCAACACCGCCATCTTCACGCTGGCACACGCGGTGCTGCTGCGCAGGCTGTCGGTGCCTGAATCCGGCCAGCTTTACCGCATCGGCCGCGGCGATGACTGCTGCATCAATGGCGGCACGGCAGAGAACCACGTCTACTCCGACTTTTCAACGCAGACCTACCGTGACATGCGCGCCGCCCTACCGGAGTTTGAGCAGCTAGCAGCCACGCCACGCGGCGTTAACGGCCGCATCGTCATCCACCTCGATCCAGACGCCAGCGGCTACGGCAAGGGCCGGTACGAAGGGCTGATGCGCATGCTGAAGAACCGTCTGCTGGCCGTGCCGGGCACTGCTGATGTCTTGTTCGCCAGCTACAGTCCCTTGGAGGGCAACAGCTGGGGTGAAGAAATTTACGTGCAAGGGAGGCCCGATCCTTCGCCAAACGAAAGCATTACGGCCTCCTGGGACCGGATCAGTCCCGGCTTCTTTCATAGCATGGGTCAGCCGCTGCTGCGTGGCCGTGACCTGCAGGAGACCGACCGCGCAGATACACCGCTGGTGATGGTGGTAAATGAGAGCTTTGTCACAAAATTCTTCCGGGGTGAGGACCCCATGGGCAGGCGTGTGGGTACAGATCCGCACAAGTTCAACTACACCATAGTTGGCATGGTAGCCGACGCCAAGTACCAGAGCCCGGAGTGCGAGATACGGCCCATGTACTTTCGCTCCATGCTGCAGCCCGATACGAATGCTAACCCGGCAGACACGGGCGAAAGCTACTCGCTGGCACCGCATGCCATCATTCTGCGAATAACAGGTGCGCTGCAGGGCTACGAGGCAGCCGTCCGACGCGCCTTCCAGGACGTTGATTCCAAACTGGCAATCAGCGACTACCGCAGCATGAGTTCGCAGGTGAGCAGCCAACTGAACGACGAGCACATGGTGGCCCGGCTGACCGCGGCGTTTGGCGCGCTGGCGCTGCTGCTGGCCTCCATCGGCCTCTATGGCGTCACGGCCTACTCCGTGGCACAGCGCGTGCCAGAGATTGGCGTGCGCATGGCTCTCGGTGCGGACCGCGGTAGCGTGCTGCGCATGGTGGTGCGCGGTGCCATGTTGCAGACCGCCATTGGCCTGGCGCTGGGCGTGCCCGCAGCGCTGCTCGCGGGCCACCTGATGCAGGCGCACCTTTACGGCATCAAAGGCCACGACGCGGCAACGCTGCTGGGTGCCTGCGCCCTGCTTGCCACCGCCGCCGCGCTCGCCAGCCTGATTCCCGCACGGCGGGCCAGCAGCGTGGACCCCATGCGCGCCCTTCGCGCCCAGTAACCAGCCACCCCTATAGGAGATCAGCATGTTACTGGACAGCCTTCGCGACGCACTCCGCTCACTTCGCCGCGCACCTGGGTTTGCCCTGCTCACGGTGGGCATCCTGGCCATTGGCGTGGGCCTGAACACCGCCATCTTCACCGTGGTGGACTGCGTGCTGCTGCGGCCGCTGGGCTACCACGATGCGGACCGCATTGTCAGCATCCAGACGCACGACCTGCACAGGGGACGTGTCAACACGCGCGTGGGCGGCGGCGACTACGTAGACCTCGCCCACCTGGTGCACGGCATCGAGTCCGCCGCCTACTACCAGAACTGGGACAGCGGCGTTCAGGTGCACGGCCTGTCGTTCATCGTGCCGCAGGCCCAGGTGAGCCCGCGCTTCGGTGAGGTGATGGGGGTGCAACCCGTAGCGGGCCGCCTGTTCGGCCATGACGATATCCAGGGGACAGAGGCGCTGGTGAGCGCAGCCTTTGCCCGCGAACACTTTGGCAGCGTAGGGGCAGCACTCGGCGAACCCCTGCGCGGCGAATACGGCCAGTACACGGTCGTCGGCGTCTTGCCGGACAGCTTCGCGTTTCCCGGGAAAACAACGGTCTGGATGGAAGCCAGTGCCGAGCCGCTGGTAATGAATCGCACCTCCTACAACCAGCGCGCGGTGGCCAAGCGACGGACCGGCACCTCTCCCGGACAGCTGGCTGCAGAGCTCGCCACCTTCTCGCAACAGCTGCAACAGCAGTACGTGGAAGACCACGACAAGATGCTGGAAGCCATTCCCTTGCAGCAGCGCGTCGTCGGCAACGTGGTGCCCACGCTGCACCTGCTGATGGGTTCGGTCGCCATCCTTCTGCTCATTGTGTGCGCCAACATTACGCACCTGCAACTGATTCGCGCCACGCGGCAGATGCGCGACATTGCGGTCCGCAGTGCCCTGGGCGCAAGCCGCGCACGGCTGGCCATGCGCGCGCTGGCGGAAGCTGCACTGCTGAGCCTGGCCGGTTGCGCGGGTGCTCTGCTGCTGGCAGTGCCTGCCCTGCGACTGCTGAAGCACCTTGCGCCCACGGGGCTGCCGCGCCTGGATGAGGTAGCGCTGAACGGCCCGGTGCTGCTGTATTCGCTGCTGGTCAGCTTTGTGCTGATGGCCCTGACAGCGCTGCTGCCGGTGTGGCGTTCGTGGCGGGTAGACCAATCGCTGGTGCTGCGGCAAGACGGCACGCGCGGCATGGAAGGCCGTGGCGCAGTCCGCCTGCGTGGTGCGTTTCTCGTCGCGCAGGTGGCGTTCACGCTGGTGTTGGCAGCCACCGCCGTGTTGCTGGCGCGGCAGCTCATAGCCCATACGCGTGAAGACCTGGGCTTTGACATGGCACACGTGTACACCCTGGACAGCAGCGTTCTGCAGGGGCTGTCCGGGCTGGCCGGGCCTGCACGCACACCGGAGGAGAAGCAGGCCCAAGCGCAGCTTCGCGCTGTCGCGAATGCACGCAACCTCGTCCACCTGACGAGCGCACTGGACACCCTGCGCAGCACCCCGGGAGTAACTGACGCGCAGGCAATGCTGGGTGCGCCGCTCGGCTTTGGCGGCCCTGACCTCGGCTATGCCATCCGCGGCAAACAGGTATTTGCGCCGCCGTACACCAACCTGCCAGGCGCGGAAATCCGCTTCATTACGCCGGATGCGCTAGCCCTGCTGCACGTCCGCTTGCTGGAGGGCCGCGCACTCAACGAGAACGACCGGCACGCAACACCAAGGGTCCTACTGGTCAACCAGGCACTCGCCCGGCAGCAGTTCGGCGGAACGCATGCCCTGGGCCAGCAGATCATGTGCGGTTCTGACGACACGCTCTCGTGGTGGACCGTGGTGGGTGTGGTGGGCGACGTAAAGGAAATACCGGGCCAGGCAGCGGAGCCGACTTTCTACGTGCCCATTGCACAGCACGCCGAACGCGCCAGCAGCATGCAATTGCTGGTCCGCACCGAGCCCGGCGCAGGTCTCAGCGAAGAAGCCCTGCGCGAACGCCTGCAGCGTGCCCAGCCTGACATGGCAACCACCGCCACCAGCATGGCGCAGAACCTCACCGAGGTGGAGCGCGACCTCCGCTTCAAAAGCGTGCTGTTCGAAAGCTTTGCCGGCGTCAGTATCCTGCTGGCCATGCTGGGCATGTACGGTGCCACCGCGTACTCCGTCACGCAGCGCACCTTTGAGTTCGGCCTGCGCATGGCACTCGGCTCCACGCGACAGCAGGTGGTGCTGACGGTGATGCGCCGCGCCTCCGTCCTTGCGCTTGCGGGCACAGTCACCGGGCTGCTGCTGTACGTGCTGCTGTTGCGGGTCTCCGCATCCCTGGTGGGCAAGCTGCCCTCTGACCCACTCTCCCTGCTGATCGCGGGCCTCGGTATCGCCGTGCTCACGCTGGCTGCCTCCGCCATTCCAGCGGGGCGCGCCAGCACGGTCGACCCAGCGCGCGCCCTTCGCACCAGCTAATACAGCACACGAAAGAACCCATGATTGAACTGAACAACATCGAGCGCTCGTACAAGGCCGGGCACGAGCAACTGTTCGTGCTGCGCCGCGTCAACCTCACCATCCAGCCCGGCGAGTTCCTCACCGTCATGGGTCCCAGCGGCGCGGGCAAAAGCAGCCTCTTGAACCTCTTGGCCATGCTCGACGATGGCTGGACCGGCGAGTACTTCCTGGACGGTGAAGCCATCCACACCATGAACCGCAAGGGCCGCGCAGAGGCGGCGCGCCGCAAGATCGGCATGGTCTTCCAGAGCTACCACCTCCTGGACGACCTCACCGTCGCCGAAAACATCGACCTGCCGCTTTCCTACAAAAACCTGCCCCGCAGCGAGCGCGAAGCCATGGTGGCAGACACGCTGGACCGCTTCGGCATCGTCGCGAAAAAGGACCTCTACCCCTCACAGTTGAGTGGCGGGCAGCAGCAGGTAGTCGGCATTGCGCGCGCGGTCATCCACTCGCCCGCGCTCCTGCTGGCAGACGAGCCCACCGGCAACCTCCACTCCACGCAGGCAGCAGAAATCATGCGCCTGTTCCAATCCTTAAACGATGCGGGCACCACCATTCTGCAGGTGTCGCACTCCGAGGCCAACGCCGCGTACGGCACGCGTGTCATCGACATGCGCGATGGCTGGATCCAGGAAGACCGCCGCACGGCGGCATCCCCCACGGTCGCACCGCAGCCAGGAGCACCCGAAGCATGACCCTGACTCACTCCACCCGCATCGTCGCCATGGCGGCACTGTTCACGCTGGCGCTGCCACCCACCGCCGCACTGGCGCAGGCTGCCGTGCAGCCGCCTGCTCCGCAGCCCGTGGTGCGGCTCGACATCCCGCATTCCTACAACCCGTTTCACGCGTACACACCCACCTCCGTGCCACCGGCAAACCTCTCCAATGGCGACCGTCTTGACACCCTGGTGCACAACGGCGTGCTGGAACTGACGCTTGAAGACGCGGTTGCGCTCGCGCTCGAAAACAATCTGGACCTCGCCATCGCGCGCTACAACATTCCCATTGCGGCGGCAGACATCCTGCGCACACAGGCGGGCGGCAGCACCCGCGGCGTCAACACCGGCGTGGTGCAGAACACGCCCGGCGGCAACGGCGTGGGCGGCTTTGGTGGCGGCAGCACCGGTGCGGGAGCGGGCGGCACCAGCGGCGGCGCGGGTGGTGCGGGCACCGGCGCGTCCGGCCTGGTACAGTCCACGCTGGGCAGCGGCACGGCCATCGGCTCGTTCGACCCCATCCTTACCGGCGACGCCGGGCTGCAGCACGGCACCCAGCCCCTCAGCAACCTGACCATCTACGGCGTGCCCACACTGCGCTCCAACAGCTGGACCGGCGACTTCGGCTACCAGCAGGCGTTCTCCACCGGCACCAGCGTGCAGTTCACCTTCAACGCCAACCGGCAAACCAGCAACAGCCCGTACACGTTCCTGAACCCAACGCTCAACTCGCAATTCCAGTTCGAAGTGCGGCAGCCGTTGCTGGCAGGTTTCGGCTTCGGCCCCAACCTGCGATTTCTTCGCATCGCGCGCAACAACAAGCGCATTTCTGACCAGGCGTTCGAACTGCAGGTCATCAGCACCGTGACCCAGACCGCCAACCTCTACTGGGACCTGGTCGCCGCCTACGAAGACGAGCAGGTCAAGGAGCGCTCCCTCGGC
>CALMOM010000053.1:0-7695 GCA_937873305.1 uncultured Terriglobus sp.
CGTTTATGTCAGGCGCATCCGTGAAAAGATTGAAGATGACGCGGAAGAGCCACGCTACCTGAAGACCATGCGTGGGGCAGGCTATCGCTTTGAGCGTCCAGAGCGCGTGGCGGAGCGCTTATAGCTGTAGTGCCCTCGGACATTGTAGGACTTGTCGGCATGTCGAAGCTTGCAAATGCGGGAAGCGGAATCACCCAGTCTGTCGTGTGGCGCTGGTTTCTACCCGCGTCTGGTGCCGTCCTGTCGCTCTGTTTTGCTCACAGTCTGCTCGTCCGCTGTCTGCTGGCGGCGGCACTGCTGGCGTGGTTTGCACTTGGCCTTGCATGGGAACGCCGGACGGCTCGATCTCAGGCCAAGCTGCTGGCGCAGTACATTGTTCGCCTGCCGGACTTCTCCGGGCCTGCTCCCACTGTTGCGTCGTCGCTCCTGCCTGTTGTTGAAGCTGTAGAGCACGCTGCCCAGTCCATCCAGTCACAACTGAACCTGTCGGGTGCAAGCCGGCAGCAACTCGAGGCGCTGCTGGAGGGGATGCAGGACGCGGTCGTGGGCGTGGATTCGAGTGGCCGCGTGCAGTGGAGCAATGGCAACATGCAGCGGCTGCTGTACCGCGATGCGGCGGGTGCGCTGCTGCGACAGGGCCGTCCACTGGTGCACACCTTTCGCGATCCGGTTCTGTTGGCCGCTGTGCAGCGCACCATTGAGGCAGCTATTCCGACGGAGTGCCGGAGCGACGCCGTGCTGCTGGGCCGCGTCTTTCGAGTCAACGCCTCGCCTCTGCCCGACGGCGGTGCCGTTGTGGTGCTGCACGACACCACGAAAGCCGAAGAGATGGAGCGGTCGCAGCGGGACTTTGTGGCCAATGTGTCGCATGAGCTGCGCACACCGCTGACCTCCATCATCGGGTATGTGGAAACGGTCATGGACAATGAGGCGTTGACATCGCCTGCCAGTGACTTTCTAGGAACGGCGCTAAAAAATGCCTCTCGCATGCAGCGGTTGACAGAGGACCTCTTGCTCATTTCTCAAACGGAACAGGCGGACAAGCCTCTCGTCTTGCAGCCGTTGCCGGTGCGGGCATTGCTCGAGGACGCATTGCGCACGGTGCAGGGCGCTTCGTATGCAGAAAAGGCAAATCTGCAGATCACATCCTGCGCACCCGACGAGGTCATGGCAGACGCAAATGCGGTGTCACAGGTGTTGGGAAATCTGCTGGAAAACGCGGTCAAGTACAGCCAGCAGGCGGGCTCACCAACCGCCTTGAAGGTGCAGCTATCGGCGGAGGTAACGCCGACTGAGCCACCCTACATGGAAATTCGAGTCAGGGACTCCGGTCCAGGCATCGCACTGGAACACCTATCCCGTATTTTCGATCGTTTCTACCGTGTGGAAAAGGCTCGCTCACGCGAGGTGGGCGGTACAGGTCTCGGTCTGTCGATCGCACGCACGCTGGTCCAGCAGCATGGCGGCCGCATCTGGGCAGAGAGTGCGCTTGGCGAAGGGAGTACCTTCTGCTTTACGCTGCCGCTCGTAAATTGACACTGCTTTGATGCACATCGTCTAACCTGTATCAGTAGGTATTGAGGCAGGAGCAGTTGCTGTGACGCGTACACGGTTTTACGAATTGCTGGAGGAACTGAAGGACAAGCTCCTGATCATGGCGGGTTATGCCGAGCAGGCGGTGCAGCGCTCAATCGAGGCATATCGGCTGCGAGATCACTCCCTGGTCGACTTTGTGCGCCAATATGAGCCGCAAATCAACGATCTGGAGCGCGAGATCGACGCCTTTGCGGTGGACCTGCTGGCAATGGAACAGCCCATCGCGGTGGACCTACGTTTCATCCTGTCTGTCATTCGCATCAACGCGGATTTGGAGCGGGTGGGCGATCTCGCAGTGAACATTGCCATTCGCGCGGGCGAGCTCAACGAGCTGCCACCCGTGACGCTGCCCGTTGACATTCCGCGCCTGGGTACGCTGGCCGCAATTATGGTGCGCAAGGCACTGGAGGCCTTTATCGAGGGAGACGTGGAGCTGGCAGAAAGTGTGCTGAAGCTGGATGACGAGGTAGACATGCTCAACCGGTCTGCCTTTCGCGCGCTCTCGTCGCTTATTCGCGAGCAGCCTCACCTCACCACACAGGCGCTGCATGCCATCCTTATCGCTCGCAATTTAGAGCGCGTAGGCGATCACGCGACCAACATTGCGGAAGACGTTATCTTCTGGGTGAATGGGCGCGACGTTCGCCACCAGACAAGCCTCGCCTAACCGCCGCTCTCGTCTCCAAATAACATTGGAGGTAGCCGCAGTTGCTTGGTTTCTGCGGGTTGTGGCAACACTGTCATGGCGATGCTCGTCGTCAGGGAAACAGCGCCTTCTTCGAACGGCCAGTGCACAAGGTGCTTCATCAAGGGGTACACCAGGGCCAGACGGACCGGTGTGCCTGCCGGGAGCGCGCGTAACCGCAGGCGTCCGTAGCCCTCCAGTTGAGGGCGGTACAACTCCAGGTCCTTTCGCAAAAACGCATCCCGCTCTCCCGCCTCGCGATCTGACGTCTTGAAGTCGACGATCCACAGCGTGTTCGTCCCTGGAGCAAGCGGAAGCGGACCCGCAAAGAAGCTACGGTCGAGGCGTACCCTGCGCACCGCAGCATCATCCATGGTGCGCCATGCACTTTCGCTTTCTGCGGCCGGGTGTGGTGCCAAGATCCATCTGCCCTCCGCCGTGTTTAGTAGATTGCTCAGCGCGAGTTCCACGGTTTTTGTTGCGCGCAGGCTTTCGCCTGGAGCCAGCCCACCAGACCGCAAGATCGCGCGCATGGCGGGTGTCCACGATGGCAATCTGTCCAGCAGTTGGTCTGCGGCAGCGTCGGGCGAAAGGCCGGCCCGTGCGGCGGCTTGTACTTCGTCCGCGAGACGCTGCACGAAGGCGTGAATGGCATTGCCCACGGCGCGCGCGCCGAAGGTGCCACCGGGATGAGCCGCCACTGCGACCAGCGGCGGCGATGCGAGGTGCAGCGCCGGGCCGCCCCTGTTCAGGTGCTCCAGGGAATCGTAGCTCGCTACCAGGCGCTCGACCCGAGGCCTGTTTGTCTCCCGCTGACCGACTGCACCGGCGGCTGCGATGGCAAACACCCGCGCGTCCTTCTCCGGCGATGCGTTGTTGATGATGGCTGAATCGCTCGCGTCAAAGTGAAAGCTTGCGGCAACCGGTGCCATGGCATGGAGCAGCGTGCCCGCCGGCATGGTAGGCAAGCCTTTATTGTCGGCCGTGGGCGCTGCAAACAGGTGCAGGTTGCGCCTTGCGCGTGTAGCGGCAACATAGATCAGCCGCTTCAACTCCGCAGCTTCCCGCTGCCTGCGAACGCCGCCGATGTAGCTATACAGGGTGCATGCCGTTTCGCCCTTTTCCGGCAGTGGAGCAAGCAGCACATCCTGCGAGTGATCTTCTGCCGCGCTCGGCATCTCCAGCCAGTCGAGCGCGACCTGACTGCTCCGCCCACCGCCGCGATGTAGGCCCGGCAGCAGCACGACATCCCATTCCAAACCCTTCGCCTTGTGAATGGTCATAATGTCCACGGCACCCGGCACGTTTGCCGCCGCCGCGAACAGTCGGCGCAAGCGGTACTGCAGCGTGTGTTGGGTGACGGTCTCGTTTCCGGCAGCCATCTTGTCCAGCACAGTAAGAAACTGCCGCACGTTTTGCAAACCGGCACTGTCTGCACATGCGTCGCCGCCAAGGGACCGCCAGGTTCGATCCACGCGCTGAGCGAGCGGCTCCGCGCCGGTGTGCAGCAGTGCGGCATCCATGACGTCCAGCGTGCGAAGTACCCGGTCGCGCATCGCAGGTTGCAGCATGTTCGCATGCGCCCGCATGAGCTGGCGTAGCGGCTCCTCGCGCAGGTCACGGCGATCTCCACCGCACAGCAGGTGCAGGTCAGCCATGCCTATGCCGCACCAGGGTGCTCGCATGATGGCGAGCCAAGCCGTCCGGTCTGCCGGATGCAGGAGAGCGCGAGTCACTGCCAGAATGTCCAGCACCTCCCTGCGTTCATGGAGTGCGACCATGTCAACAGCGCGGTAGGCAATGCCGCGATCGGCCAGCGCCTTGACCACCTCTGCCACATGGCTTCGTGCGCGAACGAGTATTGCGATGGTTGATGCGGGGCGGAACTGACGCTCCTGTGCAATGATCTCGGCTATCTGCCGCGCTTCCTCCTGCATGGCCTTATGCTGCTGCCGCGTGCGCAGGGCGGGCCCCGGAGGCGGCACAAGCAGCATGCCGTGCCACAAGATGCGGTCCTCAGTGGACCCCTGCTTTGCGGCATGCGCGGGCAGGAAGGTCACATCACCGTCCAGCGGATGGCTCTTTGGAAAGATTTCCTCGAAGACGGCGTTACACTCCTCCACCAAGTGTTGACCCGAGCGAAAGTTCGCCAACAGGGTAACCGCATGCAGTGTCACGTCACCGAGCTTGCCGCGTTCCATACACTGCTGAAAATGCTCTACCCGTGCCTGGCGGAACAGGTAAATGGATTGCTTAGGATCTCCGACGAGAAAGATGGTTTGCGTACTGCCGTCCCAACTTTCAGTGAGGGTCTTGAGCAGCTCGTACTGCATGGATGAGCTGTCTTGCATTTCATCTACTAGCAGGTGTTGCAGCCGTGTGCCCAGGGCAACCTGCAGATCCGTCGCATGCAGGGCGGTTTGCGCGGCAAGCGCTACCTCGGTAAAGTCACAGACGTTTTCCCGTGCAAACAGCAGGCGAAGTTCAATCAGCGCTTCCTGCAACAGGCGGAACAGCGCTTTGGTTACCGCCCACTGATCAGCTGGGTACTCCGCTGGTGGAAGCGTACGTACCGCTCTCAGGAGCGAGAGCAATTCAGCGGCACGTGGCTCCTGTTTGAGTGCCTGAAGTACGTCCTGCAGTTCCGATCGCTGCTGGGCACTCGCGCTCACTTTCAAGTCGACATTGGACACTCGCTTGCGCCAGTCGTGATCCTTCTTCAGCAACAGTTCGATCAGCAGCAGCCAATGATCGAAATCTTCTGATGCGTGCCCGGGGCCGGTGGCCGATCCCCCACAGGGCCGAAAGATGTTTGCATGTTCCTTGTAGGCTGGCGCGAATGCAAACTGCTGCGCAAGAGACGCCAGACGTTCCAGCACACCTGTCGGAAAGCAGTCATGGAGGCGTCTCAACGTGCCGCACTGTGCCCGCTTCAAGGATTCATTCAGGCGTGGTAGAACGTCTGCTTCCAGCACAACCTCATCCAACTCCGCACCCAGCGGCACCAGTGCGCCCCACTGCTCGCGCGTCGCCAGCATCTCTGCAAGCACCTGCTCACAGGCCTGTAGATCGCCGTCGCGGTGGCGTAGCAGAGTCGTCAGGGCTTGCGTGAGTCTAGCGTCCTCACCGCCGAACCGCAGCGTGACAGCGTGCGCGGCCCGTCTGTAGAGCGGCTCTGCATTGTCCACTGGCTGTGAAAGCGCAGCGCCGTTGGACAACAGCGGCGCCGCGTGGGCGATGGTGCTGCAAAGGGCGTCAAAGGTCCGAATGTTGAGGAGATGAGGCCGTTGAAGCAGGCCCCACGCACGGCTGCGATCTTGCTGGAGAACGGTCTCCGCTAACAGGCGCGTCTCCAGTTCAAAGGCTTGCTCTCCGGCTGGAGCACCGCTTTCCGCCTCGCGCAGAGCATGCAGAATGCGCTCCCGCATTTCGCCCGTTGCCTTGCGGGTGAAGGTGAGGGCAAGGACCTGCGCCGGCTGTTCCACAGTGGCCAGCAGCTTAAGGTAACGCTGAATCAGCAGCCCGGTTTTGCCGGAGCCTGCGGGTGCTTCAACAATGCAGGAGCAGTTGGGGTCAACTGCGATCCGGCGCTCTACGGCATCTGCAAGCTCGCTCTGCGGGTAGGTGCCGGTCATTCTGCCTCAGGGTCAGACGGATCCCATCCATCCACGTCTGTCCCCAGCAGTGTGGCCGCATCCAGCCTGCATAGCAGGCGCTGCCCGCAGGTATCGCACGTGCTTGGAAAGCTTTTGGGCGCCACGGTGGCTGCGCCATCGGCGAAGGCCTGCGCCAACGATTCCAGGTGCTGCAGCCACTCCTCCTTTTGGGAAGTGAAGCTGGCCTCGCCTCTTTGCCTCTGCGACGGAAGCAGCCCAGGTTCGGCCAGACCGTTCAGCTGCATGTTGTCTGTGCCAGCCCGGATAGAGGCAAACGCAATGCCGTTTAAGGCACCCAACTCCGCGGACACCATCGCAGCGGTAGCGTACGCTGGCAGTTGTGGCTGCTCAGGGCGTTCGCCCGCCCACTCCCGAGGTGAGTTGCTCTTGCTGCCGGTTTTGTAATCGATCAGAAGTGTACCCAGCTCTTCAGCACCGTCATCGGCTGCAAGCACCCGATCGATGCGGTCCACGCGCATGTGCAGCTTGAGCGGACCCACCGGTACGTTCTTGATCCCGTGTTCCAGCTGCACCACTTCGAATGGCGGCCGCTTCTCCTCGTAGTCCAGCCATGCGGTCAGCAATCGAAAGAGCCGCTGCTTCTGCACGGAAAGATAGGCGTCTTCCCATGCTTCAGCCGGTCTGATTGCACACTCGTCCGCGATACAGGCCTGCAAGAGCCGGTCCCGTTCTGAGAGACCATCCGCGCCGATGGTCATGTGCTTGGTACGTAGCGCCTGCTGACTGCCAGTCGCTGCCCAGAACGCCTGCAGCACCGCGTGCACCTGATCGCCACGCTCCCGAGGGGAAAGGCCTGCCGCCGCATCCTCAAGCGATGTGGAGAACAGCCGCTTTTCAGCCCATGCACGAAAACCGCATTGTGCCTGCGCCGTCAGGATGCTTACGCCGCCAGGCACTTCAGCCACCGGAAGCGCGGGCAGCGGGGTAATGTCCATAAAGGTTTCAAGCTGCGGTCCGTTGTGCTCCGGCTCGACCGCAAGCGCCTCCGTGATGAGCCCTACGCCCATGGCAGACAACACGCGCTCCGCAACGGGCGAGGGCCTACCGGCGCCCTGTTCCTGATCGCCGCTGACGCTGAGGCATACTTCACCTGCTGTGCTGCGAATGAGTTGCTCCAGGCGCGCAGCTGCCGCGTCTTCGTCACGCCGGCTGTCCATGCCTGGCATGCCGAAATCGCGCTGCAGCGCCAGCGGCAGGAGCGGATTGGGAGTTACTTGTGGGGGCCAGGTGCTGGCCTCTGCATGCAGAAACCATGACCCATCCACTGGACTGCCCAGAGCTTCTTCCACGCCGGTTACCTGCACCGGCAGGTCGCGATATAGTGGCACCAGTTCGGCAGACCTCAAGTAGGTTTGCAGCTTCTGCAGAAAGGCAGGCCATGTGGTCTTTCTGCCGAACAGGTCGAGCGAAGCCACGGCATCAAGGGCTCTTTGCCAAGCGTCTACTGCCTGTGTTTCCTCGGCATTGAGCGGGTTTCTACCCGGCCAGCCGCCTGTCTGCAGTAGAGACTGGGCCTTGCCTGCGAACAATGCATAGAAAGCAGATAACGAGTGCAGCTCTGTAGCTTGGCGATAGAGGCTGAGCAGGCCTGCGCCTGCTGTGTGTGGATGCAGCAGGACTGAAGCCTGCCGCAATGAGAAATCCTTGCGAAGGTGAATCTCCGTACGCAGCTTTGCCACCTCCAGCAAGGCTCCGTCGTCCGAGGATTCTGCCAGGGTTAAGTGACTGGAGCGGAGG
>CALMOM010000053.1:7705-16467 GCA_937873305.1 uncultured Terriglobus sp.
GGCGTCCGCGTCTTCGAGCGGTAGACGTTCGTTGGACCATTGCAGGAACAGCACTGCATCCCGGACCAACGGTACGGAGTACAGCGGCGTGCCTGCAGAACACTCGTATGCCACTGCTGCGGGGTCAACGACATTGGCGCTGCCCGGCGACACCGTCATGCGTAGCTCGCGTTCCAGTTCGTTGCGCACTGCAGGCAGGTCTGGTACGACCACGCGCACCGCCTGCTGCGGTGCCCGGTCGAGGCGAGCCCGCACCCATCGGACACATCCGCGCAGCTCTGCCTCGCGGTCGGCATACCGCTGGAACTGTGGCGGTGCGCTCGGGGCTGAAGACACGTTTAGCTCTTGAACGATTGAACCAGCTTCACGCATCGCGTTTAACAGCTGTCGGCGCGCAGGCGAAAACTCGGGAAAGCCGAACAACAGTACTTCGGGCTCGGCAGGTATACGCCGCTCGCGAATCAACGCGCTAAGTTCAGCCTCTGCTGTGGCTGCGGAGAGATAATCCTCGCGTTTGCAGATGTCCTGGAAGCGGATGTACCAACGACGAAACATTGCTGCATCGGTGGAGAGCGTTCCGGGAGGTGCATAGTTGCTGAAGGACGAGCTTGCCCCATACGTGCCCAGCAGTCCAGCTGTTCGCATGCACACCTCAGCGTGGTGCTGGGTGGACTGCTCTGCCACGTTGCCGTCTTCTAGAACGACGCTCTCCCAAAGCGCGAATTCCTGGACCCTGTTCAGAACGATCCGCGTCTCGATGCCGTGCAGTAGCGCAGCGTCCCACTGCGTGCTGACCCAGGCAGCCCAGGGCAATATCCTTGCGGCGCGCCAGCTTTGCTGGCCTTGCATCACTGCAGCTGCATCCACCTGCCGCGCCAGCCGGTTGGCCGCCCGCCTGCCTGGGGTCACCACGGTTGCCCCGCGCGAAATAGCGCTTAGTACCCCGGAAAGGTAAGCCGGGCTCTGGTGAACTTCTGGACTGTCCTCCATTCTCCTTTTATACGCCTTTCGACCCGGCGTCGCTAAGCGTGGTGGCCCACTGAGAACCGGGTGGGACGCGCTTAAAACTGGAAAGCAATAACCAGAAGAGTCCGGTAATCGGCACTGAAAGGGCCAGCCGTAACGAGCCTGTGGAGCGTGACAGCGAGCCCTCCAGAAGAGGCAGAATGGCGGCTCCGATGCCGGATACAGCAATAACGGTGCCTACCTGCCTGGCGCTTAGCCCAGCAGCAATCATGCCGGTGAGCACGAGCGGGAACCATGGTGCAAGGGCAAGGCCTAGCAGCGCGCAGGTCAGCACCATTTCAAACCCACCGCTGCTTCTGCTCAGCGCAAGCGCTGCGAGGGTCGCGGCGACGACGGCTGTTTGCAGCAAGGTCCGCTCCCGAATGCGTGGAAGTAGCGCCGGCACCAGCGCGCGGCCAATCGTCAGGCCCAGCCACAGCGCGGTGGTACTGAATGCCCCCGCGGTGCTTCCCGTCATGGAACTGCCGCTGCTGCCATAACGCTGGCCAAACGTAGCTGTCCATCCGCCCAGTGAGGTTTCGACACCGCCGTAAGTGAAAAGGAGTGATGCAAAGAAGAGGAAAGTCGCGAGTGGCAGCCTGTTGCTCCCGTGGTCTGTGGCCGGCACGATGGAGTCTTGCTGGGCTGGCTGCCGGCTGTTCCAGGCCGTGCCTACCAGTGCCGCACAAAACAGTCCGCAGGCGCCCAATAGAATGTGCTGCAGTGCACTGTGCTTCAGCAGATAACCCAGGACAGACGGAGTGAGGACAGCGCCCAGGCTCCAACTGAAGTTGACCAGTGACAGCGCCGCGCCCTGCTGTTTGCGAAAGCGCCGCGCTGTAAGCAGGTTGACCGAGGTCAAGGCCTGCCCAACACCAAAGCCGAGGGGCAGCAGCGCAACGGCGTACCACGGCAGCGCGGCCTGGTGGCCGATACAGAGGGCCAACAGCAGGAATCCTACGGCTGCAGCCGCGCAGCCACGCAGCAGGGACCGCCAAAGGTGCGCGCTGGTGGTGACGCCGCCGAGAAAGGAGCCGATGAACTGCGCCGTGAAGAACAGGCCGCTGCCGCTGTCGTTTGTGTGGGCTCCGGCGGCAAGCACAGGCAGCACCGGTCCAAGGAATACCGTACCGAACCCTGACAATAACATTGCCCCGTGCAGCAATGCGACGTGCGGCTGGGCAGCGGGGCGTGCTGCGCCGGCAGCTTTTGTTTGCTTGCGCCACTGACGCAACATCCGCAGACCTCCTCGGCTCAACTGTGCGGTGCGCACTCGCCTACCGACTACATTCGCACCGTATCATGGAGGCATGTCGCTGTTTCGAAATGCGGTAATCTCGGCGTTGCTGTTGCTCACCGGACTGACCGTGCAGGGGTGCAGACAATCAACAGAGAAGCTGAAATCCGGTACGGAGACTTACCCTCTTAAAGGCGTCATCGTGGCGGTCGACGGTGCAAAGGGCGAAATCACCCTGCAGCATGATGCCGTTCCGGGCTTTATGCCTGCCATGACCATGCCGTACAAGCTGGTGTACGGCAACATCACCTCAGACCTGCACCGCGGCGATGTGATTCGCGCCCGGCTCCAGGTGCAGAAGACGGCAGACGGCGACTACCGCGATGCGCAGCTTGACGAAATCGCCGTGCTCGCTCAAGCAAAGCCCGACTTCCGGCCCCAGTCCAACTACCACGTACCTACACCCGGCGATGTCGTGCCAGATTTTCACGTAACAAACCAAGACGGCAAGGCGCTCGCTTTGAGCGGCTTTCGCGGCAAAGCGTTGCTGATTACCTTTATTTACACTCGCTGCCCGCTCGGCGACTTCTGCCCTCGAATGAGCAAGAACCTTGCAGCGATCCAGACGAGGCTGTGCCAAACGCCGCAGCTGTGTGCCGATACGGATTTGCTGTCTCTCAGTTTCGACCCGGCGTTCGATACGCCATCGGTCCTTCGCGCCTACGGCAAGACCTATGTGGGCGACGCAGGCTTTCAACACTGGCAATTTGCCGCTCCCGCCCCTGCCACGCTTTCCGCGGTAGAGCACTTCTTTAATCTGGGAGTGACCGGCAGCAACGCTTCGATTACGCACTCCCTGTCGACAACACTGGTGGGCCCTGACGGCAAGGTAGTAGCGTGGTATCCGGGTAACGAGTGGTCTGTAGATGAGGTGGCCGCGAAGATGGCGAGCGTCGTGACGGGAAATACCGGGCAGCTGTCGCAAACGAATGAAGCTCGCCCCTTGTAGGGCTTACTGTAAACACACCGGTGGGACAAGGTGCACCCAGCCGGATCTGTGCGCATCAAGAACCACTGGAGAGAAGGCAGCAACGTGGGATCAATGGGACATTCATTTTCGGGTGGGGGTAACGGTGCCATGCGCGGTGCAGAGCGCACCTCGCGCAATCCGTCTCGCGCTGTATCCGCGGAAATGACCAAGAAAAAAGCGCCGGAGTTGCGAAAAGTCTGGCCGGAAATCAAAACCCTGATCCGGCCGCGGACCGGCCTGTTGCTGGGCAGCTTCTTCATCATGCTGGTAAACCGGACTTGTGGTTTGGTGCTGCCCGCGACGACACGCTACCTGATCGACAATGTCATGCGTCAGCACCAAACGCGCTTGCTGCCATACATCGTGGGTGCTGTCCTTTCTGCCACGGTAGTGCAGGGACTCACGTCGTACTCGCTCACCCAAATCCTTTCAAAGGCCGGGCAGCGCCTCATTACGGAACTCCGCATCAAGGTGCAGGATCATGTGGGTCGCCTGTCCGTGGCGTACTACGATGCCAATCGGTCAGGCACGCTCGTCGCGCGCATCATGACGGACGTGGAAGGTGTGCGTAATCTGATTGGCACCGGCCTGGTGGACTTCATCGGCGGCATGCTCACCGCTACACTTTCCTTCATTTACCTGATGCGATTGTCGACCAGCATGACGCTTCTGACGTTCAGCATCATGTTCATATTTGCGATGGTAATGCGGCGTGCATTCAGCACAATTCGCCCAATCTTCCGTGCACGCGCAGCGTTGAACGCAGAGGTTACGGGCCGCCTAACAGAATCGCTGGGCGGTGTACGCGTAATCAAGGGCTACCATGCCGAAGCGAGTGAAGCACGAGTCTTTGCCGAGGGCGCTAACCGCCTACTGAAGAACATCTTCGATTCACTCACTGCCACGTCCATCATGGCGCTTTCGTCAACGGCCGTGCTGGGTTGTGTGGGATCGCTGGTCATGTACCTGGGTGCTCGGCAAGTGGTACTTGGACACCTGACCGTCGGCGGCTACGTGACCTACAACATGTTCTTGGCGTTCATGGTGGTGCCGATCACCTCGTTAGTCAATATCGGCACCCAACTCACCGAGGCGTTTGCAGGCCTTGACCGGACGGCCGAGATCCTTGGCACACAGCAGGAAGATGCGGACCCGCGACGCAGCGTGACAGCGCCGGAACTGCAGGGAGATGTGCGTTTCGACTCTGTTGAGTTTGCGTACGATCCCGGCAAACCCGTACTGCATGGCATCCGCTTCCATGCAAAACCCGATACCGTGACGGCACTCGTGGGGTCATCCGGCTCCGGTAAGAGCACCATTATCTCGCTGGTCTGTGCGTTTCACGACGCCACGACGGGCACCGTGCTGGTCGACGGTATGGACTTGTCCACAGTGCAGCTCGCCAGCTACCGCTCGCAGCTGGGCGTGGTGCTGCAGGAAACGTTCTTATTTGACGGAACCATTCGGCAGAACATCTTGTTCTCGAGACCACAGGCGACCGAAGAGCAGTTCCTGACCGCGTGCCGTATTGCGCGTGTGGATGAGTTCGCCGAGCGATTTGACGAGCGCTACGAGACGGTCGTGGGTGAACGGGGCGTGAAGCTTTCAGGCGGCCAGCGGCAGCGACTGTCGATCGCGCGCGCTATCCTCGCCGACCCGCGAATCCTGATTCTGGACGAGGCAACCAGTTCGCTTGATTCGGAGAGCGAAGCGATGATCCAGCAGGGGCTAAACCATCTGATGACCGGCCGCACGACCTTCGTCATCGCTCACCGGCTCAGCACCATCCGCAACGCCGATCAGATCTTGGTGGTCGAAGCAGGCAGCATCGTCGAGCGCGGTACGCACAGCGAACTGTACGCCCTGCACGGGCGCTATCGCGAACTGTACGACCGGCAACACGGTCTGGAGCGAAACCTGTTTCTGGCACCGGGCGAGGGAGATGCGGTGCCGGAAGCAGTAGCTGCGATCTAGAGGTTGCCACCTCAGGCCAGACTCAATTCGCTCAGCAGAAATGCGTAGTCCATAGCGATCTCGCGCAGGTAGTCGTACCTGCCGGAAGCACCGCCATGCCCGGCGTCCATGTTGGTGTGAAGCAAAAGGGGCTGGTCTGCATTCGTCTTGAGTGTGCGTAGTCTGGCGACGAACTTCGCAGGCTCCCAGTACATCACCTGGGAGTCATTCAGGCTCGTTTTCACCAGCGTTGCGGGATACGGACCTGCCTGCAGATTGTCGTAGGGCGAATAGCTCCGCATATAAGCGAACGCATCCGGCTCGTTCGGATTGCCCCACTCCTCGTACTCCGCCACGGTAAGCGGTAGCGATGCATCCAGCATGGTGTTCATCACGTCCACGAAGGGCACATGCGAAAGAACGGCGCGGAACAGATCTGGCCGCAGGTTCACCACTGCGCCCATAAGAAGGCCACCAGCACTGCCACCCTCGATGGCAACCCGGTCCTTATCGCCGTAGCCCTCGGCAAGAAGATGCTCCGCGACCGCGACAAAGTCAGTGAAGGTGTTGCGCTTGGCCATCATCTTGCCGTCGTCATGCCACTGGTCGCCCAGGTCGCCGCCACCGCGAATGTGCGCGTAGGCCATGACTACACCACGGTCCAGCAGCGCCAGGCGAGTGGTGCCAAAGCCGACTGGCAGCGCATGCCCGTACGAGCCATAGCCATAGATATAGAGCGGGGACGTTCCGTCTTTTGCAAGGCGATCACGCCGGTACACCAGTGACACCGGTATCCGAACACCATCTGCGGCTGTGGCCCATACACGTTCCGAGGCATAGTTTGAGCGTTCAAAGCCGCCCGGTACCTCCTGCTGCTTCAGCAGTGTTGATTGCCCGGTGGCGACCTCATACTCATACACGGAGGCTGGCGAGACCAGGGACTGATAGCTGTAGCGGAAGGTTGTTGTATCAAAGATCCGATTGACATGCAGGCCAGCAGAATATGTGGGCTCTGGAAAGGTCACAGATGCCGGAGTGCTGGTCAGGGTGTCGCCGTCGAATGGAAAGACTCGTAGCCGATCCAGACCCTGCACGGTTTCAGACGCGACGGCAAAGGTTTGAAAGACGTCGAAGCTGTCCAGCGGAACGTCGTTTTCTGTCGGCAGCAACTCGCGCCACTGCTCACGTCCGGGAGTGTTCACGGGGGCAGTCACCACGCGAAAGTTTTTGCCCGTGTCGTTCACCCGGATGTAGAACAGGCCGCCGCGGTGGTCCACGTCGTACTCCTGGTCGGGCACACGTTCGGCCAAGAGCCGGAACTGACCGGTGGGCTCCGCAGCGTCGAGAAAGTGGTATTCAGTGGTCGTGTGACTTTCAATCCCGAGCAGTAGATATTTGCGGTCACGCGTGCGGCCGACACCCACGTTGAAGCGCTCGTCTGCTTCTTCATAGATGAGTGCATCTTCTGCAGCGGCCGAGCCGAGGGAATGCCGCAGCACTCTGTCATGCCGCTTGGTTTGCTCATCCTCCACGGTGTACAGCAACGTTTTGCTGTCTGCGGCCCACACCAGGGCACCTACTCGCTGCGCAGTGTCGGGCAGCACCTCACCGGTGCGTAGGTCCTTGATGTGCAAAGTGTACTGGCGGAAGCCGGTGTTGTCGGTGGTGTAGGCCAGCAGGTTGCCATCCGGGCTGACACTCAGCGCACCCAGCGCCATGTAGGCCTCGCCCACTGCAAGCTGGTTTACATCCAGAAGCACCTCTTCCGGTTGGGATGCGTCGTACTGTCCGCCGCCGAGCACTCGGCTACGCGCGTGGATCGCGTACTGCGAACCTTCCATGGTGTGCGTGAGATAAAACCAGTTCCCATCACGGTAGGGAACGGACGTGTCCGTCTCTTTGATGTGAGACAACAGCTCACGATACAGATGTTCCTGCAGCTCCTTTGTGGGCGAAAGCACTACCTCTGTGTACGCATTTTCCGCCTGAAGGTACGAGCGAACTTCTTCGGAGTCCTTGTTGCGTAACCAATAGTAGTCGTCCTCCAGCGTGGTGCCATGGAGGTGGGTGGGGTGTGGCTCCTTTCTGGCAACAGGGGCGACGGTTGTACTAGAGAGAGAGGTGAGCAGGGAATCCATCCGGCAAGGATACAGGGAGCCGCATCTTCACCAGCTGTGTCACGCGATTTACGGCGCTTGCATCTCACAACAAGTACCGAAGGATAAGGGAGACTTATGAAGATTCATGCCGCTGTGTTCGCCACTGTGTTGTTCGCATGTACCGGCGCTTCCGGTTTGTTCGCCCAGGGCTTCTCTGACAAGGACAAGGATTTCCTCAAGGCGTCTACCGAGGATCACTACGCCGAGATCAAAATGGCGGAAATGACCTTGCGGACTACCAAGAACCCGTCAGTGAAGGCTTTTGCAACAAAAATGATTACGGATCACCGCGCCCTGATTGCGGGTACCAAGCCGGTCGCAGCAAAGGCCGGCGTTACGCTGCCCACCTCGCCCAGTGCCACTGCGGATGCGGAATTACTGAAGCTGAAGGTGCTCACCGGAGATACCTATGACAAAAGTTTCGTGGATACGGCTGACAAGGATCACCATGAGGATCTGACCAAGGTCAAGCAGGAAAACGCAGAAACGCAAAATCCCGACATGAAGAAACTGACCGCGCACGCCGCGGATGTTATCGGGAAGCATACCGAGATGGTGGACTCCCTGAAAGCCAAGCTTGGCGCATAGTCCACTGCAATGGCGCAATGACAAGGGTCAACCGGGTTGGCCCTTTTGCTTTCTGCGGACCTGTCGGCGGGCCGCAGCGTATCATCACCTGTGATGGCAGCTTGGCTACGGTACGCACTTCTTTCTGTCGTGGCTTTACTGTGGGGTGGACTGCTTCAGGCTGAGACTGTTTCATCCATGCCCCTGCCGACGGCATACGTCAATGACTATGCCGGCGTGCTCAATAGCACCACCGAAGCGGACCTAGATGCAACGCTAAAGCAATTAGACACCCAGGCGCATGCGCAGGTATTTGTCGCGATCATCAAGAAGATCGAGGACGGCAGCACGCCGGCTGAGTTCGCGAACGCCCTGTTTGCCAAATGGAAACCTGGACCAAAGGCGCAGGATCGTGGTGCTCTGCTGCTGATCTCAGTGGAAGATCATAAGTACCAGTTCGAGATCGGCTATGGCCTCGAAGGTATTTTGCCGGATGGCAAGACCGGCGACATCGGCCGGGATATGGTGCCGGACCTAAAAGCAGGCAATTACAACGGTGCGGTCCGTACAGGTGTGGGTGATGTCACGAATGTCATTGCGCAGGATGCGGGTGTTACCTTGTCTGCGCCGCAGCAACCGCAACGACAGCGGCGCCAAGGCTCCGGCGGTGGCAGCGGCATTGTCGGACTGCTTGTCTTCCTCTTCATCCTGTTTGTCATCCTGCGGGGCGGCGGACGCGGCGGTCCTGGGGGGTTTCTCTCTGGCATGGTGCTTGGCAGCGTGCTTGGCGGAGGCCGAAACCGTGGCGGCT
>CALMOM010000054.1:0-4559 GCA_937873305.1 uncultured Terriglobus sp.
GTCTTTGTCAGGCGTGCAGATCAGCACACGCTCCACCCGCCGGTCCTGTGCGGTCAGGCGGGCGGCAGCGGCGAGAGCGTCATCCGCCTCGTACTCCACCATGGGCCACACCACAATGCCGAGTGCCTCCAGTGCCTCCTCCAGCAAAGGAAATTGCGCGTAGAGGTCCGGGTCGATCCCCGCGCCGGTCTTGTAACCGGGCCACAACTGGTTGCGGAAGGACTCAATGACGTGGTCGGTAGCGACACCCAGGTGAGTCGCTCCATCTTTTGTGAGCGCAAGAATCGAGGCCAGCACACCCTTGACCGCGCCCACCTCGCGGCCGTCCGCGTCGCGCATGGAAGGCCACGCGTAGAAGTGGCGAAACAACTCGTAGGTGCCGTCGATCAGGTGAACCTGCATGTGCAGCCAGCCTAACGCGGCAGGCGGCTGTTCCGTAAGTGGGTCATGCCGACAAAGCTGTGTAGCCGTAAAGCGGTCCGCTTGCTGCGCCGTGCGCTACAGTCAAAGCCATGCGCAGGGCTGGAGTGGTCGCGTGGATTGGGGCTGCACTGCTGCTTGGCTGCGGCCCACAATCAGGCGCGCAGGAGCGGCAGCTGCCGGTAGACCAGCGGGCCTTTCAGGCAGCCATGGGGCAAGCCGACCCGGCGCAACGGCTGACGGCGCTGCGGGCATTCTCCGTCGAGTACGGTGACAGCAAATACTTCGACGAGGTGCAGGAAGCGGCACTCAAGCTGTTGCTGCGGTATTTTCCTGCACGCTCGGCAGAGATTCGGGACCAGGTCGGCGTCAACGTCGCCAATGCCGGCAAAGGTTACGACCGCCTGGTAGAGCAGGCGCGCGAGGCAGATCTGCTGGCCAGCGCCGGTGTGCTGCTGCCGCTGGCGCAGCGCCTGGCAGAAGAGGCGGTACACGGCCTGACGGAGGCAGTTTACCTGCGCGGCATGGCGCGAATGTTTGGCGAGTTGCAGTCGGAGATGCCCACACCGGAGGAATTGCACAGCGGCTACACCGAGGCTCGCGCCGCTGCCGTGCTGAGCCTGGCGCACGTTTACCTGCGGCAAAGCAAGCTCGGGCAGGCAGGCCCGCTGTTGGCTGAGGCTGCCAAACTTCAGCCCCGAAGTGCGCAGCTGCATGCCCTGCAAGGCGCGCTGGCCGTCCGTGCGCACAACGACATCGAGGCCTTGACTGAGTTAGAAACAGCCGCAGTCCTGGGCGAAGTTTCATCCGACGACCGCGCCATGCTGGAGCGACTCTTTCGAGAACAGCATCCTGACCAGGCGGCATCGCTCGACGGTCTGGAGAAGCAGCTGGATCGCCGATGGAGTGAGCTCAATCCTGCACTGTCTGAGGCACGGCAGCGTACCGCCGCCACACCGGCGGCCCATACCGTGCTGCTGGAACTGTTTACCGGCGCGGGCTGCATGCCATGCGCGGGTGCTGACCTGGCGGCAGAGGCTCTGTTTGCCTCGTACGGTGCTGCGGACGTGATGCTGCTGGAGTGGGATGAGCACGTGCCGAGGCCCGACCCGCTGGCGAATCCAGCTAGCCTGGCTCGGGCTGAGGTGCTGGGCGTGGGAAACACACCCACGTTCTTCCTCGACGGCAAGCGCATGGCGGTGTTTGGCGGCACGCGCGCTGAGGCTTCGGCCATCAACGCGGCGCTGGGCCACCTGGTAGATGTGCAGGGCGCGCGCACCAGCGGGTTTGTGCTGCACCTTTCGGCGAAGCTCGATGGAACTGGCCACATTCGCGTACCCGTCAGCGTGGAAAGCGTCAACGCAGAGCAGTTACAGACGCTCTCTGCGGCGCAGAACGCACCGTGGCCTGGCGATAACATTGCCGTTGCAGCTGCGGATCGTGAGCAGGGCGTGCAGCCGCCAGCGCCTGTGCTCAACTATGTCCTGGTGGAAGACCACGTGCGATACAGCGGCGAGAACGGTGTGCGATTTCATCGCATGGTGGTGCGCGCCATCAGCAGCCCACCCGCCTGGGGTGAGCCTCTGCATCCGGGCCGACACGAGTCGTTCGAAGGGAGCTTTGACCTCTCTGCCATTCGCCAGGCCGGCTCCCAGTACCTCCAACACTTTCAGAACGAAAATGACCACTTCGGCCCGGTGCAACTCCTCAGCAAGGATGTCTCGCTGCGCCCGGCGGAGTTGGGCGTGGTTGCCTTTGTACAGGACACGCGGACCCACCGCGTTCTCCAGGCCGCGTATGCACCCGTGGAGCAGACGCAGTGAAGAGCCAGCTTCATTGTCTAACCGCCCTTGGCCTTGCAGTGTCGGCAAGTGCTGCACAGGTGCGGCCTGTCGCGCTGGAGCCGGTGCATTGGGCGGCGGAGGCGAATGTCTCCTCAACAATGCATGCAGGCAGCCGGTTTGCTGTACTGCTGCATGCATCCATTGACGATGGCTGGCGCCTGTATGCCCTGCAGGATCGAGAGAGCTTCCCGCTCGCAACAGAAATTGCATTGGCGAAGAACTCGTCCGTTGACTTATTGCGAGTGGACGAGGAGAAGCCACACCACAGCATTGACCCGGAGTCGCACGTGGTGACCGGCTGGTTTGCGCGGTCGACCACGTTTACACTCCATCTCGCCACCGTCGCGGGCACGCTACGCGACCTGCAGGTGCTGGTGCGATACCAGGCCTGTAACGAACGTATGTGCCTGCCCGCCAAACAGGTGACGGTACCCGTTCAGCTCTCTGGCGGGCGCTGATTAGGCTGTTACACCGACTGCAGCCGCGCGGCGAGGTAGCTGCCAGTCTGGGCGCACCCAATGGCAGGTGTAGCCATAGGGAATACGCTGCAGGTAGTCCTGATGCTCCGGTTCAGCCTGCCAGAACGGTCCAGCGGGCTTGATCTCAGTAACGACCTTGCCTGGCCATAAGCCGCTCGCATTGACATCGGCGACTGTCTCTTCCGCAACGTGCCTCTGAGCATCGCTGGTGTAGTAAATCGCGGAGCGGTAGCTCTCACCACGATCGTTGCCCTGCCGGTTTGGCGTGCTCGGATCATGGATCTGGAAGAAAAACTCCAGCAAGGTACGAAAGCTGAGCGTTGCCGGATCGAAAACGATTTCTACAGCCTCGGCGTGGTGGCCGTGATTACGATAGGTCGCGTTCGCCACGTCGCCGCCGCTGTACCCCACGCGGGTCGAGATGACACCGGGACGGTCCCGCAACAGTTCCTGCATACCCCAGAAACAACCACCCGCCAGAATTGCCGTTTCCTGTGTCCCCATTTCAACTCCCTCTTTATTAGATGCAGGACGAGGAGCAAATGCTTCAGAACGCACTCATGCGTACTCTGCGGAAAGGATGCAAATACTTTGCAAGTTTTTAAGAGTAAGTACATACCTGGTAAGCGTTACGGCAACTTAGAACGCCAATTAGAGCCAACTTATGCCGTTGAGCTTCTATCTCGTACAGTACGGCAACGTAATGGCAAGTAAACGACTCTATTCGATGTGAGGCCGGCAGTTAACATCTGTATGTCCGATGCCTGACTTCGCGTCTCCTCGTTCTGTGGTCCGCTCATGCGAGATCACCTGAGTCGCTTTAGCCCGTAGTCGGGAATATGACCCCGAATCACGGTGTCCTGCGCTTCGAGTCGCCTCGTTGCCGCACACGTCATCATTGGTAAGCATGGCTGCTGCGCCTGCATGGCGCATGTGCGGCTTGTGTGCAACACCCTTTTGGAGGTCTAGTGTTTTCCTTTGTCAAGAAAGTAGTTCCCGTATTGCTTGGACTTACTGCTGCTGTAAGCGCACCGGCGCAGTTTTATAAGTTGCATGGTGCAGCCATCTCGGTAGGAGCAACGGGTAATTACCTGGAGACGCTGACGTCCAATCCGCGCGCCGTGACGTTCAACTCGGTGACACCGCAGGGCGTGACGCTGACCAACACCGTGTCTGGCCAGACGCAGTACAACACTTCGTCCGTCGGCTTTCTTACGTCGCTACAGTTTCATCCGGTGCCGTGGGCTGGTGTGGAAGTGAACTACGGCTACCAGCACTACCAGGAGCGCTATAGCTATTATCTGGCAAGTTCGCCGACGCGCATGGGTACCAGCATCCCTACCACGACGCATGAGGCGACCGGCGCATACCAGTTCCACCCCAAGCACATCCCATTTCAGCCATTCGTCAATGTTGGTGGCGGCGCCATCGACTTCGTTCCCACGCTGGGTGGCGCAAACCAGTGGCGTGGTGCGGGTCTGTTGGAGACAGGGTTCGACATTGCGATGCCGCGCACCCAGCGTCACCTGGCCCTGCGTATCGAGGGCCGTGGCCTGTTCTACCGCGCACCCAACTTTTACAACGCCGCCCTCAGCACCAGCAGTTGGCGTGTAAGCGCCGAACCAAGCGCGAGCTTCGTTTATCGCTTCTAGCATTCTTTGTGGAGTGGCACGGCGGCAAACCATCACGGTATGCCGCCGTTCTGTTTTGCGACTAACGCACCGTGGCGCGTGAGTACAGCAGCGTGCGATGCCTGCGCAATAGAAGAACAAGCGCGCGCCGCAGGTAGATGGCCAGCAGCGGTGTGAGCACGACA
>CALMOM010000054.1:4569-14776 GCA_937873305.1 uncultured Terriglobus sp.
AGCGATCGCGGCCCACACCAGCAGTGCATGCCACTCCCACTGCCAGATTTCGCGCAGCAGGCGCACTGGATGGTGGCTCAGGTGTTCGATCTGCTTGCGTGTCATGGGCAGCCGCTTGGTGTGGAAGAGGTACACGCCCGCTTCAATGAAGGGAATGAAGAACAGCAGGTGCAGCGGTGCCACCACATGCGTTCCGATCTGTGAGGCAACCTGGCTCAGGCCGAAGATCCACGCCAGCATGATGACGACAAAGGTCGTGAGTCCGACGGAGGGATTGATCCCAATGATCATGCCCAAGGCGAGGCTCCACGCCAGCCGCTTGGGCGTGACGCCGCCCCGCAGCAGCCGTAGAAGCGGCCGCAGCACGTGACACCGTAAAAACTCGCGTGCGAACTCTGGAACCAGCATGGCAGTTGGACGCAGGGCGATTCGGCGGCGTAGCCGGACCGCTGTTGGACTTTTTACCAGCGACCAGCGTCAGAGTGCTAGGGTTGTTTTGCGCATCTCGCTGTGGGTGGGTGTCGGCGTGGGCATTCTCGCAGCGCGTTCCCATCGACAAGTTGGCATTTTCAGGAGAATCTACGTGGCGAAGGTATCGATAATGGGGTGGCTTGCCGCAGGTCTGTGCGCCACCACGGCTGTAGCGCAGGTTAACATGGGCGATCAAAAGCCTGCCGGTACCAACCCGTTCAAGGTGGAGCAGGTGTCGACGCTCAGCTGGCCGTGGCGCATCGCCTTTCTGCCGGATGGGCGCATGTTGATCACGCAGAAGAGTGGCGGACTGGAATTGGTGACCACCACCGGCGACAAGACGGACGTCACCGGTGCACCGGAGGTACTGTACAAGGGCCAGGGCGGCTTTCTGGGCGTGTACCTGTCGCCCAACTACCCGACCGACCACACCGTGTACATGACGTATTCCGAGCCGCAGGCGGCGGGCGGCAGCAGCCTGGCGCTGGCCCGCGCCACGCTCCAGTTGGGCAATGGCTCGGCCAGCCTGCAGAACCTGAAGGTGATCTGGCACGATGCGGAGGGCGGTCAGGGCGGCCAGTTTGGCGCGGCGGTGGCGTTTTCGCCTGACAAGAAGTACCTCTATCTCACCAGTGGCGATCGGCAGCGCTTTACACCGGCGCAGGACCCAAACCAGCCGTTGGGCAAGGTGCTGCGGCTGACACTGGATGGCAAGCCTGCTCCTGGCAACCCCATGGCCGGCAAGAAGGGTGCACAGACGGTCGATGTCATTGATCCTCCGTCTGATACCGAGGCGGCGAAGACGGCAAAAGCCGTCCGCACCTACACCTTTCCCGGCGATAACCTGACGCCGTCAGAGACATGGAGCACCGGTCACCGCACACCGTACGGCCTCGCGTTCAGCCAGGATGGACGGCTGTGGGAGGTGGAGCACGGACCCAAGGGCGGGGACGAGTTGAACCTTATCGAAAAGGGTAAGAACTACGGCTGGCCGCTGGCGTCGTACTCCATGAACTACAACGGCGTGCCGATTGCCAGCCCGGATACGCGGCCTGACTTGACCAAGCCGGTCATCTACTGGAACCCGGTGATCGCGCCTGGCAACCTGAGGTTCTACAAAGGTGGCACCTTTCCCGGCTGGAACGGGGATGGCATCGTGAGCGGCTTGGCCACCAAGAGCCTGACGCTGTTGAAGCTGGACGGCAAGGGTGGCGCGACCGCAGTAACTCGCTATGACGTTGGCCATCGTGTCCGTGACATCGAGGAAGCACCGGACGGCACCCTGTGGATGGTTGAGGATGACAAGTCGGGCGGCCTGTTCCACGTGACACCGCAGTAAGCCGCTTTAGACGGTGTGACAAGGGTCTGAGTCGTTCAGGCAGTCTGATGGGAACCAGGCCACAGACTGCCTGAAGACGCTGTACTGGTCTATGCCATGCATTCGTCCGCCTGGCACTGCACTCTACTCTGGCGTAAACCCGCGCAGGCGCGCTGCAGCTGCTTCTCTATAATCAGCGCACGGTGACATTCGAAACCACACGGTGGCAGTGTGCCGCCCCTTCCCTATTCTCGCCACACGGCAGGCGGAGAGTGCCGCGATGAGCCATGTGGCAGAGCCAGGCGGCTACCTGCTGGCCGCAGACGTGGGTGGCACGCGTGTGCGCATGCTGTTGGCCCATCGCGATGGCATAGAGGCAGCGCGCTGGCAGACACACCTTCCTGACGGTAGGAAATATCCGGCAGGGGTGCTGTCGCTGTTGCGAACGGGCGCGGATGCCATGCTGGCAACGGTGCCTGCAGCGCCGTTGCTGCATGTCACAGTCGGCGCGCCCGGTGTGACGGATGTGCGCCGCGGCGTGGTGGTGGCAGCGCCTAATCTGCCCGGCTGGACGGACGTGCCGCTGCGAGAGATGGTGCAAGCGGAGTTTGGCGTGCCTGCCGCCGTGGACAACGACACCAACCTGGCGGCTTTGGGCGAAGGTGCCGCAGGCGCTGCACAGGGTGTGCCGGACTACGTGTTTGTAGCGATGGGGACCGGCGTGGGCGCGGGCATCGTGGCGGGCGGCCAGTTGCTGCGTGGAGCACACGGTTTGGCGGGCGAGATTGGCTATCTGCAACCCGCTGCTGTAGAGCAGGAGCCGGTGCGCATGGACGAACTCGGTGCGCTGGAGCGGCAGATTGGTGGCCTCGGGATCGAACGGCGCTGGCGCGAGCTGCTGGCGGAGCATGCCCATGCGGAACGTCTGAACTCTCTGCATGCGCCGGAGATCTTCGACCGGGCCGAAGCAGGCGACGCTCTGGCGCAGGAAGTCATGCGTTGGACAGCAGATCTGCTGACCGGGGCGTTGACCACGCTGGTGCTGGTGCTGGACCCTGCGCTGATTGTGCTTGGAGCCGGCGTGGGAGCCCATGCTGCGTTGTGCACGGCGGTGCAGGAGGCCATGCAGCGCCACAGCATGCCCGTACCGCGCATTGTGCCCTCTGCCCTGCGCGCGGAGGCACAGTTGCATGGCGCAGTGGCCACGTCGCTGTCTGCTTTGTCTGCCGAGTACCCGCAGTCCGCCCCGCCCGCCGCGGCGGCTCCCGTGTGCTTGCAGCAACACGCGTATCGCTGTTGACCCCACACCGTTCCAGCACGCGCGCGACACACTCTTTCTGCACGACCACACTGCAGCACACAGCGTTAGGAGAACCCTATGATGCTCTTCGCTTCTAGTCATTTGCGCCGCGGTTTAGCCCTTGCCGCCATGACACTTGCCACCGTTCCTGCCGCCCTGGGGCAGTCGCAGTCCATCAACGGCACCATCCGCGGCCAGATTACCGATCCAACGGGAGCGCCGGTGCCGAACACGGCCATCGTCATTAAGAACACCGATACTGGTTATGTTCGTGAACTAACCGCAGACAGCGAGGGCCGCTACGTTGCGCCTAACCTGCCCATCGGCACCTACTCTGTGCGGGCCAACGCAGCGTCGTTCGCGCCATTTACACAGACTGGCATCCGTGTGGGTGCGGGCAGCGACGCCACGCTGGACGAGGTGCTGAAAGCAGGCGACGTGGCCACAGAGGTCACGGTCACCAGCGAGGCTCCTGTCATCGAGGCGGCGCGCTCCGACCTTTCCCGCACTATCACCTCGGCAGAGACGCAGAACCTGCCGCTCACCTCGCGCAACCCGTACAACTTCATCCTCTTTCAGCCAGGCGTGTCGGGCCATCCCAACGCGGAAAACGGTATACCGCGCACGGTCAACACCAACGGCCTGGTGGACCGCGTGAACTACCAGCTCGACGGCATGGTGGATACCGAGAGCGACCGCTACGGCCTGCGCCTGTTCGCCATTAGCGACAGCTACACGGAGACGGTGCAAACCATTTCCAACGCATTTACACCGGAGTTCGGCAACACCGCGGGCATCATCTACAACGTCCTCACGCCCGCTGGTACAAACAACCTGCACGGCGCGGCGCAGTACATCTGGCGGCCCAAAGCAGCCTCGTCGTGCCCCATCCTGCAGAACTGCACGCCGGGCGCGTCGAACTACCGGCCCAAGCCAGACCTCCATGTGGATGACTTTACTGGGCGCGTTGGCGGCCCGCTGGTAAAGAATCGTGTCTTCCTGTTTGGCGCGTACGAGCACCTGAAGCGTGGCAATCCGCAGGCCGTCACGGTGACGGCGGCCAACCAGGCTCAACTCATTGCGCTGGGTGTGCCGGCCAGCGACTTTAACACCGCGCCGCAGGTGCAGCGCGCGCAGTGGGTGGACGCGCGCATAGACGTGAACATCAACGCAAAGAACACCGCGTTTGTGCGCTACAACTACTTTCGCAATTACTACCCCTTCAACACGAATGCGGGCGGCCTTTACCTACAGTCCGCCGAGGCTGACTTCCAGGACCGCGCGCATATCATCGGTGCGCAGCTCATCACCACGTTTAAGCCGACGTTGCTGAATGAGTTTCGCGGCTCGTGGCCGTACCGCAATGAGCAGCACTTTGCCGGTGCTACTACCGGTACAGGGCCGATGATTACGATCAGTGGCGTGGTCAGCGGCTTTGGCGGCAGCAACGGGGTGGGCGACAAGTACCAGGAAAAGATTCCTTCGTTCTCCGACAACGTAACACTCATCCATGGACCGCACCAGTTCAAGTTTGGCGTCGGCTTCCAGAAGAACAACGACACGCAGTTGCAGGACGTGTATACGCAGTTCACCTTTCCTTCCATCGCGGCGTATACGGCGGCCTTGCAGGCGCAACGCGCGGGCGCGGCACCGTCCGCAACCGATACGCGGCTGTACGGCTACAGCAGCATCAACGCGTCGTTGGGCCGCCCTGGCGCGGGCTACCAGACTGTGTTCTTCGACGTGTTCGCGCAGGACACCTGGCAGGTCACGTCCAAACTGGTGGCCAACTACGGTGTGCGTTACGACCAATACCGCGCGCCCAACGCGCAGGCGAACGCACCGCTGGCAGAGACGCGCAGCTTCCGCATTCCGATGGCAAACTTTGCGCCGCGCCTGGGCCTGGCGTACACGCCGCAGGCTGGCACGGTGCTGCGGCTGAGCGGCGGCATGTTTTACGAAGCCACGCCCACCAACACGTACTTCAATCCGCTGTACAGCAACGGCGACCCGCGCAGCGGCAACCTGGTGGCCAGCCTGAACGGCAACACCGCCTGCGCCGCACAACCGACCCTGGCTGGTTGCGGCCCAGCGTTTCCCAACACCTTCAGCACCACAACGGCGATTCCGACCACCGTGCTGACTCCGTACGCGCTGACGCCGCGCTTCAAGAACGAGTACACCTGGAACGTGAACGCGCAGGTGGAGCAGGCCATGGGCAAGAGTGATGCCCTGACCATCGGCTATGTGTTGACCAGCGGGCGCAACCTACAGTTCCTGCGTAACAGCAACCTCATCCCGGGCGTCTCCGGCACGGGCACGGCGCTGGCACCGCTGGCCGATGGCCGGCCCGTGTTTTCTAGCACAGTCAACAGCAATACGCGCTACAACCCTGCCTATAACAACATCAACTACATCGACATTGGTGCCAACTCCAGCTATCACGCGCTGGTGACGAACTTTGTGCATCGCGTAACGGGTGGCCTGGTGGTAAATGCGTCGTACACCTGGTCACACGCCATCTCCGATGCGCCGGAGGCCAACAGCTACGAGAACTCGAACTTCATTGAGGATCCGACCAATCGCAAGCGCGATCGCGGCAACAGTTACGTGAACCGGCCCAACAGCTTCACCCTGTCCGCGGTCTACCAGCCGGACACGCATTTCAGCAATCGCTTTCTAAGCGGCCTGGCCCACGGCAACAACCTGGCCGTGCTGGTGAACAGCAGCAGCGGCGATCAGCAGAACCTGGTGTCTAACCTGAACCTCAATGGCGATGCGCGGTCCAACGGGCAGCAGCGGCCGCTGTTTGTGGGCCGCAACACGCTGCGGACGCCGAACATCTTTCAGGCCGACGCGCGTTTTACCCGCACCTTTGGCACCTACTTTGAACGGCTGCAGCCGCAGATCTTTGTGGAGGCCAATAACTTCGTGAACCGCTCCAACTTCACGTCCATCAACACCACCGCCACCACCAACGCCGCGGGTGTCATTACGGCGGCACCGTCGCTGGTGCCCACGGCATCTGTGTTGGAGGCTCGCATCCTGCAGTTTGGTGCCCGCATCGCGTTCTAGAAAACGGCAAGAGCGTCCACAAAGTACGCCGAGTTACCCCAGAGTACGCAAACGATACCGCGAACTTTGCGAGACCTTAGCGAACTCTGCGGACGCTCTTGCTTGCCACTCACCGAACCGGCGAGTTTGGGCGCGCGCAGAGACTGGCTATTCTGAAGAACATGCAAGCATCTGCCTTCCCTGCCACCGTCTACCGCAAGGAGGTGCTGGCGCACATCTTTGCCGATGCGCAGCGCCTGTTTCTGCCATCGCTGCTGGAAATCGACCGTGCCCACCTGATCATGCTGCGGGCGCAGGGCATCGTGTCTGCGGAGACGGCGGCGGCGTGCGCGCGTGGCCTGCGCACGCTGGACGTTGCGGCACTCGCGGCGGCGGTCTACGACGGCACCGTGGAGGATCTGTTCTTCCTGGTGGAGCGGCAGCTGGCAGCAGCTGTCGGTGGGGATGAGGCTGGCCGCCTGCATACGGCGCGTTCGCGCAACGATATCGATCTGACCATGTACCGCATGCTGCTGCGCGAAAACCTGCTGCGTGCGCTGGCATCGTCGCTCGAGTTGCGCGACGTGCTGCTGCGCATTGCGCGCGAGCATACCGGTACGGTGATGCCCGCGTACACGCACAACCAGCCCGCGCAGCCCACCACGCTGGCGCACTACCTACTGGCTTATGTGGAGGTGCTGGAGCGCGATGCGGAGCGCCTGTTTGCCTGCTATGCGCGCGTCAACCGCAACCCGCTGGGCGCGTGCGCCATCACCACCACAGGCTTCCCTATCGACCGGTACTTGACCGCGCAGTTGCTGGGCTTCCGCGGCTTGGTGACGAACTCCTACGGCGCCATTGCCGCGGTGGATTACGTTGCAGAAGCCTCCAGCGTGCTGGCCACGGCCATGCTCAGCCTGGGCCGCTTTGCACAGGACATGCTCTTATGGTCCACGGCGGAGTTTGGCTTCCTCCGCCTGTCGGACGGTTATGTGCAGATCAGCAGCATCATGCCGCAAAAGCGCAATCCGGTGCCGTTGGAGCACGTGCGCGTGCTTGCCTCGCGTGCGTTGAGCGAATCGCAGTCGGTGCTGGGTGCGCTGCACAACACGCCCTTTGCCGACATGAACGACGGTGAGGACAGCCTGCAGCCGCTGGTGGCGCTGGCCTGGTCCGACGCGCAGCGTGCCCTGAGCCTACTGGCGGGCGCACTCAGTGAAGCTAGCTTCAACACAGGAAGAATGCAGGAACGGGCAGCTGGCAGCTTTCTGACTGTGACCGAAGTGGCAGATACGCTAGTGCGGCGCTGCGGCATCTCTTTTGGCAACGCACACGGCCTGGTTGCCGCTGCGGTACGGGCTGCGGCAAGTGACAACCCTGACGCGCTTGCCGCGGACCTGTACGCCCGTGCGTCAGCAGAGGGCATGTGCATCACCCATGACGAACTGCGAGAGGCGCTGGAACCAGAGCGCTTTGTCGCGCTGCGTTCCGTCCCAGGCGGGCCTGGGCTTGCCGCGATTGTGCCAGAACTGGAGCGCGCTGCAGCGCAGCTGGCGGCAGACCAGGCGACGGTTGCAGCAGAGCAGGCGCACCTGGCGTCGGCACATGCGCTTCTGCTGCAGCGCTGCGCCGCAGTGGAAGCGTAGAAATTTCCGGCGAGCACCGGAATACATGGGCAGATGCGTTACAAACCGGGCGGGCTATTGACTCAGTCGTTTGCGCGGAGCAATCTCGGGGACTCTCATAAACGGCTGGAGTCCCGGCGGCGCAGGACGGAACTCTGGCCGCGCCCAGCCCAGGGCATGCAGAATGCCACTGAGTTCGTAGGCACTCTGCGGCCGATTGTCCGGGTCGACGCTCAGCAGCGTTTGCAGCAGCCTGCGTAAAGGATCGGCCTCGTTCAGCGTCTCTGGCAACTCCCAGTCGCCGGAGCGATGGCGCGCGTGAATCGCCTCCAACGTGTCCGCGTAAAAGGCTGGGCGGTTGCTAAGGCACTCGCACAGCACGGCACCCAGCGAATACAGATCGCTGCGAATATCCAGTGGCTTGCCGGCGAGCTGCTCCGGGCTGTTATACAACGGTGTGCCGGCAGAGTAGGGCCTGTCCTGCGGTCCGCACGGTTGCGAAAGGCCCAGGTCCAGCATCTGGTACTGCCCGTAGATGTCCAACCGGATGTTGCCAGGTGAAAGGTCGCCGTGAACGATGCCGAGCGACTCCGCGTGGCACAACAGGCTGCTCAGCTGGGCAGCCATTTGCAGCGTCTCCTCGCGCGACAGTGGTCCGGCCTTGAGCAGGACACGGTCTAAATCCGCGCCTTCGATGTATGGCATGAGCAGGTAGAAGAGATCTCCGCTTTCGCCAAAGTCAAAGACCGGCACCGCGTTGGGATGGTTGCCAAGCTGTGCGGCATGGGTCGCCTCCATGCGAAAGCCCGCCACCACGCCGGGCATGTTTACCAGTTCGGGATGCAGCACCTTGGCAACAAACAGGCCGCCGTGCAGGCGATGTTGCAGCAGAAAGATGGTCGCCATGCCACCGATGGCAATCGGCCTCTGCACCAGAAAACGGTTACCGAGCGCAAACTGCACGCGGGCTGTCAGCTCCTGCAGCTCCGCCTGCGCGGGTGACGGCTGTGCAGCAGGGTTCAGTGGCGCCGCGGGGGACGGCACCATTAGTGATGAAGCATGATCTTCTGGCTTTGGGCCAGAGCTGCTCGCGGTCACCGCGTCTTCCTTTACCTCTCCATTGCGTTGTACGGCCGCGTGTTGAGACACCTCAGTGCCGGCCGGTTCAGGAGCGCTCTGGAGCGCAACCACCACCTTCCGTGTTGTGTCGATGCCCTGTTCGTTGAGGCCGGCAGGCATCGCCATATCAGCGTGATTGGCCTCCGGGGCACTATCGCCGTTGTTGCGTGCCTTTGGCCAGCGCAGTCCCAACCCGATCATTGCAGCCGCCGCCTCGGTACCGTATCAACCTGCAACGGAACCTCGTCCCGCTGCACTCCAAGCAGCGGCATGGCGTCCGCGGCGATCGGCAATGCGGTCGCAGCGCCCGGCTGCATCACGTGCCTTGGCTCCGCGTTCTGCAAGTACCCAGCCAGCATGGCCACCAGCTTGTGCATGGCGTGTTCCACCGTGTTGCTCACACGATGCCGGTCCCACAGGCATACAAACCCGGTGTCCGGGTGAATATTGGGGTGAACCACTGGCCGCAAGAGAAAGAGTTCCATGGGGACTGCCGGAAAGTGTACCGGGAAATCGATCCAGAGGTCATGTCTCGCAATGGAGCACGGCGGTGTGGTGCCGACGAGCATGGCAGACGGCCCGTTCAGCACCAGCGCAAGTGTGCCGCCGTCGGTGGTCACATTCGCAAGGCGGCCGGGGTTGCGCTCCGCCAGCGCGTGCAGCAGTTCCACTTCGCTGCGCAGACGTCGTGTGTACAGCTCGCTCAACAGCCCTTCCCGTCAGCCGTTGGTGGCAATGGTGGAAACGCGCAAAACGTCAGAGGGCCGCACACCCTGCTCTGCCAATGGCATGGCAAAGTCGAGTGATCGGCTGTTCCAAACCACCTCCGGCTCGCCCTCACCCTTCAGCATGGAGCCGCGCTCGCGCAGGTCAAACAGGATCTCCTCCAGCACCATGTCCAGCGTTTCGCTTTCATCGATGTCCACGTTGAACTTGATCTCGCCATTTACGGTGTCGAAGTACATCTGGTATTTCGGCATGGTGCACCTTTCCTGTAGTGTCAATCAGCGATGTGCGGCAACCGAGGCCACGGTGTCCTTGAGCGAAAGGGGAAGGTCGGGCAGGGCCGTACCGCAACGGGCGCATTCGCCGTTGTTGTGGTCCCAGCAGTCCCGGCACTGCGCACGGCGGCACTTGGGGCACAGCCGCAGGTCCACCTGGTCTGCCGCGCCCCGGCACATCTGGCAGCGGTCATAGCGCGACCGCGGACCGGCCACGCGCATCCACGTTCTCTATTCAGTAGACTTCATGTGCAAACTCTTCTTCAGGATCAGTCGGCAGCGGCGATGCTCAAAGCTCCAGCAGCGCTCTTCACAGACG
>CALMOM010000055.1:0-2411 GCA_937873305.1 uncultured Terriglobus sp.
CGACTCACAAGCCCGGAGCGTCGAGGGTGCCTTCCGCTCCGACGCTGTGGTGACCTTTACCGCGCCAAAGCTGGCGCATGTGTTCGGGCACCTGACCGCGCCCGAGGTCTTCGGCCCGGTTGTGGTCGCGCCTATTGGCTCGCCGGACGTGGCGATTGAAAGCAGCACCGGGCTCACTTGGACTGGCGCATCGAAGCGACTCTTTCAGCCTCCGCGGCCCATCGACTCGAACAAGGGCATGTACGGTCACATACTGCTGATCGGTGGGGCGTATGGCAAGTCCGGCGCACCCGCCATGTCATCGCTGGCGGCGCTGCGCACGGGTGCGGGGCTGGTGACGGCGGCGGTGCCGAAGTCGATTCTGAACAACGTGGCGGCTATCACGCCGGAGCTAATGACAGTGCCGCTGGATGAGGATGCACACGGCTCCGTGTCGCTGTCGAATCTGGAGCCGCAGCGGCTGACCAAGCTGTTAAAGAAAATCACCATGCTGGCCATTGGGCCAGGCCTTGGCACCGAGGGTGAGGCGCCGGAGTTCGTGCAGCGGCTGGTAGCGGCGACGGACATTCCGCTGGTGCTGGATGCGGATGCACTGAACGCCTTCAAGGGCAAGGCCGAGTTGATCAAGCAGGCAGCGCATGGCGGCAAACGTACCATCGTGCTGACGCCACACCCCGGCGAGATGGGCACGCTGCTGGGCATCTCCACCAAGGAGGTGCAGGCGGACAGGCTGGACCTGGCGCGGCGCTTCGCCACAGAACACGGCGTGACACTGGTGCTGAAGGGCTGGCGCACGCTGGTGGCGCACCCGGACGGTGAGGTATCGGTCAACACCACCGGCAACCCGTCCATGGCCAAGGGCGGCTCTGGTGACATCCTCACCGGCATTGTGACGGCGTGCGTGGCGCAGCACCCTGACAACGTGCACGACGCGGTAAACGCCGCCGTCTACATGCACGGGCTAGCGGGTGATTTTGCCGCGCACCGCATGGAGCAGCACACCGTTTTGGCTACAGACACCGTGGCGCACCTGAGCGATGCCTTCCGCTACCGGACGGCAGATGCGGATGGGGCGGAGTGGATCTGCGGCCTGCATGGCACTCACGGCAGCTAAGCTGGACACAGCATGATTCAGAAGCGGTTGAAGACACGGAGTGTGAGCGGCACGCTGGCGCTTGGGCAACCCATTATGGAGCTGATGCTGCCGGCACCGCGCCTGGTCATCCTGCGTGGCGACCTGGGCGCGGGCAAGACGACGCTGGTCAAGGGCATCGCACAAAGTCTTGGCGCAGACCCGGACGAGGTCACCAGTCCCACCTTCACGCTGGTGCATGAGTATCGTGGCACAGCGCTGAAGCTGTACCACCTGGACCTGTACCGGCTGGAACGTGATGAGGAGTTACTGCAGCTTGGCTTGGAGGAAATGGAGACCGAGCCGGACGCACTGATGCTGGTGGAGTGGGGCGAGAAGTTCCCGTCGCTCATGACGCGGGCGCGTGGCATCGTCAGCATCCAGCCGGGTGAGGAGCCGGACGAGCGGCTGTTCTTTGTGCAGATGCTGTGAGGGCCGCAAGCCAGCTGATTCGCCTGCTGGCGTGTTAGCGCGGGCCTGCTGGTTCGCTAACGCGCTGACTCGCTACACTAGTGAAGATGCCGCCGATTCTCAATGCGCAGTCCGTGAGCAAGCGCTATGGTGCGCGCGTGCTCTTTCAGGATGTTTCACTCGTGGTCTCCGATGGCGACCGCATCGGCCTGGTGGGGCCGAACGGCGCGGGTAAGTCGACGTTGCTGTCGATCCTCGCGAGAGAGGAAGAACCCGACAGTGGTGAGGTTTCCGTACGCCGCCGCGCACGCGTGGGCGTGGTGCTGCAGACCAGCGAATTCAAGCCGGGCAAGAGTGTGCGCGAGGTGCTGGAGGCCGCGCTTGAAGCGGCTAACGTCGCCGACAACGAGCGTGAGCAGCGCCTGCGTGAGACGTTCGGCCGTACCGGCTTCCCGGACGAACACGCCGAGGCAGCGAAGCTTTCCGGCGGCTGGCGCAAGCGACTCGCCATCATGGAAGGTGCCATCACCGAGCCAGACGTGCTCCTGCTGGACGAGCCAACAAACCACCTGGACCTGCAGGGCATCGAGTGGCTCGAAGAGGTCATTGCGGGCTCCATGTCTGCCTGCGTCATTGTGTCGCACGACCGATACTTTTTGGAAGCGGTGTCCAACGAGACTATTGAGTTGAACCGTGTCTACGCGGGCGGCGTCTTGCGAGTGGACGGCGCGTACTCAAAGTTTTTGGAAGAGCGGCAGCTGCACCTCGCCGCGCAATCGAAGCAGCAAGAAAGCCTGCGTAACCAGGTAAAAACCGAGGTCGAGTGGCTGCGGCGCGGACCAAAGGCACGCACCACCAAGAGCAAGGC
>CALMOM010000055.1:2421-9468 GCA_937873305.1 uncultured Terriglobus sp.
GCACGCATTGACCGCGCGCACGAGATGATCGGCGAACTCGCCGACATGAACTCCCGCTCGCAAAAGAGCAGCGCGGGCATCGACTTCAACGCGACCGACCGGCAGACCAAGCGACTGGCGGAGCTGGAGCATGTCGCGCTCAGTTTCGGCGACAAGCAGATTGTTAATGATCTTAACTTTGTCTTCACGGCGGGCACGCGCGTGGGCCTGGTGGGCCCAAATGGCAGCGGTAAGACTTCGCTGCTGCGCATGCTGACCGGCGAGATCGAACCCACCTCCGGCACCATCAAGCAGGCACACCAGCTGCGCGTCGTCTACTTTTCACAGGCGCGCGAGATTGATATCAAGCTCACGCTGCGCCGCGCGTTGGCCCCGGAGGGCGATCAGGTGGTGCACAACGGCAGGCCGGTCCACGTGGCCAGCTGGGCGTCACGCTTCCTCTTCACGAGCGAGCAGCTGAACCAGCCCGTCGAGCGGCTGAGCGGCGGCGAGCGCGCCCGCGTGCTCATTGCCCGGCTCATGCTGCAGCCCGCCGACCTCTTGCTGCTGGATGAGCCGACGAACGACCTCGACATCCCCACACTGGAACTGCTGGAAGAAAACCTGCTGGAGTACCCAGGCGCGCTGGTGCTGGTGACACACGATCGCTACATGCTCAACCGCGTGAGCACCGTAGTGCTGGGCCTGGATGGAACCGGCCGCGCGCAGCAGTTCGCCGACTTCGGCCAGTGGGAAGACTGGATGGAGCAGCCAGCAGCGCCGGAGCCGCCGCCACCTGCCGTACCCGCTGCGGCTGCACCCGCCGGAATCAACAAGAAAAAGATGAGTTACCAGGACCAGCGAGAGTGGAGCACGCTGGAAGACCGCATTGCCGCCGCGGAGGCACGCGTGGCTGCCGCAGACCTGCAGCTCGCCAACCCAGTGATTAGCCTGGATGCTGCAGCCCTGCAGGCGGCCATCACAGAGCAGGCAGAGGCACAGGCGCACAGCAGCGAATTATATGCACGGTGGGAGCAGCTGGCCGCCGTGGCTATGGAGTGAGCCGGTCAGCACTGACGCAGGCGGCAAGGTTTCAGGACCTCAGACAATGCCGCGCTTTGGCGGGTTGATACGTTCTAGGCTGCTCAGGTGTAGCTGTGCAACTCCCGCTCAGTGCGAAAATGGGCTGTCCGGCGACAAATCCGTCGTGCGACGGTTGCGTCGCCACGTGATGTCGTTGCACACCGCGCACCGCCATGGCCAAATGCCAAACCAGGGCAGAACGTACCGATGCAAGAGGCTTTTGCGGGATATCCGCTCAAAGGCCTGCTGACCGCAGCGCCGGCATACGGGAGGTCTGCGCCGTTCTGGGGGGTAGCCGCTCATTGCTGTCCTGCGCTCGTCCTCTCTCCCACAAGGGACAGGCCTCATCACGATGAATGTGCCGGTTGGCTGGTCTTGCGTGAACTGTTGCGACAGAGACGCGCTCAGCACGGTCGTTCGGCTTCGCTGCCCATAGGAACCAAGCGGTGCATGGAGGCCGCAACCGGCAAAATGCCTCAAACATTTTCTTGAAGGAGTAACGCACAGGATGGGTGACGTGGATTTAAACTTGCCGATTCGAACGCTGTGCGTTCCTTTGCAAAATGGCTGCCCTACATGCCAGTGACGTTGTAGCCGAAGTCCACATAGGTGACCTCGCCGGTAATGCCGCTGGCGAGCGGCGACAGCAGGAACGCGGCGGTGTTGCCTACCTCTGCCGTTTCCACGTTCCGGTGCAGCGGTGCGCGTTCGGTGACCGTGTCTAGAATCTTGTTGAAGTCGCCGATACCGCGCGCCGCCAGCGTCTTAATGGGACCGGCGGACACGGCGTTGACGCGGATGCCTTTTGGGCCAAGCGATGCGGCCAGGTAGCGCACCGTGGCCTCCAGCGCGGCCTTGGCCACGCCCATTACGTTGTAGTTCGGGAAGACCTTTTCGCTGCCGTAGTAGGTCAGCGTCAGGATGCTGCCACCTGCTGGCAGCAGCGGCGCAAGCGCGCGGCTGACCGCCACCAGCGAGTACGCACTCACGTCCAGCGCAATGCGAAAGTCCTCACGCTTTGTTTCAAGAAAATCATTCTTAATGGCGTCAGCAGGCGCAAACGCGACGGAGTGCACCACCATGTCAACCGTGCCGTACACCTCTTTCAGCTCACCGGCCACGCGCTCGATCTCGGCATCGACAGACACGTCGCACTGGAAGCTCTTGCCGTCCTCGAGCTCGGGCAGCAGCGCGTCAGCTTCCTTCTTTAGGCGCTCGCTCTGGTAGCAAACAGCCACGCGCGCTCCTGCCTCGCTCAGCTTTTGCGCAATCGCCCAAGCGATGCTGCGCTTGTTGGCGAGGCCGAAGACGACGGCGGTTTTGCCCTGGAGATCAATCATGTTTTTTGCCTAACTTTCTAAGCCCGTCATCCTGAGCGCAGCGAAGGATCCCGATGACACTGGACCTTGCCGCGGACGACAGTAGCTTTTCTGCCGCAGGGTTCGTTTTGAAACATGCCAGGATGCGGCGGCGAACAGGCTGCGCAGGTATCCGTCGCTGCGCTCAGGATGACTCACCGTTTGTGTGTAAAAGTGCCGCATCAGCCGTGCACCAGCCATTCGTACTGCTCATCCGTCAGTGGCACCACAGACAAGCGGAACTGACGAAACAAAATGGAATCGTGAAACACAGCGGCCTCGCGCATGGCGGCCAGTGTCTTCGGCGCTTTTAAGCGCTTGCCCGACTTCAGCCGGACCGCCGGGTTTTTGGGGTCTGCCGCGTCCACACTCAAAACAGTTGCCAGGCCCACGGCTTCCTTGCCCGTGTTGGAGTGGTAAATCACGCAGTGCTCGCCCTTTTTCATGTTGCGCAGGGTAATGAGCGCCTGTGGATTCTTGATGCCGTCCCAGACCGTTTCGCCGTCACGGACGAGGTCGTCAAAGCTGTACTTGTCGGGCTCCGATTTAAGCAGGTAGGGCATGCGTGTCCGGGTATGAGCATAGCAGCCTGCAGCTACTCTTCAAGCTCCACGTGTTCCACCTCGGGCAGAGTGCGATGGAGAAAGCGCGCGCCCAGCCGCTGAAACTTGGCGGGGGAATCAGTCGCTAGCACGTGGAGCGCAGGCTCCTGCTGGCCGGCTTTCGCGGCAGTGGGTAGCAACAGTGCGGCCTGCCGGGCCGTGGCCTCGGCGGAGTCCACGATGGGAACGTCGCCCAACAACTGCTGCACCGTGCGCTGAAGCAGCGGACGCAGCAGCGGGTAGTGCGTGCAGCCCAACAAAAGGACGGAGGGCGTCTCGGCAGACGATGCGAGCGCTTCCTGCAAGTAAATCGCGGCAACCTGCTCCGTGACGCTGCTGTCAGTCCACCCCTCTTCCACCAGCGGCACGAATAGCGGGCACGCCTTTTCGACCGCGAGCAAACCATAGGCCGCGCAGGCGTACGCGTACGCATGAGAGGCAACCGTGGCCTCCGTCGCGAGGACGATTGCAGTGCTGCTCAATGGTGCAGCATGGCCCGATAAAACCGCGTCCGCCGCAGCCTCGGCACCGGGCTTTATGACTCCGAGCAACGGCACGGGAGAGCCATCATCAAGGTGTGGCAGTGCCAGCGCGGACGCGGTATTGCAGGCGACCACCACCAGCTCCGCTCCCCTGCCCACCAACAGCTTGATGGCGGCAGAAGTAAAACGCGTGACGGCAGCCTGCGACTTGGAACCATAGGGCAGGTGGGCGGTGTCGCCCAGGTAGATGAAGTCCGCGCCGGGCAGGTGGTGCAGCAGCTCCCGCAAGACAGTGAGGCCGCCAAAGCCGGAGTCGAATACACCAACCACCGGGCGCTTCGCCGGTGCTTCAGAAATCATGGCGTCACCGCGTCGTTGACGTCGTAGGTCCTGTCCATCTCCACGTTGCCCGCCAGCGTCGGGCGTGGCTTGCCGTCCACCAGGAAGCGAACGGCGGTGAGGTCCGGCAGGTTTGCGTGCAGCGTGGCGACAATGGATTGCAGCGTGAGCGCTTCCGTCGTGATACCTGGCGGGTGCGCCTCCACCCAGCCGGGCCGCAGGTTGACCACGGCCAGTTCACCGGTGGCGCGCAGCAGCGGGTCGCCCGCGTCTGTGGCTTGGGCCGCAAGCGCAGGCGCGGAGGCTGCCGCCTGTACGGACTGGCCGCCCAGCGGCAGCGGCACCAGGTACACATCGTCCACTGCAGCACCGCTACCGGTGTGATGCGCGGCATGGGGCAGCGCGTACTCGGCCAGCAGGTGCTCCAGCAGGGCACGGGCGCGAACGGCGGGTGTACCCGGCAGCGCGATGAGCCGTTCTTCCCCTTTCACGCCACCTGTAGTGTCATCCGCCAGCATCAGCGTTACCCGCTCTGCCGGTGAGGAGACGGGTGCCTCGAGGGGCGTGTTGTCCGCGTTCTTAACCTCGGAAAAATTTCTTTGATGCAAGAAGATCAGTGCAATCGCCATCACAAGAGAACTGAGCAACAAGACAGCGAACAGTATGCGCTGGTAACGGGGGATCATGGCTCCGTCCTGTCAGGCTGCGTGGGTGCGGGCTGCGCGGGTGCTTGCCGCACGATGGGCGCGGACGGTGTCGCCCTTGGGACGGCAGGAGCACGACGCGGCGCGCTGTCGACCGCGCCGGGTGCACCGGTTGACGCGGCAGATGGCCTGGATAGGGTCGAACTGGCAGGCACACCCGGTGCGACCGAGGGCGCTGCGGGCGGCTTAGCTACAGCAGGACTGGCGGGCGATGAAGTTGGACGAACCGCAGACGGGGTACTTGGCTTCTCAGTAGCAGGATTGGCGGGCGAGGTGCTGACAGGCGCAGCAGGGTCAGGCCGGGTGGCGGGGGCGTGGTCCCCAGGCTCTTCCTGCTGCGGCGCGATCTTCTGAACTGGCGATGCCGCAGGTTGCGGTACTGGCGGCATCGTGGCGGCTACCTTGTTGCGCCACTGCAGCAACGTATTGGCCACTGCGTTGGCCACGTGGCTCTGGTAGCCGCTGTCTTCCGCGCCGGTGCCGTTCTTTTCCGGCAGCAGTTCCACGGCGACCGCCGGGCACTGCATGTTGTCCAGCGGGCGCAACCATGTCTGCCCAACGGAGGCCGTCACACGGCCATGGTCCATGGCGGTGCGCAGGTCGGCAGCCAGCATGCGGGAACGGTCCGCGAAGGGTGCCTGAGCCTCGTCCCAGCGCACGGCTGCGCCCGATGCATCTTTCTGACGCAGAGCACTGGTGTACAGGTGCACACCGCTGCCGCTAGACGCGGCATACAGCAGGATGCAGGCGATGGGATGCGTGTTGTTGGCCAGCGCGGCACGGGCGTTGCCCGTCATGTCGACATCTGCCTCGCGCGTCATCTGCACGGCAAACCCGCGCGCGCGCAGCAAAGAGGCAAGCCTACCAGCCAGGTCCAGCGTCACCTGCTTTTCCGGCAGCCGTCCGGCGATGCGCGTACCGCTGTCGGCACCGCCACGGGCTGGGTCCAATAAGACCAGCGGCTGCTGCGCGGCGGTGGCAAGCGGCAACAGCAGGGGCAGAATGAGAAACGTACGCGTCACGGGCTAGCTGATTGTAGCCGCTTGCCTTTTACTGCCCCGCAGAAGCTGACGTTGACGTCGGGCCGGTCCCCTTTGGAAAGTAGCCGCTGCGTGTGCGCACAGAAAGCTTGCCGTAGCCTTTTTCCTGCGCCGTGACGTGGATGGTGCGATAGCCGCCCAGCCGCGGGGGCTTGGTGGAGGTGTACGCCAGCGTGTACTGCTGGCGAATGTCCGTGGCCACCTGCTGCGCGATGCTATCCACCTCATCCAGCTTGCGCGGAAAGTAAGCGACACCGCCGGTCTGCTCCGCCAACGTCTCTAGAACGCGCCTGGCGTGGCGGCTCTCGCGGCGGTCCTCGTCCGGCCCGAACAGGAGACCGACGCAGTAGATGGTAGGGCCGTCCAGCTCCTGCACGCGGCGAATCGTCTCTTCCAGTGTGCTGGTACTGGCGTTGTCGTCACCGTCGGTAATGAGCAGCAGAACCTGCTTGGGCTGTTTGCCGTTGCGTGCCAGGTAGTCGGCAGAGGCAATCACGGCGTCGTAAATCGCCGTGCCGCCGCTGGCTTTGACATAGTTCAGCCCCTCTTCCAGCTTCTTGATGTCGCGGGTAAAGTCCTGGTCGATGAACGCTTCCCAGGAGAAGTCCACCAGGAAGGCCTCATCCTGCGGGTTCGACAGCTTGATGAGGTCGATGGAAGCGCGGCCTACGGCGGCACGCTTGTCGTACATGGAGCCGGAGCTGTCGATGAGGATGCCCAGCGACACTGGCAGGTCCTCATGCCGGAATGACACGACGTTCTGCTGCACGCCATCCTCAAACACCTGGAAGGCCTCGCGCGGCAGCGTCTGTATCATGCGGCCGTTGCCGTCGAGCACGCTGGCGTTCAGCCGCACCTCGCCCACGGCAGTGCGCAGCGTGTATGTGCCGCCCGCACGCTGCACCTGATCCCCGGGAGCAGTGGGTGTCGTACCGGTCTGCGCGGGTGTAGTAGCGGCTGGCGACTGCTCCGCATCCAGTGACGGCACCGGATCGCGGTCTACCGTGAGTGGCGGTGCAACGGGCTTCTGCGGGCTTGTCTGGGACCGTACAGCCGGACTGCAAAGGAGGGCGAAGAGCGAGAGTGAAGCAGCGGCGCGGCTAATCCGAAGGTGCATAGTAACCCTGACGATTGTGAACCGAAAGCTGCGGCAGGCCCGCCGGCGGGTTCAACTTAACCTTCAATTTACGCCAGTTGCCGTCATGCTTCAGGTCCGTGGGCTTGTACCCGACAACATACTCGTTGCGCAGCTCTGCAGAAATGCGCGAGGCGATGTCCCCCAGTTCGGATATGTCTGTGACACGGAACAGCCTGCCGCCGGTGGTTTCGCAAATATCCGTGAGCAGCGCGGGGCCGTTCTTCTCCTCTTCCGTGGCGGCGGACTGGTCAAAGATGCCGATGCTGTAGATCTGCACGTCGCTCTCGCGTACGGCCTTGCGCAGCTCGCCTTCGGTGTAACG
>CALMOM010000056.1 GCA_937873305.1 uncultured Terriglobus sp.
CTTCGCACCAGAACTCGCACACGACGCGTCATACTTCGCCGCATCGGCAAGAATCTCGAGCTTTTGCTGCACGGTCAGCGAGGTCATCGGCACATCCAGTATAGCGAAGAAGAGGCGAACATCATACACATCACGCCTACTTATATGCTGTGATGCCTGCACAGAGTCGGTATTTCGTCCTGGGCTAATCCGCTGAGGATAAAGGCACAATCTCAACTGACGGAAGCGAGGAGTCTACTGGGACCCGTAGAACGACCTTGATTACCTGCGTTGGAGTCAGCTCCGCGACATCTGGCCTCACAATCCAAGCATGTTTTGGCTCGGTATCAGTGCAGGGAAACTCTCTTGCAAATCCCATGTCGAAACTGATTTAGAAGCTGTGCAGAACACATGCGACGTCACAGGTGATCCTGAAGGCTGGTTGTACGAAGGTCCGTGGCACCTTGAAGTAGGTTTGGATGCCCGGCCGAAACGCACGAACAACTGCCATTTGTTGATTCCACCTTATGTAATCACCTTTCCACGAATAATCGTTCGGACCTCGTTTTACAGGCTCCAGTCCGATCGGCATAGCGGGCTTTTCCAATGGCACTGTTTGCAATCTGAGTACGCTTGTTGGTGGTGGGCTTGGAATGCCGTAGTTGTTGATTTCGACCCTGCCGTTTGGCCCTTGAATTATGTTGTTGCCGCTACCACTACTTTCCTGGTGGATGGCTGGTGCCGGTGTAGGCGTGACCGCAGGAGGTGCAGCTGTAATCGCCGGCTTGCTTTCCTGTGTCTTCGGCTCATGTTGCGTCGGCTGTGCGTGCTGCGTCTGCGGTACGCCATTAGCGACATTGATGGTTGGGGACACGGTGATCGTCGGGGAAATGGTTGTTTGCTGCGTCTGGACCGGCGGGACTTCTGAAGCGACAGTTTTGCTCGATGCTGCTCTCACTTGCTGCAAAGCCAGCCCCGCAGTGAATGAGACAACTCCAAGCAACATGAGGACCTTCGGCAGTGGTGACCCTTCAGCCTGAATGAAGGCCACGACACTCTTGGCAACATCTAGCAAGCTGGAAAAGTCCATACGCAATGATGAAATGCTGGCCCATTTGTGTCCAGTTTTTTTCAGGTTGCACGCGTTTCTGATCACAATGACGCGCATATGTGACCGGTAGTACTTAGTTCAAGGCGGCTACACCTCGTCTTCAGGAAACAGCCGAATATCCGCCACATTCCGGTACTTCTCGGCATAGTCCATGCCATACCCAATGACAAACCGATTGGGAATCTTAAAGCACACGTAATCCGCCTCAATCGGCACCAGGCGGCGATCTGGCTTGTCCAGGCAGGTTGCAATCTTGAGCGAGGCGGGCTTGTGCTGCAGCATCATCTTGCGCAAAAAGCTCAGCGTCAGGCCCGTGTCCAAAATGTCCTCGACCAGGATGACGTGCCTGCCCTCGATGGACACGTCCAGGTCCTTGATCAGTTTGACTGCACCGGTCGTCGTTTGCCCCTTGCCGTAGCTGGACACGGCGACAAAATCGAAGGTGTTATCCACTTCAATGGCGCGCGCCAGATCCGCGAGAAAGATGGCCGCACCCTTCAGCACACCCACCAGCACGATGCTCTTACCCCGGTAATCCTCAGTGATGTGCTGGCCGATGCCGACAACTTTCTCCCGGATTTCATCGACAGTAAACAGCACCTCGCAGCTGGAGGCGGGAACAAAGGGCAGCATGGGTTCGGCCATGGTCAATAGCCTAACCCACCGGCCGGATCGCAAAGCAGAATGCATGGGAACGCACAGGTTTGCGCAGGGGCATGAGGAGGTTTGCGCAGAGGGCGAGGAGTGTTTAGGCAGAACGTGAGGAATCTGTGCAGAGCACAGCAGGCAGCACATATTGCTTACTGGATGTCCGGAAGGGCATGGCTTCAGCCATGCCGTACCCAGCACATAACATGGTCGGCTTCAGCCGCCGAGGTCAGCTCTGAAACTTGACCTCCGGGGCTAAAGCCCGTTCTCTATTCGACGTAACAGAGCACAGCTGAAGCTGTGCCACTCCGAAAGCGATGCCGGACGCAAAGAACGCCCACAACCAGCGCGGCAGCAAACTTGTTGCGAGCAAGTTCGCAGCAAAACGGGCTGCCCGGTATACTTAATTCTGCGCATGTTCCCCTACCTGCACCTCGGTTCGTTCACGCTCGGCACCTTTGGCATTTTCATGTGGTTGGCCGCTGTCAGCGGCGCGTATGCGCTGCACCGGGCCTTTCAGCGCGCGGGCGTCTCAGCTGACGCGGTGGTTGTCGTCTCCGTCGTCATGCTGGCTGGCGTGGCCGGAGCCAAGCTGTGGCACGAACTGCAACATCCATTCCAGCTTCGTCTTGCCATGCGCGAGATCGCCGCGCCCGGGCTGTCGCACCCGCTGGACGTGCTCACACGCTTCTTTCACTGGTTTCAGGCAGGCTTCGCGTGGTTTGGCGGCCTGCTATTCGGCATTGCCGCGCTGGTGTGGCAGGGCCGTGGCAACGGCTTGCGCCCCTTGCGCATGCTGGATCTTGCGGCACCGGCGGCAGCCATCGGCTATGGCGTGGGCCGCATCGGCTGCCTTACCTCCGGCGACGGCGACTACGGCATTGTGACGAAGGTACCGTGGGGCGTGCACATTCACGACGACGCGCTGGACCCGCCGCAACCCAACCCTCCCGGCCTCTTGGTACACCCCACGCCCATGTACGAATTGTTGTTCAGCGCGGCGCTGTGCTGGTACCTCTGGGTCCGCGGTCGGCGCGATCTGCCGCTCGGCCAACTCACCGGGGAGTACCTTCTGCTCAGCGGCATCGGGCGGTTCCTGGTGGAGTTTATCCGGCGCAACGAGCGCATTTACTTCGGCATGAGCAATGCCCAGGTGGCAGCACTGGGCACTGTGCTGGTGGGCGGCATCCTGATCGCGTACGCGCAGAGCAAGGCACGCCGTGTGGAGCCACACGCGGCGCACGCTGCCGCTTAGAGACTCTTCAGCAGGGTCTTAGCCCTTTCGAACTCCGGAAATAAGCGTTCCTCCGCCTGAAACTCGCGCGAGTGCACACAGCGCCTGCCGCCACGAACTCGCACGGGATGCTTCAGGTGCAGCATTTCGTGGTACATCAGGTACTCGATGGCAAGACGGGGCACCGCCGGGCCGTCGAACACACGGCTGACCATGATGGTGTTGTGCGCGGCGTCATAATGGCCCAGCAGGCGCCGGGCGCGGTGGGCGCTCCACGTAAGCACGGGTCGTCCCAGCAGCCCATGGAAGAAGCGCCGATTGACCGATTCAAACACCTCGTCCAGATCGTAATACCGCCCTACGGCGGTGAGGATGCGCTTGCGGCCGCGCGTCTGGCGGGCCTGCGCCGTTTGCTCGGTCACTGCTGCGGACGAGGTGTAGCGCCGATACCGGTCGGCCTGCGCCGGCTGGATTGGCTTACGGTACAGCTTGGCCAGCAGGATGTGCGCAATTGCCTCGAGGATCGACGGCGGTGCTCCCTGCAGCAGGTCCGACAGGGAGACAAACAGCTGGCCATCGCGCAGGCGGATCGTCGTGTTGAGCGAGACAAACCGGCGAAAACGAATGTCCAGCGGCGGCATGGGTGCCCGCGGTCGTAGCTCGCGATAGGCCGTCTGGAAGACCTGCTGCAACTCAGGGGGCGTCACTGCTGCCAGTGTAAAACGCGGGCGGCGAACGACTCAGCGAACGCTGAATCGCTCCGCGCCGATGACGGGACCCACCTTGTTCGTGTCGGTCTCTTTGTTCGGAGGGTGCGCCTTGAAGTACGCGGTCTCTGCGGGCAGCATCTCAGCAGCTTCCTTCTTGAGATCAGCCACCGCTTCCAGCGCGAGCGTGCGTGACAGGTCGTACACGGCGTCATTGGCGGGTTGACGCAGGACGGACTCCCACCGCGGCATCGCGTCTAGTAGCTTAGGCAGCTGCTTTCGCAGGTCCCGGTGAGCATGGTCGTACTCCTCGAGATTGTCCTGCAGCTCGTCGATCAGCGAGGCAATGGCTTCCATAGCGTCGTGGAAGTCATCACGGCGTCCTTGCGCCCGGGTGTTAGCCAGGACGTCCTGAATGCGTTTGACCCGGCTTTCCACAACGTTCTGATACACCGCGACACGGCGAGTGGGTTCGATCGCGGCATCGCGCACCTCTTCCTCCTCCGCTTCGGAGAGGGGTGCCGCATGCCGCTGCGCAGAACCGCGCGTTGGAAGCAGAAACAGTGCTGAAATCGCGAATAGACCGAATAAATGGAGCCAGTTGCCGTGCCTAAAACGCATCATTAGTGCTCAAAGACGCTGCTTAACAGCACGTTTTGCACACGATCCAGGCTGTTCACCGCGCTCTGCACCAGCGGTTTCATGTCTCCGGACGCACTTCGCACCATATCTGCCAGGCGGCGGTGCGTCGTGTGTAGCAACATTTCAGTCCGCTTCAGATTCTTGCTATCGCGCTGCAAGCCACTCTCGAGTTCAGCGGCGCAGGACTCAAACAGGCGCAGGGTGCCTTGTGCTTTCTCCTCGTCGCCATCCGCCAACTGCTTGTCAATCAGGAGGCTGATCTTGTCGGCCAGATCGGCATAGATTTGCACCTGTTCACGCGGGGCAGCCTGTTTGGCGCGGAGCTGCAACGAGGCGATGAGGGCAGGGTCCACTAGGGCAGGACCCTCGGCAGCCCGTGCTGCCGGTGAGGCACCTAGCAGGAAGATCAGCGCGCCAAGCGTGATGGTCCCCAGCCGTAATCGTGGAAGGAAATTGGAAGGAACGACTTGCATACAGCACCTCCCGCACCGCGGGGCCCAACGGAGGTTATCTGTTGCGCTCAAGAATCTGCAGTCTCTGTTTCGCCTGCCACTCCTGATCGGGAAACTTCTCTGCCGCCTGCGTCAAAAAGAGGTGGTACTGCTCAACTGCTTGCCTAGTGTGATGGAGCGTATCATGCGCCGTGGCAGAAAGGAAAGTGTAGGGAGCAGTGGCCGGAATCAGCGTCTCCCGTTTTGCGAGTGCTGCCAGGACCGTCTCAGGATGGTGATTGCTGGAAGCCGCAAAGGCAAGCATGCCCTCCGCGCTGGCAAGCAGGTCCTGCGAGAGGTTTGGCCTCACAACCACGGCCTGCAACACCGGCTCAGCCTCCTCGGAGCGCTTCTGCCGTATCAGGCAATCCGCCCACTCGACCTGGATGCCAGGGTCATCCGGATCGGCGGCTAACAGTGCCTTGTAGATGGGGTTGGCCATACCAGGTTCACCATCCGCGACAGACGCGCTAGCCAACAGTCTGCTGACGGCTGAGTCGCTGGGCTGCGCGTCGTGCAGATGCTCCAAAAGTGAACGTGCCGCGGGCAGGTCGCCCAGCAGCAACTCTTGCGAGGCATATTCCGCCAGCAGTACGCGATTATCCGGGGGCGCCGTCCGGGCTGTCTCCAGCGCAGCCTTCGCCTCAGCGTTCTTGTGCTCATGAGAAACCAGGCCTGCGTAACCCAGCGCCACTTCCGGGGCTGCAGTTGCAAGCTGTTGCGCATGCCGATAGGCCAACGCGGCAGCCGCATTGTCATGCTGGGCCGATGCAATTTCCGCAGCCAGCGCAGCGTCCTGTGGTGTTTCAGGCGACAGCTTTAGCGCAGCCACCAGGTCTTCACCGGCCTGCGCTGGTGCGGTCTCCAGGTGCATCTGCGCCAGGGCGCGCAGGGCACGCGCGGCCACATCTTGTGGCAGGCCGGGTGTTTTCGCGGCGCGCGCCAACTCTTGCTCCGCCGCTGTGCGGTCGCCACTGCGCGCCAGCAGCAGCCCCAGTGAGACACGTGCCAGGCCATCCTCGGGCCTGCGCTCCAGCGCGGCGCGATAGGCAGCGGCGGCTTCGCTATCGTGCCCGAGCGCGTCCTGCGCAAAGCCAAGGTCATAAAACAGGCGAGCGTCTTTCTGACCCGCGGTTGCCAAGGGAGACAGGAGCGTCACCGCACGCTCGTACTGACCCGCAGTAATGGCTTCCTCCGCCTGCTGGGTTGCAGTATCTTTTGCGGTCAGCGCTGCGGCCTGCTTCGCCTCGGGCATAGAGGATGCGGTCCCCGGCGGCAACTGCGTCTGTGCAGACGCGGTGCCCGCCATAACCAGCAGGAATGCCGCAACTCTCACGATGCAGCCGCCTGCAGCACGGGCGCAAGCCACTGCCCGGTGTACGACGTGGCCACCGCAGCAATCACCTCCGGCGTGCCCACCACGACCACCTGGCCGCCGCCCGAT
>CALMOM010000057.1:0-21075 GCA_937873305.1 uncultured Terriglobus sp.
GTGGTGGAACTCCTCGTGCGGGTCGCGCGAAAAGACAAAGTCATGGTGCGCGATGTGGTCGTACCGCTTGTTGAGGCCCAGGTACAACACCACGCCACTGCAGGCAGCCTCCCAGTTCTTCTTGCGGTCGAAGCTGGCACTCACGGCGGTGCCGGCCAGCAATTCGCGATGCGTCCGAACGGAGTCCTCATTTGAAACAACGGCGTCGAAGCTCAGCTTCGTGCTGTCGGTCAGCGTGAGGCCGGTCACACGGCGACCCTCGCCGTGGATGATCGTGTCAATTTTTGCGACATCCGCGTCCGTGTGGTACTGAACGCCCAACTCCCTGCCCAGCTTTACCAAAGCTTCCGGCACGGCGCGGGTGCCGCCCATGGGATACCAGATGCCCTCTTCCGTCTGCATGTGGCCTATGGCGCACAGGATCGCGGGCGACGCGTCCGGCGACGAACCCACGTACTGCACAAAGTGGTCTAGCATCTGCGCGGTGTTGCTGTCGGAGATGTAGTCGCGAATGACGCCGCTGACGGTTTTGCCCAGGCGCATCTTCATCACATCCTTAAGGACGTTGACGTCGAACATACCGCGCATCTCAAGCGTGTCCATCATGGAGCCGACCGGCTTCCAAAAGAAGAACTTGTCGGAGATGTGGTGCAGGTCTTCGCTGGTCGCCAGGAACTCGCGGTACTTGTCGCCGAGACCGGCCTGCTTCTGGTTCAGCGACGCAATCATCTCGTCGGTGTTGTCTTTCAGGTCGATGACTGTGCCGTCCTCGAAGAAGCAGCGCCACGAGGGGTCAAGCCGACGCAGGTCCAGGTAATCGTCCAGGTTGCGGTTGGCCTCGCCAAAGATTTTGCGCAGCACCGACGGCTGGATCAGGATGGTCGGCCCCATGTCAAAGCGGAAGCCGCCCTCTTCCAGCACAGCTGCCTTACCGCCCAGCCAGCTGTTTTTCTCGAACACTTCCACCTGATGGCCTCGCGCGGCAAGTGTTGCTGCTGCCGCCAAACCAGCAAGACCAGAACCAATGACTGCTACGTGCATATGCACTCCTGCAACTATGAAAAACGAATTATTGAACTGCCAGGTCGCGGTCTTGCAAGTGCGACTGGTCAAAAGGGGACTGGTCGAACTTCCAGGCACTCTGCAGGCCAAGGTCGTCGAGCATCAGTTTTGCGGAGATGCGGGCCGACTCAAAGATGACCGGCAGGCCAGACCCGGGATGGGTACCACCGCCCGCCAGATACACGCCCTCGGTTTCCTCAAAGCGATTGTGCGGGCGCAGGTGCAGCATCTGCTGCAGACTGTGCGCCATACTGAAGGTGCTGCCACGATGCAGCGCAAACTCCGCCGCCCAGTTTGCAGGCGTCAGGATGCGCTCGCTCACAATGCGGTCACGCACGTCGCCCATGCCGATGTTCGCCAACTGATCCAGCACCTTTTCGCGAAAAGGCCGCGCATCCTTCTGCCAGTCCACCCCTTCGCAGGCGTGCGTGACTGGCGCCAGCACGTAAAGCGAACTCATGCCCTTTGGGGCCAGCGTATCGTCTGTCACGCTGGCGTTCTGCACGTAGATTGAAGGGTCTAAAGACAGGCTGTGACCCTTCTCGATGTCGTACAGGTTGCCCTTGTAGTCCTTGGCCAGGTAAATGGTGTGGTGCGACACGTCTTCATACCGGCCTTCGATGCCCATGTACAACATAAAAGTCGAGCAGGAGTGATCCTTCTGCGCGATGCCCTCATCGGTCCAGCGGGTGCGGAGCTTGCGCGGGATCAGCTTGCGGGCAGCCTCCGCAAACTCCGCGTTCATTACGACGGAGTCAGCCTGTAGCGAGCGGCGGCGCGTCTTCACGCCGGTGGCCTTGCGTCCCATAAAGGTGATCTCCTCCACGGCCTCGTTCAGCAGCACCGTGACTCCCATCTCCTCACAAATGCGGGCCATGGCACGGGTAATGGCGCCGCATCCACCAATGGGATGGAAGACGCCGTACTCATACTCGAGAAACGATAGGATCGAGAACAGCCCCGGGCACCGGAAGGGGCTCATGCCAAGGTACTTCGATTGGAATGAGAAGCCGAGCCGAATGCGCTCGTCACTGAAATACTGCTTCAACTCCGCATCCAGCGAACGCCAGGGTGCCAGAATGGGCAGCAGCTTCAGCATCTCCGGCTTCAGCAAGTCGCGCCAACTCTCAAATGGCGACTCCAGAAACGGCAGGAATTGCTGCAGCTTGTGCCGGTTATCGCGCATAAACCGCTGAAAGTTCTTTGCATCCGCCGGACACAGTTTTGCCACGGCAGCTTCCATGCGGGCGTGGTTGCCCGTGGCGAGCAGTTCCCCACCCTGACCGAACACCAGACGGTATTGCGGGTCAAGCCGCACCATGGGCACCTCCCGCTCCAGTGAGTAGCCCGCGGCGTTGAAGATTTCGCTCAACACTCGCGGATACAGAAAGAAGGTGGGGCCGTAGTCGAACCGGAAGCCATCCTGCTCAAAGGTGCTGGTACGACCGCCCACATGGTCGCGCTTCTCGACGACCGTCACGTCCACGCCAGAGGCAGCCAGCAGCATGGCGCTTGCCAGACCGCCCGGGCCAGACCCAATGATTACGACCCGCTTTGCCGACGTCCCCATCCACATCCTTTGATGAAAGTATCTATCCCTGCGTCACCCTATCAGGAGCGCACTTCGCAGACTCCGCTCAGGAGGGCTTCTTTGCGTTCTATCACTTGCTCTGGCCGCAAGTACCAGCCAAGTTGCAACACGTCCATCGCCACACAAACGCGCTCGTGCTTCGTTGCCCACACGCAACCAGGCCCTTACGCCTCCGCAGCCATCCCCTCCAGCCCCAGGCGTGACGCCGCCGCCTGCAATGACCTGAGGCAGTTTGCAATGTGCTCTTCGAGCGCCAGGTCGAGCAGCGCAGCGCCTTCGATCATGTCGTCCCGGCTCACGGCGCGGGCAAACGCCTTGTCCTTCATCTTTTTGCGAACGCCCGCGGGGTCCACATCGTGGATGGACCGGCTGGGCTTGACCAAGGCGCAGGCTGTGAGGAAGCCGGAAAGCTCGTCGCAGGCAAACAGGACACGGTCCAGATGGCTTTCCCGCGACGTACCAGTGTAGGCGGCATGGGCCAGGATGGCATGGCGCACCGCCTCAGGCCACCCCTGCTCGGTCAGCAGCCGGTTGCCGACGTAGGGATGTTCTTCCAGCGAGGGGTGCCGGTCATAGTCAAAATCGTGCAGCAGTCCGGCGAGGCTATAGGGCAGCACAAAGACATCGCGTTGGTCGCCTGCCAATCCCTGGCGGTCGGCCTCACGTTCGCCATAGCCGCAGGTGCACGCCTCTACCGCAAGCGCGTGCTTGCGCAGGCTCTCTGAGGTCGTCCATTCTTCCATGAGCTGCAGGGCGCGCTGACGCGTATACATGCCGAGAATCATACCGTCCGCCTGTACACTAGCGACACTCCGATCCGTCCCACCACGCAGGTCGCCTGGCACCACTTGTTGCAGAACGAGCCGATGTCGTAGCTGTCCCAAGCCCATTTCCCAGACGTTCAGGAGTCGCACATGGCATATACTCTGCACGCCGACGTGCTGAAGTTCACCACCAAAGAGCCGACCGCCATCACCGAGCTGGACGACATCGATGCTCTGGCGCGGAACTATCGTCCCCGGCTGCTGCGGTTCGTCATGGCCTCGGTTCGTGACGAGGAACTGGCCGACACCGTCGTGCAGGACACGCTGCTCAAGGCCTATCGCAACCGCGCCGGCTTCCGCGGCGAGTGCACGATCAACACTTGGATGACGGGCATTGCGGTCAATCTCATCCGTGATCACGCACGGACGCAGAAGTCCAAGTTCTGGCGCAAGGTGCACGCCTCTGCCGTGGACGCCACGGACATGGCCAATCACCTGCGCAGCAGCGGATCATCGCCGGAGGGTGCCCTGCTGGCCCGCGAGCAGGCCGTGCAGGTACATCAGGCCATGGACTTGCTGTCACCCAATCAACGCACCGCGTTTCTGCTCCGCTTCATCGAAGAGATGGACCTCCCGGACATCGCCAGCGCCATGGGCATGCCGGTGAATACTGTGAAGACGCATCTGCACCGCGCGGTAAAATCCGTGCGTGCCCGCGTAGGGGGCGCGAGGGTATGACAAAGGAGAGGCCAATGACGGATGAGGAATTCGCCGAACTGTTGCTCAAGCCCTGTGCAGACACGAAGGACATGGGGCTAACGGGCAACCAGCAGGAACTATGGGAGATGCAGGACGCTTTGACCAGCTACCGTCGCGATGCGCTGCACTGGGCAGAACGGAGATCGGCCGTGCAACCCTCGCTGTCAGACAGGGCTCGCGCACAGCAGCGGTGGACTGCGCTACCGCGGTGGGCGCTGGCCATGGTTGCCCTGGTCACCATCGCGGGTGGCGTGGCACACCTGGTTGCAGACCGGGGAGAAGAACCAGGCACCAGCGTAAGCGCCACACTGCCGGCGGCAGAGCAGCCAGCGGCAGCCGATGACCTTGCCGCCGACAACCACCTGCTTTCCTCCATCGACGCCGAGCTGAGCTACCACGGTGGGTCGCCGGTGGATGGCTTGCGTCTGCAGGACGAGCAAAGCGCGGAGCACGCCACGGTAAACGGAGCAACAGATTGACAGTTCGTTTCCCCAAACGGGCAAGCATCCTGCTTCTTCTCTCAATGGCAGGCGCGGTCGCATTTGCACAGGGCCGCGGCGGAGGCGGCATGGGCATGCCTGGGGGCGGCGGCATGGGTGGCGCTCGCGGAGGTATGGGCATGCCCATGCCCGGCGGAGGCGTGCCGTCTTTCTCAAGGGGCGGCCCACCACCGTTGAGCGGTGGCACCTCCACCGGCAGCATGCGTGGTGGATTACAGCTCGGGCAGCCTGGCCGCTGGTGGGATGACAAAAAGTACGCCAAGTCGCTGGGATTAAATTCTGACCAGCAGAAGCGCATGGACTCCGTCTTTGGCCAGAATCGGGATGTGTTGCTGTCACGCCAGGATGCGCTGCAACACGCAGAGGGTCGGCTGGATGCGCTGACCCACACGAACAAACCCTCTGAGTCAGCCTTGTTCGCCGAAATCGACCATGTCACGCAGGCACGCGCCGACCTGGAAAAGGCATACACCCACATGCTGCTGCAGCTGCGGGATGAGATGACGCAGGATCAGATCGGCAAGTTGGAAGACTACCGGTAAGCGGCCCCGCTGCCGGGCTCAGCGCCCTGTGAGCGAACGGAAGCGCAGGATGCCGTACACCATCAGCAGCAACCCAATCGCTACCAGGACCGACCACCGCGCCATGAAGGCAAAACTGTCGCGTGAGGGGCGCATGCCAGCCGCCTCCGCCATGCGTACCACCGCCAGTGACAGGCCGCAGTAGAGAAACAACCACATGGAAAAGGCGCGCGAAAGAAACCAGCTGGACACAAGAAAGCCCGTCAGGCTGCAGACCAGGATGCGCGCAATCCCACGAATCTCCAGTTGATGGGCCATGAGATCTGCCGACGTAACCCGCGCGGGCCGAGACACACCTAAACTGACACCCCCTGTCGGGTTTGCCAACCTTACCGGCGCAGTAGCCAGCCGCATGGACTGCAGGTAGGGGCTCGGTGCGCGCGCAAGAGCCCGCGCAAACGGCTGCAGTCTGAAACCGGCCGGTCTTCGCGTGTCAAGAGCTGGCACAAACTCTGCCGTTTCGTCTTCCGGCTTCCAGCCACCCACCGTGACCACACCGCGTAGCGCCGCCAGCACCATAAAAGTCCAGCAGACAAACCCGGGTAGACCTATTTCCGCCGCGCAGACCACCACACTGTTGTGAGCGGTGATGTCGTTGTACTCCGTGAAACGGTTGGCACCCACCCCAAACAGCGGATGCTGCTTGATAAAGTCGATGCCCGTGGACCACGCGTCCAGGCGATCGCCGCCCGCCTCCACGGAGACGTCACGGCCGCCGGACCAGCCCACCGCCAGCGATGCAGCAAACAGGCTACCCGCCAGGATTACCGCGGGCACTGTACCCAGCTTGCGGCGGAGCGCGATGATCAGGGTTGCCATGAGAGCCAACGCACAGCCACGTGAATGCGTGTAGTACATCCCTGTGATCAGCAATACTATTGGCGGTAACAGCAGCAGACAAGTGACCAACCAACTCCGTTTGCGCCACAGAAAAAGCATGGGCAACGCGCTGACCATCACCTGTGCCAGGTCGTTCGGATCGTGCACAAAGCCCAACCCGCGGATCCTTCTCAGCTCCCCGTCACCATAGATAAACTCGCTCGGTATGACGTGGTTGTACAGGTCGTAAAGCCCGTTGTAAATGAAGTAGGCACTACAAAGCACAACCAGCACCACCAGCCATCGAAAGTGCACTGCCTTGCGAAAGTTCGCTGCTGGCAGCACAAAACAGAGCACCACGGGCAGAAAGCCGTACACCGCACTGAACGCACCACCTAGCCAGCCACCCGCACCCATCAGGATCGATAGAGGCAAAATCAAGCACAGGCCGATGAACGCATACGTTTGGGGTGCTTCTTGCAAGCGGCTCCGGACAATGTTCGGCACGGAAAAGGCGACTGCCGCGATCGCCAGCAGTACCTCGACCCTGTACTCGGCCAACGGACCAAACACTACAGTTGGCGTAATGTACGTCACAGCAATGAACACCAGGGTGAAGAGAACAGCCATAAGGTGACTACCGGCAGGCTCGGCGCGGCCTACAACGCGTACCGTCTGGCTCGTCCCGTAGGGGGTGCTCATTGAGACACACCAGTGTGCATGGCTAGTAGCGCCAAGAGGTCGTCCGGGGTATCTAAATCGAGTTCACCCCCAGGCAATGACACCGTCAGCACAGCGTCGTCTTGCAGCAGCTCGCGCGCACCGGCGTCCCCCTGCAGTTCCTGGAGCGCATGGAACGAAAAGTCCGGAAACAGCACGGGAATTCCGCGCCTGGAGCCATAGTAGGACGCGACCACGTGCTCCCGCTTGGACACGCTGACTAGCCGCCGCAGGTGGTCTGGCGTTACGGCAGGCTGGTCGCAGGTCAGCACCAACAAGTCATCCACGCCCGCCCGTTCCGCGGCCGCCGCTCCCAGGCGCAGAGAGCTGGCCATGCCAGTGGACCAAGCCTTGTTGATGAGGATCCGCGGCGCGTACGCATTCCCTTCCAGACTCTCCAGCATCGCCTCGCAGAATGCGCCCAAGACCACGAAAATCGGCTTCGCTCCTGCCTCGTGCGCAACACGGATCGCCCGACTCAGCAGCGGCTCATCTTCATAGCGGACCAGCTGCTTCGGCTGGCCCAGCCGCGACGATGCACCGGCCGCCAGCACCAGCGCTCCCAGACAGCGGTTCATTGCGCCACCACATCGGGCAGCGAGGTGCCCGCGTCCAGAGCGCAGCTACTCAGCGTGGCAGTCGGCTGGCTTTCCAAAAGCAGTTCCACGTCGGCTAGGTCCAACCGCCTCCCGTTCTGTTTGCCCTTCCGCTCCAGCACCTGCTGAACCTCCGCCACGATCGCCAACGCTACGGCTTCTGGCCCTTCACCGCCCAGATCGAGCCCCACCGGCGCGTGCGTGAGCGCGACCGCCCTGTGCAACGGTACCTGTGCCGCTGTGGAGGCTTCCTGCAGCAACAGAGCGGAGCGATGGCGCGCCCCCAGCAGCCCCAGATACTCCAACTTTGCGGTTAGCAGCTCAGTCAGTAATGCCCGGTCCTGCCCGTACGAGTGGGTCATCAACACGGCTGCATCACCCGGGCACACCGGCACCTCCGCGGCAGAGCCTGCCTCCACGCAGATTGCACCGGCGACGCACATCGCCGCCAGCCTGCGGCTGCGCGTGTCAACCACCACGGGCTGCCAGCCGATCTCTGCCGCCAGCCGCGCCAATGGCCGGGCGTCCTCACCCGCGCCAAAGATCACCAGCCGCTGCACCGGGCGTAGCCGCTCCAAGAACACGCGTCCCATGGCAGTGGTCTCGAACAGGCACGCGCCACCGGGTGCGACCGTCTGCCGTGCGCTGTGCCGCACCGCGACGATGTCCTCCGTCGGCATGGCCTCGCTGGCAAAGAGCACATCCCCCCGCGCGTCCAGGACGACCCGGCAGAGCGCCGCACCTGACTTCCCGGCACCAACGAGCACCGTTGCCACCACGCGCTCTTCGCCGCGGAGCGTCGCCTGCAAGGCTTCGAGCAGCGCCGCTGCCTCCGGCGAGCCGAGTGACTCCACCAACACATCAATTTCGCCGCCGCAGCCCAGCCCATATGGCACGTCTGCTGTGTCGTCAAAGGCCGTCGAAAAGTGCACCACAACGGCACCCCCGCGCACCAGCCACCCGGCGCGGCGCAACAGGTCAGCTTCCAGACACCCGCCAGAAATGGTGCCTGCGGTCCGGCCATTGCCCAGCTGCACCATGCGCGCGCCCGGCTGGCGGTAGGACGATCCGCGCACCTGGACCACACTGAACAGCACGCCTTCCAACGGCGCAGCAGCGCTGCCGCACAGGTCCACGATGTCTCGGCGCTCACGCAGGCTCATGGCAATAGTCTATGACGCTACCGTCACCATCGACGCGCGTTTATGCCATGGGTTCGCGCAGCAGCGCTGGCCTTTCCCGATACAGTTTTAGGATCAGTTCGCCGAACAACGTATTGGCCCAGGCAAACCAGGGCCGCGTATACCTGGCCGGGTCGTCCTTTTGGAAGGCTTCATGCATGAAGTGCGTGCCCGCCGTGGTATTGCGCAACGTGCGGAGAGCCACGACGATCTCGCCGTCGTCCGTACTCGTCAGCACCCGCATCAGGATTGACATGGGCCAGATATAGTCCAGCCCCACGTGCGGTCCGCCAATACCCTTCGCCACCGTGCCCTGGAAGTAGTACGGATTGTCCGCAGACAAGGCGAAGCCGCGCGTGCGGGTGTACAGCGGGTCCGTGAGAGACGACTCGCCCAGGTATGCAATGCTCAGCAGACCCGGCGCGTTTGCGTCGTCCATCAGGTTCACATTGCCGAAGCCGTCGATCTCGTAAGCCCAGATTTCACCGTGCGTCGGGTGCTGCACCTTGCCGTGCCGCTCGGTGGCCGTCTGCACCTCGGCGGCGAGCGCCTTCGCGTTATTTGCCAGCGCCCCATCCTGCACGGCACTGGCAAGCTCCGCCAGCATGCGCAGCGCTGTTACTACAAACAGATTCGCAGGGACGAACAGCGGATACGTACACGCATCGTCCGAGGGCCGGAAGATGCTGTGCAGCATTCCGTTCGGCTTCGTTGGCGCGCCATACCCGCCCAGGATGACTGAGTCCGACGGGCTCTCCGTGCGGCGCTGGAAATGGTACGGCCCGCGATCATGGAAGCGCTGCTGCTCGCGAAACGTCTTTACCACCAGCGCCATGGCCGCGCGCCACTCGCTGTCGAACGCGGCGGTGCTGCCCGTCGCCTTCCAATAGCCATGCGCGAGCCGGATGGGGTAGCAGAGCGAGTCCACCTCCCACTTCCGCTCGCCAACGCCCGGCTTCTTGTCGGTGGCGTCGTGCACCGCCCATTCCAGCGGCGGATCCGTAGGGTTGCGGCGAAAGCTGTTGGCGTACGGGTCCAGCAGAATCGACGCGGCATGCCGGTGGATTAATCCCTCCACCACCTGCGCCAGCGCCGGGTCTTGCTTCACAAACGGTAGGTAGGGGTGCATCTGCGCCGACGAGTCGCGCAGCCACAGCGCGTCAATGTCGCCCGTAATCACAAAGGTGTCCGGCTTGCCATCGCGCGTCCCGGCAAACGTCGTCGTGTCCAGCGTGTTCGGCAGGCAGTTCGCAAAGATGGTGCGCAGTTCCGGGTCTGCAATGCCCTTGCTGACCGAAGCAATGGCCGCCTCGACCGCGGCGGAGCGAAACAGCCGCGCGCCGGGCGCGGGCCGCTCGGTCAAGGTGCCCTTGGTGTACTGCGCCAGCATGGCTGCGGGTGCCACGGCAGCACCGGCCAGCCCGCGCAGCACCTCACGACGATTCGGACTCATCGACATACCTCAGCAGTGTACTTACTCTGCAGAATGCGTGGCTGAGCGTGCCGATCGCAGCGCCACCATACCTAATACTCCTAGGGTCAGCAGCAGTCCGGCCCACAGCAGCGCTGGATGGCGTTCCGTAAACGGGCGGTCATCCGCGGCTGGCTGGTACCCCGCGTTACCCTGCTCCGGTCCAGGGTCGCTCGTACCGGTTGCGCTGCCGAAACGAACAGGCGCTGGTAGTCATAGGTCGGCGCGGCGCGGCGCGCATCCCCATAGAAGAGGACGTTTGAACCACTGTCTGGACCAGCCTCGAAACACAGGTCGCGCTCGCGTATCTGCAGTTCGACCGCGTCCAGCGGCAGCGGCGCATCATCCCCGTTGTCGATCGCGATGTTCCACTTCGTCGCTGCGTCGGCAGGCAGGCCGAACGTGTCGAGGGTAAAGTTCTCCACATCGACACGCCCGCCCTCCTCCTGCCTGTGGATGCGCTGCAGCGTTCCAGAGTGCCGCCGCACCACGGGCACCCCGCTTCCATCGACGGGCGGTGCCGCAAACTGCGGCGTTGCGGTCACCTCCACATCGCGGCTGAACGCAGCCGGGCCACCGGTCGCCGGCACAACGCGGACGCGGTCCACCGGCACATGCGGCGGCACGGTTAGGTCTAGCACGGAGCGGTGCCCATCCTGCCGCATCCCACGGCTTACCGCCACGGTCACAAACGGCAGTTCCGTGGCGATCACATCCCGCTCGAAGCGGAGGCCGCCAACGTCTGCAGGCGTCACCCGGCCCCGAATGCGGAAGCGAAGGTGTTCAAAGTTTGACGGTGGCAGGTGAAGTACGCTGCTGTGCCCCAGGTGCTGGCGCGACAGGTCGAACACGGTGAACGTGCCAAGCGTGACCGGGGCGCTGCCCGGCTGCCCGTGGCTGCCGGTCACGGTTACCGTCGCAATGTAGTTCCACGCGGAAAGTTCCAGCGTGACCTGGTTGTACTCGCCCGCGGGCGGGTCGGCCTCAAAGGTGGTGTCGCCGTCCTGCGTACCCAGGTTGCTGACGAGCCGAACGACTGGTTCCGCGCGCGGCGGTGTGGCCACACGCAGCGCATACGGCACTTCGCGTTCCCCTGCAAAGACGCGCAAGTCTTCGAGCCCTGCCCGGGCGTGTGGAAAAACCTCCGGTGGCAGACGAATGCAAGTTTGCCCGGTACTGTCAGCGGGGCGCAGCACCGTCCGCTGATATCGAAAGTGCCGCGTCCCCGTGTCTTCCTGCGTGGCAACAGCCGTCAGCAGCACCAGGCCTGCAAGCGCCCTCACGCTGCCTCCTCATCATGCGAACGCAGGTGGAGCCAGTCACGCTGGTACACGTAGCTGACCGCCAGCAGCAGCGCACCCAGCGCCAGAAAACTCAGAATGCGGTATCCCTGGCTCAGCGAACTGACATCGCCCAGGAACACCTTGGCAATGGCGACCACCAGGAGCACCAGCGCCTGCCACCGCACAAAGGACGAATGCCGCACAAAGCCGATGCCCAGCAGCAGCGCACCGAACAGCATGAAGAACGCCGAGTAGGTGAACTGCGCGTACATGCGGTAATCGTGCAGCAGCGGCGTGTTGCCGCGCCACTGCACAAACCACCAAAAGTTATGGATCTCCCAGCCCACTGCCAGCAGAATCAGCACGTTGACCAGCAGCGCTGCCACCAGGCCCAGCGAGTCCCACGCCGTTGCATCCGCCAACCCAAGCGAGTCCCGAGGGGGTGCATCCTCGTCCCGTGGCACCGCCCCGGGGGTGCGCGACAGAAGCGCAACAAAGGCAAACACCGCAATCGCGGTGCAGTACGTGGCAAAACGCTGGTTCAGCAGCGGTGTAATGGAGGCGTGCGGGTCCATCAGCAGCAGCGCGCCCAGCCCCAATACCAGGCACACCGCAGCGAGCTGGCGCAGCAGCCTGTGCCCGAAGCGGTGCGCCAGCCACAGCAGCACGGCACCCTCCACCAGCCAACCAATAGGCAGCCCGCGCCCATGCGTCTTCAGCGGAATGGCAATGGCAAGAAAGCCGACTGCGAGCGCCAGGTTCAACGCAGACGTCACCGCAGAGTTGGCCCGCAGCACTCCCCTGCCCGGCAGGAAAAGTAACGCAAGATGGAACGCGGCAAAGCCCACCGCCAGCCACGGCGGTGCCCACGTGTAACCAGGCCCGCTGAACAGGCCGTAAAACGCGAGAAATGCAAGCGTGGCATTCGCCACCGGCAGCACAAACGCGGCCAGCCGGTCCGACGGGCTTTGCAGGTCGCTGTCGTTGGCTCGCCACAAGCCCAGGCGCTGCGCCACGGCAAACAGCAGAAAGAACAGGCCGGCAAACACCGCGGTACGCAGCCGCTGATCGTCGCTGTAAAAGCGCAGCCACCAGCCCGCAACGTACAGCGCCGTACCAGCAAACGCACCCACCAGCAGGCGCGACCAGGGCTTGAGCGCCACTAGCACCAGCACCGCCGCATCCAGCAGCAGCAGGTAGCTGAACAGACCGACCTCGTGGTTTTGCCCTGTAGACAGCAGCAGCGGCGTGCCCAGCCCGCCGGAAAGCGAGAATACTGCCAGCACCTGCGCGTCCAGTTGCCAGGCCATGTAGCCGTTAAAGGCTGTGACGGCGATCATGGCGCCAAAGGCCACACCAGACGGCAGGAGGGCGTAGACCGAGAATGCCGCCCACAGCGACAGGTACAGGATGCCGCTGCCCAGCGCCTGCAACGAGTACGCGAACACCGGGTACCCGGTCCGCCGAAAGCGCCCGGACCACGCCACAATGCCGATGCCGGTCAGCAAGCCAATCAGCACACGCCCAAGCGGCCCAATCCATTGATTGTCGATGGCCAGCTTCAGGAACCACGCCATGCCAATGAGCACTGCCAGGATGCCGACGCGATTGAACCATTGGGACCCGATCCGGCTCTCTAGGGAGCGGTTCTGCCGCGTCGTTGCGGCCGTGTGACTGGCGGCACACGCAGGCTCTTCACCGACCAGGGCGAAGTTTGGCTCCCATCCGTGCGCGGGAACCCTCCGCGGCGCAGATTGCTGTAACGGGGTTCCTTGCAGCGCCGAGTCCTGCTTGTTAGCAGGAGCGGCAATTGCGTTTACAGCGATCACCGGGCCCTTATCGGAACGCAACGGTGCGTCCGCGCGTGCCGCGGCTTCGAGTGTCATCAGGCGTTCGCGCAGGTCGTTTATCTGCCGCTGCAGCGCGTCGCGATCGTCAGGATCCATGTGCGACCACTGTACAACGACGCAACTGGCAGGGCAGCCTGTCGCGTTCTATCGGGGGCAGTTCTAGCGCGAACGGGCCAGTTCTGGTTCCACGGCGGTACGGGTGCGGCCAATGAAGTACGCTGCCGGGGCGGCCACCAACAGCGCGACCATCTGTGCGTAGTGGTGCTGGCCGGGCGTGTGTGTTTCAGCAAACAGGGCGACCAGCGCGATGAAGCCCGCCGCTCCCTCTGCCGAGCCACGTGGGTTCTCCGGGGCCAGCAGCGCCGCCAGGTAACCGCCGATCAATCCAAGCACCGCGGCGATGACCGCCGTCAGCACGATGAACCCCATTGGCGCACCCTCCCAGGGCGCGGTCTGGTGGGTAATCTTGAAAAACCACACGACGTACAGGCCCAGGGTGACCAGGGCTCCAAACAGCGCTGCAACGGTGGCGCGGAAGATGCGCATAGGTATGTCAGTAAGACTATCCCCCCGGGCATTCGGATGCATCATGTGCCTGCAGAACCACCTCTGGCTCTGCCCGTTCCGGTCTGCGGTCCTACAGTCCCTGCGCACGGGTCGATACAATGTATAGGTGATGAATCGTGGCCTGCAAGCCAGCTTTGACCACCGCTCGATCCTGCTGTTTGCGGCAGCAGCGACCTTTGTCTTTCTGGCGGGCTGCCCCGATCAACAGGTGGTGACCAAGGCAGCAACACCCCCGCCCAATGCCGCCGCACCTAACCTGCCCAAAACCGTGGGTGGCGACACCGCCGCTACCGCACAGCAGGCGGGCGATCCTCGCGTGGCGGCCCTTATTCAGCGGGTGGACCGGACCTACCGCAGCGGTGTCGAGAACTATCGCAACAACCGGCTGGACGCAGCCCGGCTCGATTTTGACAATGCCGTCGATCAAATGCTGTCCAGCGGCATCGACATCAAGGCCGATGCCGCCCTGAACGACGAGTTTGAGCGCACCGTGGACGCGGTCAACGCCCTGGAACTGGCCGCCCTGAAACAGGGCAACGGCTTTAGCCCCAAGCAGGAAGAGGCGCCGCTCGACATTGCCAACGAGTTGACGTTCAAGACCAGCCCAGAACTGACCGCAAGCCTGAAAAGCACGCTGAACACCACGTCAGACCTGCCGCTGCTGATCAACGATGAAGTCGCGGGCTACATCAACGCCTTTGCCAACAGCAATAGCTTTCGCGCGCACATGGTGGCCAGCCTGCGCCGTGCCAGCAGGTACCAGCCGCTGATCCAGCGCGTATTGAAAGAAGAGGGCGTACCGCAGGACCTGATCTATCTCGCCGTGGCCGAGTCCGGCTTCCAGCTGCAGGTTATCAACTCGGGCAGCGGTGCCGGCGGCATGTGGCAGTTCATGCCCTTCCAGGGTGCGTACGGCCTGGCACGCAACGGCTACTTTGACGAGCGCTTCGACCCGGAAAAGAGCACGCGCGCCTATGCCCGGTACATCAAGAGCCTCTACAACCAGTTTGGCGACTGGTACCTAGCCATGGCCGGGTACGATTGGGGCCCGGGCAACATTCAGAAGGCCGTTATGCGCACCGGCTATGCGGACTACTGGGAGCTGTACCGCCGAAACGCCATGCCGCGCGAGACCAAGAACTACGTCCCGCAGATTCTGGCCGCCATCATCATGGCCAAAAACCCCGAGAAGTATGGCCTGAATCGGTACACGTCGGACGCGCCCATCCAGTACGACACGGTACCGGTGAACTATGCGGCCAGCCTACCCCTGATTGCCGATGTGACCGGTACCACGACGGCCAACCTGGTGGCCATGAACCCCGCGCTGCTGCGGCTGAGCACGCCGCGAGACCTTTCGTATGACCTGCACATCCCGGAAGGTACGGCCAAGCAGTTCAACGACCGCATGACCGCGATTCCCGAGGAAAATCGGGCCTTATGGCGCTTTCATGAGGTGCTGTCCAACGAATCGCTCTCGCAGGTGGCACAGCAGTTCCACGTGGGCGAAGCCGACATCCTAGCCGCCAACGACCTGCCCCAGAACTCTGCCGTGGAAGAGGGAGACGAACTCGTGATTCCGGTGGTAGGCAGCAGCAGCGGCACTCGTTCGCTGGTCTATGTTCCCCGCCGTGGCGACTCCCTGGTGACCGTGGCTGACCGCTTCAACGTGTCAACCGAGGAGCTGAGGGATTGGAACCACCTGCGCTCGGCCACCCTGCCCCTTGGCCACCGTATTTACGTGTCCGAGCCGGTGCGCCTGGCACCTGCGGGCCGCAGCCGCAGGCGCGCAAGCCGGGTGGCTGCGGCGTCTTCCGGCAGACCTGGCAAAGGCCGCGCATCCGCCACGCGCTCCACCGCCCGTAGCGGCCGCGCTAGCAGCAATGCGACCAAGCGGGCCGCAATACCGACTCGTGGCAAGGCCCCCGCCAAGGCAAAGCGTCGCCGGTAGACGTGCCTGAGCGCCGCCCCACGAACCTTGAAACACAGAAAAGCCGCGAACACTCGCGGCTTTTCTCCTGCCCTCAACTCGAGGCTTAATCCTGTTCCTTGCGAACCTTCTTGCGGTTGCGCTTGCGTGCCAGGGCTTCCTTCACACGCTTCTTCTCGCCGGGTTTCAGATAAAAGGAGTGGCGCTTGACCTCCTTGATAATGTCTTCCTGCTGCACCTTGCGCTTGAAGCGGCGAAGCGCATTCTCAAGGGGCTCACCCTCCTGCAGACGTACTTCTGCCAATCGAAAAACACCCCGCTCCCCGGCCCGCTGGCCATCTCAAGTGTAGCGCACGACGCATGACGCACAAAACGAGCATTTATGCGCGTTTCCGCGTAAACAGCGCGCAAAAGCTCGATCCTATTAGGACAAAAGCGGGTGTTTCTCTGCCTGTAAGGTACATTTCTGCACGTAAAACGCGCGTTCCGCGCACGCAAATGGGCCTTGTCGCAGTATTTTGTCTCTGAACGATACGAATTTTCGACATATTGCACCATTGCTAATGCACTCAGCACCTCACACCACCAGGGAGCGACCCGGCAAGAGACTTGCATCAGGCAGCCCGATGGCCGCGACCCGCGGACCACCTGCCCGTTCAGAGAAACACCCGTGCACGGCGCCTCCAACGTGTCTGTCGGCTAGTCCGGGTGGAACTCGCCCAAAGGCATTTTGCAGGATCAAACCCAGGCGGTCCTGCAATTGGCTGCTACCTGGAAATCTGCTATACCGGCTCCATCCATGCATTCTTCATTTTGCTGTTTTCTGACCCCTTTCGCTCTGCTGCCTGCTTTGGTCCACGCTCAGCCTGCCACCAAGCCAGCGGATCCGTACCGCGATGAACCGCTGGTCTTTGAGCGGCTGGACACCAACGTGACCATGCACGCTGACGGCACCGGCGAGACGACGAGTCATGTCATCTTGCGCGTACAGTCCGAGGGCACGGCCCGGCAATTCAGCGTGCTGAGCTTTGCCTATGCTTCTGCCAACGAGCAGGGCAGATTCGATTTTGTCCGTGTCCACAAGGCCGACGGCACAACTGTGGAGACACCCGCCGACGGCAGCATGGAAATGCCCGCCGAGGTCACGCGCGACGCTCCCGTCTACAGCGACATTAAAGAAATGCACCTGCCCGTGCGTTCACTGTCAATGGGGGACCGGCTGGAATACCAGACCCACACCACCCGCACAAAGGCCGAGGCACCGAACCAGTTCTGGGGTGCGGAGCACTTTGCCGTCAATGCAGGCGTGGTGCTGAACCAGACGATTACCCTTTCTGTCCCATCTGCTACTTATGTGCAGGTATGGAGCCCCAATCACCCGGCACAGCCAACCCTTCGCGACGGCAACAAGGTATGGCGGTGGACTTCATCCCAGACCAAGCCCTCCAGCCGCGACGAGAACGGCCAAGTGAAGGCAGCCGATCTCAAGGACCCGGACGAGGACGACGACGACCGCAAACTGCCCTCCGTGGCGTGGACCACTTTTCACAACTGGGCCGAGGTGGGTGACTGGTACCGTGGCCTGGCCGCGCCGCGCCTGGAACCCACGGCGGCCATCAAGGCCAAGGCCGACGATCTGACCAAAGATGCAAAGACGCCACAGGCACAGGTGGAAGCGCTTTACAACTACGTCTCCACCAAGACGCGCTATGTGGGCATCAGCCTAGGCGTGGGTCGCTATCAGCCGCATGCCGCACCCGACGTACTAGCCAATCAGTACGGCGATTGCAAGGACAAGGACACGCTGCTGGAGTCACTCCTGCGCGCGAAAGGCTTCACCACTGCGTCCGCGCTCATTGGCGCGGGCATCGCGCCAGTGCCGGCCGTGCCGACGCCCGCCGTGTTCAACCATGTCATCACCACGGTCGATCTGCCGGGTGGCCGCATCTGGCTGGATAGCACTCCGGAAGTGGCACCGTACCGCGTGCTCACCCCCATCTTGCGCGATCAGGAGGCGTTGGTCATCCCGGCCAGCGGTTCGGCCTCGCTGCAAAAGACGCCGGACGCACCGCCCTACCCCTACAAGGAAACCTTCGACGCGGTGGCCACGCTGGATAGCAAGGGCACCTTGAAGAGCCACATGGACATGACTGTGCGGTCAGATAACGAGCTGGACTACCGCGTTCTGCTGCAGCGCGTCTCTCCCGCGCAGTGGGACAGCTCCATGCAATATGTGTCCGGCGTGCTGGGCTTTTCCGGCACGGTCAGCAATACCGACTTCCGCCAACCTGACCCCACTGGACCGGTTCGGCTGAACTATGACTACACGCGCGAGGAGTACAGCGACTGGAAAAACAACCGCATTCTTCCGCTCTTCCCCATGCTCGAACTGGCGACCATTGACAAGGACAAGGCACCCGAGCACGACATCCAGCTGGGCGCGCCACGTACGTTGATAGCCCATACCGAAATCGCGCTGCCAGAGGGCGACCGCGTGGAGCTGCCAGAGGCGGTACACCTCAAGCGCGACTACATGACCTTCGACAAGACCTACCGGCTTACCAACGGCAAGCTCTATGCAGACCGTACGGCGGTCATCCTGAAAGACAAGCTGCCCAAAGCACAGTGGAAGGAATACCTGGCGGCACTGAAGGAGCTTGGATGGGACGACGGCGAATCCTTCGTCATCCTCATCCCAGCATCCGCACGCTCTGACAAGGGCCTGGCCACGAAGGCCGACATAACGGTGAAGGCTGACGCACCGCACGCGCTGAATGAGTCCGCGGTGCAGTTCCTGCGCGAGACGACGGCAGCTGAGCAGCGGGGCGATTGGGACACCGCCCGCAAGAACTTGAAGCAAGCGTTCGACCTGGACCCAAAGACGCCCTATCTGATGGGCATGATGGGCTACATGGCCATGCATGACCGCAAGCTCGATGAAGCCGAGGCAGACCTAAAGTCGGAACTGCGCGACCACCCGGACGCGAACAGCGGCATTGTGACGCTGCTGTGTGCCGTATACGTGGAAAAGAAGCAGCCGGGTAACGCTGTGAGCTTGCTGAAAAGCTACAGCAGCCGCAAGGACATCTCCGTAGAAACGGCGTTAGTGAATGTGCAGACCTCAACGGGCGATTACGCAGGTGCGCTGGCCACGGCGCAGGCGGGGCTCACCGACTTTCCCGACAATCGGCAGGTAGAGGCGCAGATCGCGGAGGCACTGCGCCAGCTGCACCGCGATGGCGAGGCTGCGGCTGCCGCCAAAAAGGCAATGGACGGCAGCGACGACCCATACCTGATCAACAATGAGGTCTACATTCTGGCGCAGATGAAGCAGGACCTGCCATTCGCGGAGGAGAACTCAAGGCGCTCCATCAAGCTGCTGGAAGAGCGCACCGCTGCCTACGGGGTGGATGAGGCAAACAGCAAGGCGTTTGCCGACTCGGCAAACCTGGCCGCGTCGTGGGACACACTGGGCTACATCCTGCTGCTGCAAGGCAAGGCCGCCGAGGCGGAGCCGTACTTTTACGCCGCATGGTTTAACCGGCAGGACGTGGCCGTGGGCAACCACCTGGGCCAGACCTACGAGGCGCTGGGCCGCAAGGGCGAAGCGCTGCACATGTACACGCTGGCCACACAGACCGACCGCGCGGCCAATAGCAAGGACGACTACGCGCAGGCGGAGAACGCCATCGGCCGCCTGGACAAGGCCGGAATCAAGGCCAGCGCGGAACCTTTGTCCCTGCAGGACATGCGCACCTTCCACGTGAAGAAGCCCGCTGGGGCGCAGGGCGGCGGCACGGTGCGTGCGCAGGTGGCTGGCACGGGTGTCAGCGCCAGCAGCCTCATTACGGGCGACGCCTCGCTCAAGCCACTGCTAACGAGCATCCAGCAGTTGACGCTCAAGGGTGCCGTGCCGCCCGGCTCACAGGCCAGGCTCCTGCGCGATGCGGTCGTGTACTGCGGCAGCACCAGCAAGGACTGCGACTTTGTCTTCATGACGTCGTCCGGCATCCAGCGCGAGGGTGTGCCGGAGTAACTTCCTAGACTACCGCTGCAGCTTGAGCGCGAACTGCAGGATGCGTGGTGCTTGGGCTTCGATTACCTGGCCGAAAACCGGGGAGTTGATGTCGTCCACAGGCGTAATCAGGTTTACGTGGTTCGTCACGTTGAAGGCGTCGGCCCGGAAGATGAGCCGGGTGCCTTCCGAGAAGGGAAAGCTTTTGCTCAGCGAGGTGTCCAGGCTGCCGTAGGCCGGTCCGTCCACACTGTTGCGTCGCTCGTTGCCGAACTGGCCCGCGTTTGCGATGGGGTCGAGCCGCTGGAAGGCGGAGCGGGCGATCCACTGCTGCACGGTGTGGGGCGCGCCCCGGTTCGGGTCGCCGGTGACGTCCGGCCGGTCGCCGAACATGCCGGAGACACCCGGGTGCGGTGCCTGCAGCGACACATTGGCCGAATCGTACACGGTAAATGGCGTGCTTGAGTTTAGCGAGAGCAGCCCCGCGGCCTGCCAGCCGTCCAGCACCGTTCGCGAAACCCCGTGGAGCGAACGCGCCCACGGCAGGTTGTACGTCAGGGTGCCCGCGAAGCGATGCCTGGAGTCGAACAACGACCGGCCGTACTCCGCTTTCAAGTTCTGATTGTTTTGCGGGACATCCAGTTCGCCCAGGACGAGCCATGGCGCCGGGCCGGACATGTGCAGGCTGGAGGCATAGTCCAGGTCCTTCGAAAACGTATAGCCCAGCGTGTAGTTCAGGTCCGGTGTGCCGCGCCGCGTGAGCGACACCTGCGCGGAGTGGAAGCTGGAATTGGCATTCCCCTCGACAAGACCTGCTGTGCCCAGCTGGCACACACCGCTGGTGAGCGTGCAGCCGGAGTACAGCCTGCGCCTGCCCGAGTTTGCCAGCGTAGACCCCGGCTGGTAAATGGCGGGGTTGGCCTCCACCATCCGGGGCAGCCGAGTCGCCTTGGCCCCAACGTACGCAAGGGAGAGCACCTGTGTCCCCAGAGACTGGTCCACCGACAGATTCCACCCCTGCGAGTACGGCGGCAGCAAGCCGCGATCAAGGGTGAAAGTAGACGCAGGCAGGGCGAACTGGCCCGGCGAAAACGGGCTAAGGATGCCGGTTGTGGGATTGCTGTAGTTGATGTTCCCAGTCAAGGTTCGGATGACCGTGTTGGGCAAGGCCGAACTGGCCGCGCGCATGGGCATGCCCACCCCGTTCATCACGCCGTCGTAAAAGATACCGTATGCCGCGCGCACCACTGTCTCACTGGTGCCGCGCGTGTCCCAAGCAAAGCCGACGCGAGGCGCGACATCACTCTTGAAGATGGGCGCGATGGTGTCAGGTATGCCCGGATCGCCTGGAAATAGCAGGCCCGTTGGCGCATTGGGGTGCACGGT
>CALMOM010000057.1:21085-53953 GCA_937873305.1 uncultured Terriglobus sp.
GGCGTCTACGCCATCAGGCGGTTGTGGATGTCGCGGAACGGTGTCGTGATCTCGTAGCGCACGCCGTAGTTGAGCGTGAGCCGTGGGCTGACGCGGTACTCATCCTGCGCGTAGACGCCCAGTTCCCATCCGCGCAGGTCCCGCGTAAAGTCGCCGCCCGCCTGCGTAAAGATGTCCGGCTTGCCCAGCAGGAAGTTGGCCAGCGAGTTGTTGGTCATGCCCTGCACGGTAAAGCTGAACGTGCCCGAGGCGAAGTTTGCCTGATAGCCATTCAGCTGAATCTGCCGAAACTGCCCGCCCACGTTGGTCACGTGCTTGCCCTGTGTGTGGGCCAGGTTGGCGCTCACGGCGTAATCGTTCTGCACGGTGTCGCGCGGGTTGATGATCGGGTCGCCCACGTTGGAGTAGCCCTGCGTCATAATGAGCGGCGCGCCCGTACCCTCGGCCCGCGTGGAGGCATATATAAAGCCGAATGCCTGCGGCGAAAAGCCGGAGAAGCGCTTATCCAAGACGATGTGATTCTGCAGAAAGCTGATGTTGCCCGTGAACACGGTGCGTGGTGAGAACGTGTGGGTTTCTGTGAGCCCGGCCAGGTGCGTATTCGTAAAGTAACCCACGGGAAAACCCGGAACATCCGCCCCAAGCTCGGAATACGGATTCAGCAACTCCAGCGTGGAATAGCTGTAGCGTGCGCTAAGCACGTCGGCAGGGCCAATCAGCCAGTCCGCCTTTACGCCGCCCTGGTCGCTGTTGTAGGTGCTCTTATTCGTGGTCTGCGCCAGGTGCGGGTCCTGCACCGTGTTTGGCACCGGCAAGAACGCGAGGTAACGCGCCGTGATCGGATTGATCTGTCCGGCGAGTTTGCTGGTAAACGGCGTGTGTGTGCTGTTCAGCAGGATGGGCGCATCGGCTGAAAAGTCACCGGCACGCTCGGCCAGTGTGGGCACCACCACGCCATGCGTGATGTCCTGAACCGTGCGGATACCCTCGTAGTACGCGAAAATGTAGGCATGGTCGCGCAGCAGCGGGCCACCCACCGTAGCACCATACTGGTTCTGCTTCAGCCGTTCCTTGCGAGGGGCAAAGTAGTTATTGGCGTTTAGCCGGTCATTGCGCAGAAAGTCATACAGCGTGCCATGGAACTGGTTCGTGCCCGAGCGCGTGACGATGGTGGTGATGCCGCCGCTGGTGCCGCCGAACTCCGCGGGAGCGGTGGAGGTGAGGATGCGGAACTCCGCCATGGCATCCGCCGGTGGCGGGAACGCGTACCCGCCGTCCATGCGGTTCACGTCGCGCATGCCGTCCACCAAAAACGTATTCGACTCCCGCCGCTGCCCATTTACCTCATAGCTCTGTCCCGCCCGCCGAAAGCTGCCCTGCACCGTGATGCCCGCAGCGGCGGGCCGCACACCGGGCTGCAGAATGCCGAGCTGGCTGAAGTTGCGCCCGTTTAGCGGCAACTCCGCAATTTCACGGCTGGTGACGACGGCACCTTGCGCCATCTCGTTGGTCTGCAGGCGCGCAGCCGCGCTGCTTACCTCCACGGTCTGCTGCGTGGATGCAGGCACCAGCTCCACAGCAAGCTGCGACTGATTGCCCACGTCCAGATGAACATTATTGGTCTTCCAGGTAGCGAAGCCGGGCACACGCACCTCTACGCGGTAGTCACCCACGGGCAGCTCAGAAAAAGAGAACTCGCCATGCCCGTCGGACGGCTGCACGCGTCGCTGCGCCGTGTCAGACGAGGTCAGTTCCACCTCAGCACCGGGAACCACCGCACCCGTTCGGTCTGCCACCCTGCCGCGCAGTGCGGCGGTTGCGCTTTGCGCGAGTACCAGCGGCGAACTGCTAATCACTCCAGCCGTGCAGACAAGCGTCCATAGAAACGAACCATGGGGAAACGTGCGGGATCGAGAGCAGGTCAAAGCAGACACTCCGTAGGCGAAGGAAACATCCGCATGCTACGGCTCTGCAAAAAGCTTGTCTTCAGCCTTTCGATTGAGTTCGCCACTTAAGCTAGTTCAGAATCTGGTGCACCGGTGCGTGGCACCATCCTCCGCCCACCGGGTCTGGCGGGAGGTCTGCAGGTTCGGGGCCATTCAAATGCACTTGATGAAGGTTAGATCTGGGTCGGAAAAACGCGGCACTCGGCGGCACCATTGACCATGGGAGTTTCTATCCTGCGCGAAGTCGAGGCAGAAGAACTGGGCCGCCACGCTGGAGGCGCTGGCGACCCTAACATCCGCAAGGACGTATCCAGGCCCGTTTTAGTGGCTCCTGCCCAAAACGGGGGCGAGCACACTGACTTCAGTTTGGATAAAGCCGACATCTTCAACATAGGCTCGGCAGTGTCCGCCGGACGCGGTGCCTACCTCGTGCGCAAGCCAGACCACGCGGCCGGGCATGAGATCGCCGGAACGCGGCAGGTGCTCACCCAGGGGTGTACATTCGGTGGTGAAGTGGATGGGATTGGTTGCGGTGTAGGGAATTGAATCCATTGGGTCGCATTTGCGTCTCCTTTCGGTCGATGTTGCCTGGCGAGCGGTGATCTCGCCGCGTTAGCAATCCACCCTGCGTAACAGGTTGCCCGCGATGGAAATTTCACCCATGCCTTCCACAAAGCCGGGCACGACACGAACACGTCTGACTGCGGTGGGCAGATGCGGGATCCAAACGTTGACTCCGGGCGGCAGCACACCCCCATCCACCCCGGTAACATACCCGTCGCGCAGAGAGTAGGGAGCGCTTTGCGTTGTTTTGCAGAGCTGCTGCAGAGTTTGCGATCGTCCGTTCCTGTGCGTTGCGGATGGTTCTCTCATGTCTCCCTCGCAGCGCTAGTAAAGCGCAAAGGCTTGGGATGAAACAGCTAGGAAAGTTACCAGGATGAGCGGCGCAGCTGGAAGATGGCATGCGGAACCGTGCGCAGGAAGACGCTGCCAAAGTCGCGTGTGTAGTATTGACACCGCAGGCACTACAGACCACTTGAGCACTGCACCCGAGGAGCCATGAACCGTCGCGATTTCAGCAAGCTGTCCGTTGCCGCTTCCCTTTTGCCGCTGGCCAGCAGCCCTGCCGCACGAGCCGCGGCTCCGCCCCCGCCTGACAACGGTGGCCATACCTTTAGCCTGATGCTGTGGACGCTGCCCAAGACCCTGACCTTTCAACAAAAGCTGCAGGTGGCAGCGGACGCGGGCATGGACAGCGTGGAGGTGGGCAACGAATACGAGCAGTGGACCGAGGCCGACTGGACCAGCAACCTGGCCAAGCTCAAGCAGCTGGGCCTCAAGGTGGACAGCGCCGTGCCGGGCCGCAACGCCCTGGCAGACCACAGCAAGCGCGGCGCGCTGCACGACGACATTATGAAGGCGCTGCCCGGAGCCAAACGCCTGAACTGTCCGCAATTCATTTACACGGCGTACACGCGTGTGCCGGGGCAAACGCCGGAAGCGCAGCATGCCGCCATTGTGGACACGCTGAAGTACACCGCGGATCTGTTGGCGAAGGACGATATCGAAGTGGTGCTGGAGCCCATTGACCTCTTGGAGTACAAGCAGGAAGCCGTGCCCAGCGTGGCCGAAGGGTTCGCCATTACGCGCGAGGTGGGCAGCCCCAAGATCAAGGTGTTGTACGACTTCTACCATGAACAACGCGGCAGCGGAAACCTGCTTGAAAAGCTGGAAAAGAATATCGACCAGGTCGGCCTGGTGCACATTGCCGACGTACCCGGACGCCACAAGCCCGGCACGGGCGAGATCAATTACGACAACATCTACCGCAAGCTGGCGGAACTCAACTACAGCCGCGTGATCGGCTTTGAGTGGCTCTACCTGGCAGACCCTGCAGCGGAGCTGAAGACGGAGCGCCTCCACGCCATCGACGTTCTAAATGGTGCGCCAACGGCTAAGCGGATGAGCTGAGCGCCAGCCAGCTTCATTCGATCAGACCCAGGATAGATCGCCATACCAACACATGCGGCTCTAGCCACCGAGATGTCGAATCTCGGTGGCTAGAGTCGCTTCTTTGTATGCAAGCCTGCTGTGCCGGCGGCTGAAGCAGCGTGTGTTTTGCTAGGCCACGCACTGCTTGCAGTACGCCAGGCACCGACCCACTTCCTTCACAGCGTCGGAATCGGGCGGCACCGTGTACTCCATTTCGATGGTGGCCGGGAACGTGTATTTCTCGGCCTTCATAAGCTGCAGGATCGCCTTGATCGGTGTGTCGCCCTCGCCCAGCGGCGTATTTTGGCCGCCCGCCTCCGGGAACTTACGATCCTTCACGTGCATGCTGGTGATGCGGTCGTGGTGCCTGCGTACGAAGTCCACGGCATCGTGGTTGCCGGCGGCGGTGTAGTGGCCGATGTCGAGGTTGATGCCGTTATAGGGCGACTGCGACATGGCCTGGTCCCAGGTGTCGGGCTTGGCCTGCAGGTGAGCGTGGTAGCCCACCATCAGCTTGTATTTGCTGGCAAACTTGCCGATGCGCTCCGTCAGTTCCGGATTGCCGTCCGGCATCTCCATGGTCATCTGGTTAGCACCGCACGCCTTGGCCGCTTTGAAGGCATAGTCGAACACGGCGTCTTCCATCTTCATGTTCAACGTGATCTTGAACGCGTAAATACGCACGCCCGCGTCGTTGTACATCTTGCGCAGGGCCTCGTACTTCGCCATGGGCACCTGCACGCGCCAAGCGTTCAGCCGGTCTTGGTAGGTGTCCTGGGCGGCTTTCTGCTCGTCCGTCATCTGCGGACGGCGCTCACCCACCTGCTGGCCGGGCGATACGCGCACCGGCTCTGGGCGCGGCGGCGGTGCGGGTGCTCCGGCCCACAGCTCCTGCACGTTCTCCAACTCCACGCCGTCGATGCCGTTGGTGAGCGCGTACTTCAACACGGCATCTGCGTCGAACGGCTTCATCTGCCGGTAGCTGTAGCTGATGACGCCGATGTCCACGCCGCCCACGTGCGAGTTCGGCTTGCCCTGCGCGAACAAGTTGGCCGGGCGGAGTGCTGCGGTGGAGACTCCAGCGGCAGCCAGCTTTCCAAAATCACGTCGTGTAAAGCTCATGTACGTTCGTCCCCAGGCGGCAGGCTCGCCGCGAAGCGATTCTAGGGCGCAAGCCGACCGACTCGCAAGCGGACTAAAAACTGTAGCGCGCGCCGATTTCGACGCGCCGCCCAAAGTCACCCTGGTAGGCCTGATTGAACAGCGGCGATCCCAGCACATTGCCAACTTGTTGCACGTTGTTATGGTTGAGCACGTTAGCCGATCGAACATTGACCGCGAGGGTTTGCACGCGGTCCTTGGCGGCGTGCGGCGTCAGGGTAAAGGTGCGGCTCAGGTTGGTGTCCAGGTACACATTCCAGGGTAGGCGACCCGCGTTGCGGGGAAAGACCGTGCCCGCACCGGTGGGTGTCAGCATGCCGTAGCGGGTGGCGATGGCGGTAGGGTCACCCGCAAGCGCGTAGGCCGGGCGATCGTCAAAGTTGCCGTCACCATTGTTGTCGAAGCCGGTCGTAATGTTGTACGGGTTGCCGCTGTGCAGCCGGTACTCGCTCGACAGGTCGACCTTGCGGGGCAGGTGCAGGGTGGCATTACCAAACATCTGGTGCGAGGGCTGGCCGGTGCGGTGCGCCACCTCGCCCGCGTCGCTGTAACTGTTCTGCGGTGTGAACGTCAGGCTGTTGTCCGTTGTGCCGCGCAGGTTCAGGTGCACATAGCCCACAAAAATCGACAACTGCTTGAGTTTCTGTTGGCTGACCGAAAGGAACTCAATGTCTCCATGCAGTTTGCCGCTGGGCTGCGCCTCCAGGATGTTGGTGTTGGCCAGGCCTGGACGTGGGCCGGTAGGGCTTGCTGTTCCGGCAGACGTGATAGGTGCGTTGATGTTGCGGGTGCGGCCATCGTTCCACACACTCAGCCAGTAGAACGTGCTGGCCAGGTTCCAGCCGCCGCGCAGGCTGTGGTCCAGTTCAGCCTGCTGCTCTGCAAAGTACGCATCGCTGAAGTGCGGCGCAAACTGCCGCACGGTGCGGATGGGTGTGGCGTTGAGGTACGGGTTGCCGAAGACGGGCGCGTACACGATGTTGCTGACACGATGGATGCCGTCGAGCCGGTAGATCGCCGCGGCGCTGTTGCCGTCGTAGCCGCCATTGAAAACACCGCTGTGCAGCTTGACGGTCCAGTTCTGCTTCTTGTCGGGCGACCACGCCAGGCCGAGGCGCGGCGCGAAGTTCAGGAGCACCAGCGGCGCATTTTGCAGGTAGTAACGCAGGCCGTACGAGATCGTCAGGTTCGGTTTCGCTTTCCACGACTCCTGCGCAAAGAAGGACTCGCGCGCCGTCACAAAGTCCACCTCCGGCGTGCCGGTGACGCCGGTAAACGCCGTGGCTGCGCCGCCGGGCAGACTGAGGAGCGCGCGGCGGTATTGCTCCAGGCCTGTGATGGTGGCACCACTGCCCGGGACCGCATTGCCATTCGCATCCAGCACGGGCGCGCTGCCACCGCCAAAGGTATACAGGCCGTTGAAGTCCTGCGGAAGATAGCGATGCTGCAGCCGCGTGCGTGCGTTAACGCCCAACTTCAGCGTGTGATTGCCGTGCGTCCAAACGGCATCGTCGTAGATCTCGAAGCCGCTGGAGCGGTCCGCCTCCGCACCGCGTTCGGATCCGCCGCCCGTGAACGCACCGGCCACCTGCACCGGCACCGCGGTGCTGTTGGGCGACATGACATCGCTCAGCCAGCTCCAACTGAACCGCGACTCATGCATCAGGTTGGCTGAAATCGTGGAGACGTTGAGCGCGCGGATGACGTGCTCCGCAACCAGCTCGCCAAAGCCGCTTTCCTGCAGGGCGGTGCCGCCCACGCCAATGTTTTGCTGATTATTCACGTTGGCGGTGTAGGTGGTAGTCAGCGAGTTCTTCGGGTTCCATTGCCAGGCCGCACGTGCGCTGCCCACCCACAGCCGCTGTGGCGTGTTGACGGTGCTATTTACGGCGGTGGCGTTGCCGCCGCTGTCTAGCGAAACGGCGTCCACGACCGCTACATTGTCAATGCTGCGGTGCTCCAGTGACAGGGCAAAGTCGCTGCCCTGCTTCGCGAGTGGACCGCTCAGGTCGAAGCCGTAGCGCTGCTTGCCGATGCTGCCCTTGCTCACGGAAAACGGGTCGCGGGCATTGAGCGCCGGTCCGCCGTAGGTGGTGTAGAGCGCACCGTGCACGCGCGGCTGACCAGGCTTGGTGTACACCTCGATGCGCGCACCCTCGTACGGCGGCTCCTGGTACTCCGCGGAGAACATGTCGGGGTTCACCTTGATGTATGCGATGGACGACTTGGGCGGCAACTTCACGGAATCCTGAAAGCCGTCCACCGTGATGAGCGTGTCGGACGGATTGCTACCCGAGCCAGCAGCCAGCTGCTGCAGTTGCCGCAAGAGGTCATCCGGATCGTCGGCCAGCGCCTTCAGGTCGTCACCTTGCAGGGTGCGGGTGGCACCGGTGTCGGTCGCGTCCACACCGTGCGTCTCCTCGGCCACGACCTCCATCGCCTGCTCCACAGACTGCGGCTTGAGCGTCAGCAGCACGTCACCTACTTTGCGTCCGGCGGCAAGCTCCACCTCCTGCGCTGCAAAGCTGTCCGCCTCCACATGCAAACGGTGTGCGCCCGCGGGAACACAGCGCAGCAGAAATCGGCCATCCTCACCGGTTTGCGTACCTGTGCCGGTGTCCAGCATGACGGTCGCGTGGGCCACGGCGGCCCCGGTTGTGTCGTGCACCACACCGGTGAGCGGGCCACCGCTGGCGCAGGCAGCCGTGACCGCCCCTGCCTGCGCAATGGATGGGGCAGGAGCCAACACCATGGAAAATGCCGCAACGGGACTGGCAACGCGGAGAAGATAAGCCATGAACATCCTTCGTGGGTAAACGTCGTATGCAACTACGCGAAACAGCCTGAACCGAGATGCACCAGTTCCAACAGAGGCAATGCGCACAGGTACGTGTTCCTGCTCACAGTAGTTCCCCGCCGCTTGGTTTCTTTTCTGGGTGAAAGATCCTTACCCTGACCCACGCGCTGCCTCAAACCCACGCTACTCTGGACCCATGCCGGTCACGTGGATCACCAAGAACGATTCGGACCTGATCCGCGCACGCGCTACCGTGGGCGATGCGAGCATTACCGTTTGCACCGACGGTACGGCGCTGTTCGACGGTGGTGCCATGTTTGGCGTGGTGCCCAAGGCGCTCTGGTCGAAGAGGATGCAGGCGGACGGCCAGAATCGCGTCGCCATTGGGCTCAACTGCGTCCTGGTGCGCATCGGCGGCAAGACGGTGCTGATCGAAACCGGCTTTGGCAACAAGCTCGCGCCCAAGCTCAAGACGATAATGGGCACGCAGCAGCGCCTGCCCGCGTCACTGGTAACCGCTGGTATCGCGCCGGAGCAGGTGGACATCGTGATCAACACGCACCTGCACTGGGACCACTGCGGCTGGAATACAGTCCTGGCTGCCGATGGCGCTGCGCAGCCTTACTTTCCAAACGCGCAGTACATCGCACACCGTGGCGAAGTCGAGCATGGACGCCTGCAGCTGGAGCGCGACCGCGTCAGCTACGTTCCGGCCAACTACGAGCCATTGATCGCAAGCGGCCAAATGCGGTTGATCGACGGCATGGAAGCGGAAATTTGCCCGGGGGTACGGGTGGAGTGCTTTCCTGGCCACACCGCACATCTGCTGACGGTGCATATCGAGCGCGGTGGCGAGCATGCCTGCTTTGTCAGCGACCTGCTGCCCACCACGGCGCACCTGCCACTGGGCTGGGTCATGGCGTTTGACCTGGATCCGCTGCGCGTGATTGCCGAGCGCAAGCGACTGTACGCACGTGCCGTGACCGAGGGATGGCTCGTGCTGCTTCCGCACGACCATCGCACTCCTGTAACGACACTGCGCATGGATGAGAACGGTGTTGTGGTGTCTCAGGACAGCTGGGTTTGCGCCGATGAAGTGGCTGTGATGACGTTTGCCATAGAACCAGACCTGCTGACACCGTCCCTGCCGGTGCACGGCAATGCGGCAGCCCAGCGCAGGAGCGAACTGCTGCGGGAACTCCAGCTGCTGGACGAAGCGCCTGACGCTGAGATGGACGACCTGGTGACGCTTGCCACCATCATTTGCGGCAAACCCATGGGCGCGATTACGCTGCTGGACGACGTCACGATGTTGACACGTGCACGTGTGGGTGTGAGCGGCTGTACCACGGTGCCCGTGGAAGACAGCATGTGCCAGTTCACCATTCAGGGTACCGGCTTGATGGTGGTAGAGGACCTGCAAAACCAGGCAGACATGCGTCACGCAAGGATCTGGCTGGACGCAGGCATCCGGTTTTATGCGGGCATGCCGCTGGTCAGCGAGGGCGGCACCGCCTTTGGCGCGCTATGCGTCATGGATTCACAGCCGTCCACGCTCACGGCGGAGCAGCAGACAGTCATGGCCATGCTTGGCCGCCAGGTGAGCCGCCTGCTGCAGACCCGCAACCACGCTCTCGCCATGGAACGCATGGCAAAAGAACGCGACCGGGAAAAGAAAATGATCGACCTGATTCTCGATCACGTGCCGGTCAGTATCTATCTCAAGGACCGTGGCGGACATCTGCGTTTTTACAATCAGGCCCTCGCCGACCGCTTTGGCATTGACCGCACCGCCTGGATTGGCAAAACCAACTACGACCTGTGGCCCACGGAGTTGGCTGACGAACTCAAGGTGAAAGAGGACCTTGTGTTCGAGACCGGCAAGGCCAATATCAGCATGGCCTCGGTGCCTGAGCCGGATGGCAGAACCAGCCACTTTCAGACACATGAAACACGCTGCATCAGCGTGGATGGCCAACCGATGCTGGCAGGCAGTGCCATCGACCTAACGGAGCAGATGCGGCATGAACATGAACTCCGTCTGATTCGCGACGAACTGCAGGACGCCAACGAAAAGCTGAGTTCCCTGGCGCTGACCGATGCACTCACCGGTCTCTGGAACCGGCGTGCCTTCGATGCACGGCTTGAGACAGACTTGATGGCTTCCTACCGGAACAAGCGCCCCCTGTCACTTTTGCTGCTGGATGTCGATCACTTCAAGAGCATCAACGACCGCTTTGGCCACCCGTATGGCGACACCGTGCTGCGCGAGTTGGCCACGATCCTGAACAACTGCAAGCGTGTGGAGGATGTTGCCGCGCGCTTTGGCGGCGAGGAGTTCGCCATCCTGCTACCGGACACTGGAATTTCCGCCGCGCGAAATCTGGCGGAACGCATTCTGCAGGCAGTGCGGACTTATGCTTGGGACAGGGCACCCGTCGCCGTGAGTATCGGCATGGCCATGTGCAGGCCAAACTGCGTGTCCGACACGCTCATCGACGAGGCCGATAGCGCGCTGTACTGCGCAAAGCGCGGTGGCCGTGACTGCGTGGTGCTCTACTCCGATCCGGCGTAGGTCTCGATTGTTACCAGCTTTAACTTCTTACCAAGTTTCACTTTGAGTGTGATCGGCAGATCAATAATCCACATGCGAGCGTCAAATCGCGTCTGCGGCTCCTCCGCAAGAGCAGCTTCTACTACCTTCACAGCGCCTTCTCCACGTTTACGTCGTGCTTCAGCCATGCTGGCAACCAACCCAGCCTTGAGGAGAAGCTTGTCCAAGGAAAAAAGGTACTTTCCTCCCTCTGCGACATCTGCAGCAGCTACGGATTGAGAAGTCACATCCACATCAACTGCTGGAACCGTCACGTGTTCCGTGTCTTCGCTGATGCCACCCTGCTGAAACTGCGTGGACCAGTTTTCTTCAGCGCGCTGCGCCGCCTCCTCAGAAGAAAAGCCAGCCGTAATGGTGCGTGCCATGTCCTTTTTGGCCTGCATGGGGTGCAGCGTGCCCGCGTCTACGGCGGCGCGCATGGCGGCGATGTCCGCTTGCGTGCGGTCGGTCAACAGTGTCCAATAGCGCCACATCAGCTCGTCGCTGACCTGCATCAGCTTGCCGAACATTTCGAATGGCGGCTCGTTGACGCCGATGGCATTGCCCAGCGACTTGGACATCTTCTGCACGCCATCGAGCCCCTCAATGATGGGCATCATCAGCACGATCTGCTGCGGTTGGCCATTCTTTCGCTGCAACTCGCGACCCATTAGCAGGTTAAAGAGCTGGTCTGTGCCACCCAGTTCCACATCGCTCTCCAGCATGACTGAGTCGTAGCCCTGCGCCAGCGGGTACATCAACTCATGCAGTGAGATGTCCTCCTCTGCCGTAAAGCGGTTCTTAAACTCCTTGCGGTCCAGCATCTGTGACAGCGTTACCTTTGCTGCAAGTCCGATCATGCCCGCATAGCCCAACTGATCCAGCCACTCGGAGTTGTAGCGGACTTCTGTCTTGTCGCGGTCGAGAATGCGGAAGACCTGCTCCTGGTACGTCTGCGCATTCTCCATGATCTGCTCGCGCGTGAGCGGTTTGCGCGTCTGATTCTTGCCGGTCGGGTCGCCTATGAGTGCGGTGCTGTCGCCAATCAGAAAGATGACCGTGTGGCCCAACTGCTGGAAATGGCGCAGCTTGCGCATCAGCACGGTGTGGCCCAGGTGCAGGTCTGGCGCGGTGGGATCGAAACCTGCCTTGATGCGCATGGGTTTGCCGCTGGCAATGCTTTGCTCGATGCGTTTCGAAAGGTCGTCCAGCGGAATGATTTCAGCCGCGCCTTTGGTGATGAGATCGAGTTGTTCGGCGAGCGGCGGAAAGGTCGGCATGGTTATCCTGAGTATAGAAGTCCATGCCCGACCGCAAGCACAAGCCGCAGCAACCCGCAGGCGATCACGCGCCCAAAACGTGTGCCACCTGCGGGCGCACCATCGAGTGGCGCAAGAAGTGGGAGCGCGACTGGGACAACGTGAAGTTCTGCAGCGACGCCTGCCGGACACACAAGCCGGGCGCGCGCGACAAGGCGCTGGAAGACACCATCCTGCAGTTGCTGCAGACACGCGGCGCAGGCAAAACCATCTGCCCCAGCGAGGCAGCGCGCGCAGTTGCAGGCGGCGGCACGCTCTCTGACGACCGTTCCGCATGGGAGCCGTTGATGGAGCCCGCGCGTGCCGCTGCGCGCAGGCTGGTGGCAGCGGGCAGCATTGTTATTACGCAGGGCAGCCACATCGTGGAACCATCCACTGCAAAAGGCGCGATCCGTTTGCGGCTGCGCTGAAACGGCGCACCCCGTGTCACATTTCTTTGGTGGGTAGCGAACGCGACTGCGCGCTTCTGCCTCTTAGGTAAGCATGGCCACCGCAAAGAAGTCCGCAACCAAGACAGCAGCCGCAAAAAAGACGGCGGCGAAGAAAACGCCCGCAAAGAAGAGCACGAGCAGCTCCAGCACAACCAAGAAGTCGCCCGCTGCGAAGAAGTCGACTGCGACCAAGAAGACGCCGGCAAAGGGTGCGACCAAGTCCGCGAACACCAAGACCGCGGCTAGTCGTAATCACATCACCGGTGCGGACACCAAGAAAACGCCCGGCAAAAAGTCCGCGGCAAAGAAGGGCGCGAAGAAGGACAGTTCCGCCAATGCCTGCTGGCCCGGCTTTGAGCCCACGCCCGGCAAAAAGCAGGGTGAAAAGGGTAGCTGCAAGCCCGCGGCGAACAAGTCCGCTGCGCAGAAAAAAGGCGCTCAGAAAGCAGCCGCCGCCTCCAAGCTGAGCGGCCAGCGCAAGTAAGGTAACGTGTCCGACAGGCCGACGCGCGCAACCTAAAGCCTGGGGCTGCCTGTCACCCGTGGCCTCGGGCTAAAGATGCCTGCGAAAGACGCCCGATAGGCGAAGATGAGGAACGCCTCAAGCGCAACCAGCACAAGAGACAATACCGGATTGCCGCCCTGGATCATGACGGTGAACAGAAGAATGTTCACAATGACCGGTCCCAGCAGCAAGAGGCCGAGCGGAACAAATCGCCCAACCAGCAGCAAAATGGCTCCGATCACGTCCACAAGGCCGACCACCCGGAAAAAGCCATGCGTGAACAGGATGGTACCGAAGGTGCCTGCATCACCGGTCATGGCCTGCATGGGCAGGAACGGCACAATGTGATTGGCGCCGGTCACGAGGAAGATGAGTCCCAACAGGATGCGTGCGGCAAGGATGGCGTATCGCATGGCTACCTCATGTTCGGCAAAAGTGCTTCTGATCCGCGAGTATGACACATTGCTCGCGCCCAGCAACCCGCAAAACACCTACAGTAGGTGCATGGGCCTGCAGCGCACCCGCGAGTATCTCCTGAGCCTGCCGCGCGTGGAAGAAACGCTGCAGTGGGACCTCTTCGTGTATTGGGTGGGAGACAAGGCCGTGGGTGGCAAGATGTTTGCCATGGTGGAACCCGAGCCCGGCGAGGCGCAGGTGGTGAGCTTTGCCGTGCCGTCCGAACGCTTCCACGAACTCTTGGAGACGGATGGCGTGCGACCCGCACCGTACCTGGCCCGCGCGCACTGGGTTGCGGTGGCAGACTGGCGGGTGTTCGCGGAGCGGGAGCTGCATCCGCACCTGCTGCAGGCGTACGAGCGTGTGGAGGCCAAGCTGCCGACGCGCACGCAGCGTATCATGCTGCTGCCCGATCGTGAGTACCGGGCAGCGGTGCGCGAAGCACGTAGCGCAAACCGAGCGGTACCCGCGGCACCGAAAACGAAACGAACCACTCCAGCTACGTAGCAGGCGGTTGCCACTGGCGGAGGTTTGTGCATCGCATGAGGCATGGAGTCAGCATCGCGGACGCTTGCGCGTCTGCCGTTTAGCCAGTCCGTGCACAGGGGCCAAGGTTGAGCAGTTCAGGCGTGGCACTCTCACTCGAGGGCAAAGTGGCACTGATTACGGGCGGTTCGCGCGGCATCGGTGCCGCAACCGTGCGCCTGTTTCGGAAAGCCGGCGCGCGCGTGGCCTTCAGCTACCGCAATGCACAAACTCCGGCAATGGCGCTGCAGGAGTCGTGCGGCGGCCCGGAATACTGCCTGGCGATTCAGCAAGAGCTCTCCACTCCGCTTGACGGACGCACGCTGGTGGCGGAAGCGGTGCGCGCCTTTGGCCGCTTGGACTGCCTGATTGTGAACCATGGCGTGTGGCCCGCGCACGATCAATCCATCCGCAACATGACGGACGAACAGTGGAACAGCACCATGGGCACCAACCTGAACAGCGTGTTTGGCCTGGTACGCGCGGGTGTACACCGTATGCAGCACCAGGTGCCGCTGCCGGGCGGTGCCCGCTCTCACATCGTGCTGGTCAGTTCCACAGCCGGGCAGCGCGGCGAGGCGTTCCACGCGGACTACGCCGCCAGCAAAGGCGCGCTCATCAGCATGACCAAGGGGCTGTCCACGGAGCTTGCGGGTGAAGGCATCCTGGTGAACTGTGTGGCCCCAGGCTGGGTGCGAACGGAGATGTCGGCGGGTGCTCTTGACGGCCCAGACGCGTCCAACAGGGTGTTCCGCTCCATTCCGCTGGGCCGCGCGGCCACGCCGGATGAGATTGCAGGTCCCATCCTGTTTCTGTGCACGCCATGGGCGGGCTTCGTCACGGGCGAGGTCTTCAACGTGAATGGCGGCGCGGTACTGGTTGGCTGACACCGGATTCTGAGGGTCGATGAAGAATTCACTTCACGCAATACTGCTGCCGCTGGCCGGTGGCCTGCTTGTCTCCACGGCGCACGCACAAGCGACGCCCGCGGCGCCGAAGCACGAAGAAACTATCGTGGTGACGCAGCCCGCTCCGGGTGATGGCGTGGACGAGGCCAAGGCGCGCACCGCACTGAACAGCATGTACACCGCCCTGGGTGGCGAGCGCTGGCTGCACCGTGGAGACTACATCCTGCATGGCCGCACGTCATCGTTTTACAAGAACGCACCCACCGGCGTCGGCGAGTATGTGCAGTATCATCATGTGCTGCCGAACGGCAGCTTTGAGGACCGGATCGAGCTCGGCAAGAAGCGCGACGTGGTGCAGGAGTGGACAACGACCGAGGGCGTCGAGGTGACGTACAAGGGCCGCAAGCCGGTGCCAGCAAAAGATCAGGCAGACTACTTCCGCCGAGCGAAGTACTCGCTGGATGCGATTGCGAACGTGTGGCTGAAGCAGCCGGATCTGCTGCTCATCTACGGCGGCACCGCCGTGGTGGCACGGCGCGAGGTAGAACGCGTCACGCTGATCGACAAGGACAATGACTCCGTCGAAGTCGACATGGAGCGCAGCACACACCTGCCGCTGCGCCGCATTTTCAAGTTTCGCAACGATACCTACAAGGACTTCGACGAAGACCTTGAGGAGTACAGCGACTTTCACGACATCGGTGGTATCCCGACGCCCTACGTGACCACGCGCTACTTCAACGGCGACATGGTGGCGCAACGGTTTGTGGAGTCACTCGAGTGGAGGCCGGTGGACCCGGCTCTATTTGACGCGGGCGCTCCGTTAGGCAAGCACAAGAACTGAACCTGCAGCACTCGTATACTGCGGAGAGCATGAGTGACGAAGGCCAGCCAACCTCGCAGGTGATTGAGATTCAGGAGATTATGCAGCTCCTGCCGCACCGCTACCCCTTTCTACTGATTGATCGTGTTGTGGAGATGCAGCCGAAGCAGCGCATCGTCTGCCTGAAGAATGTAACGATCAACGAGCCGTTCTTCCAGGGCCACTTTCCCGGTTACCCATTGATGCCGGGCGTACTGATGGTGGAGGCGATCGCCCAAGCGGGCGGGGCCCTGCTGCTGCGTGAGTTCCCCGACCGCGAGAGCAAGCTGATGGTGTTTACCGGCATCGACCAAGCCAAGTTCCGTCGCCCGGTGACGCCGGGTGACCAGCTGCGCATCGAGGTTGAGGTGCTGCAGTGGCGGTCGCGTGCGGTCAAGATGAAGGGCGTTGCCACGGTGGACGGCAAGGTGGCCTGCGAGGCCACAGTCATGTGTCAGCTCGTGCCGCGCCCCGGTGCGACCACGCCAGCAGCGGTTCTGCCCGCAGAGACACTGCCGATCTCGCAGGAGGTCGCTGCAGCCTCGGCAGGCAGCGCATCTGCGCCCGCTCAGCATTCTGCCGCTTCGCCGATCGAGGCGAAGCCTGCAGTTGGTGCGGCCTGCCAGCCTAATCCGCTCACCGAGAGCAATGCCCTGCCAGAGGCCGCGGTTTAGGCGATGCCGGTACACCCCAGCTCCATCGTTGCACCGGGTGCCGTGATACCGGAAAGTTGCACGGTGGGCCCGTTTTGCACGGTGGGTCCGCGCGTTGTCCTGGGCGAAGATTGCGAGCTGGTAAGCCACGTGGTGTTGGACGGCCAGCTTACTCTGGGCAATGACAACCAGATCTTTCCGTTCACCTCGCTGGGCTGCGCGCCGCAGGATTTAAAGTACGGCGGCGAGGCGACACGGCTGACCATCGGCGGCGGCAACACCATCCGCGAGAGCGTGACGGTGAGCCGCGGCACGGTGGGCGGCGGTGGCGAAACGCGCATTGGCAGTGGCTGCTTGATTATGGCCTACGTGCACATCGGGCACGATAGCCACATCGGCAACGGCGTCATCCTGGCCAATGCGGCCACGCTGGCCGGACACGTCACGGTGGAGGATTATGCCGTGGTGGGCGCGCTGAACCCGGTGCACCAGCACTGCACTATTGGCACGTATGCCTACGTGGGCGGCGGCACCACCATTACGCAGGATGTATTGCCCTACAGCCTGACCAGCGTGCGCCGCGAAAACCGCGCCTTCGGTCTTAATCGTGTCGGGCTGGAGCGTCGCGGCTTTTCGCCGGACGAACTGAAGCAGCTGCGCGCAGCCTATCGCTTGTTGCAGACCAGCAAGCTGAACACCACGCAGGCATTAGCCGCCATCCAGGAGCGTGTTGCCTCAGGTGACTTTGGCGAACGCGTCGGCTATCTTGCAGACTTCATCGCCCGCAGTGAACGCGGCATCATCAAGTAAGCACATTGCTCTTTAGAGCTGTTTGCGCACGCCTGCTTCGCTTTCCAGTAATTTGGTCTGCTCATCCAGTGAGCCTTCCATGGCGGCTTTGGCCTCGCCGGTACGGAAGGTCAGGGGCGAGAGCTTCCCGGTGACATCCTCCTCTAGAAACGCAAAGGCGGAGTAAAAGGCTAACGCGGCCAGCAGCAGCCCTGTCCATCCTGTCAGCTTGCCGACCAGGGGCAAGTCCCAGCGTGCAATGGACGCCGCGCCGGCTGTCCGTATGGCTCCCAAAATCAGAATGGCACCCAGCAGCGGCTTGCCCTTGAACGTGATGATGGTAAGCAGCACAAGGCAGACGGCAAGGCACAGGAGGAAGAGTGCCGTGGTGTGGCTCTGCGCCGGTGCGTTGACCCAGAGTCCCACACCCTGCACCAGCCAGACCGCCCCGAAGATGGCGTAGCTGGTGGCCCCGCCGCCATCCCGCGTGATGAACGCCATGATCGCCGGCACCAGTTCCAGCGGTGCCACAAACGCCAGCAACACGATGGCCAGCAGCGATGCTTCCGAGGCCGGAACCCAGTGTAAGAGGTATGCACCGGACATGACATTGCCGACACCAAAGGCGAACGCCGCAAGTGGCAGCGCGCTTGCATATGGGCGCAGTACGATTTGGACCGGGATATCTGCCATGGCACCTGCTGTGTATGGGACGCGGCGTTGCGCAAGGGGAACCAGGCGATTCTGCGCCGCGGGATGCCGCGCACATGCAGTGGCGCTTTTCTTGACGGGGTGATTGAATCAGAGCGAACCTGACGTGCGCCTGCGCAGCGGGGAATGAGGTGACATCATGGCGGACTACGTTCTGGCGCTAGATCAGGGAACCACCAGCTCCCGCGCCATCCTGTTCAATCGTGCCGGTGCCATCGTGGGCACGGCGCAGCATGAGTTCACGCAGATCTTTCCGAATGGCAAACCCGGCTGGGTGGAGCACGATCCGTTTGAGATACTCACCAGTCAGCTCTCAAGCGCCGTTGAGGTGTTGGGCCGCACAGGGGTACGGCCACGCGACGTGGCGGCACTGGGCGTTACCAACCAGCGCGAAACCACCGTAATGTGGGAGCGCGCGACGGGCAAGCCGGTCTATAACGCCATCGTCTGGCAGGACCGCCGCACAGCCGACCTGTGTGCGCAGCTGACTGCTGCTGGCAATGAGGACGAGGTGCGCCGCCGCACCGGCCTGCGGCTGGATCCCTACTTTTCCGGCACCAAGGTTACGTGGATTCTGGACAACGTCTCAGGCGCGCGCGAAAGGGCCGAACGCGGCGAGCTCCTCTTTGGCACCGTCGATAGCTGGCTTATTTGGAATCTCTCCAGCGGCAAACGCCATGTCACGGACCGCACCAACGCTAGCCGCACGCTGCTCTACAACATCGTGGACGATTGCTGGGACGACGAGATGCTGCGTCTGCTACGCGTACCCCGGTCCATGCTGCCAGAGGTGGTGTGGTCCAGTGAGACACTTGGCCCGGTGAGCACGACGCTTGGGCTTGAGGGCATCGAGATTGCGGGCATCGCGGGCGACCAGCAGGCCGCGCTGTTCGGTCAGATGTGCACGGAGCCGGGTGATGCCAAGAACACCTACGGCACCGGCTGCTTTCTGCTGCAACACATCGGCGGCACGTTTCGCAAGAGCGAACACCGCCTGCTGACGACGCTTGCTTGCTCGCTTGACCGTACACCGCAGTATGCGCTGGAGGGCTCCGTCTTTATCGGCGGCGCGGTGGTGCAATGGTTGCGAGACGGGCTTGGCATCATTGGCCACAGCAGCGACGTGGAGGCGCTGGCGCAAAGCGTGCCGGACAGTGGTGGCGTGCTGTTTGTGCCGGCCTTTACAGGCCTGGGCGCGCCCCATTGGGACCCGCACGCCTCGGGCATGATGATCGGCATCGGCCGCGGCACCACCAAGGCGCACATTGCACGCGCCGCGCTGGAGAGCATCGCCCTGCAGGTGACTGACCTGATGCGCGCCATGGACGCCGACACACCGGCCCCGCTGCGCGAATTGCGCGTGGATGGTGGTGCCAGCGCAAACAATACGCTGATGCAGTTGCAGGCCGACCTCTTAGGCGTTCCCGTCCGCCGCCCGGCCTGCCTGGAAACAACGGCCATGGGCGCGGCCTACCTTGCCGGGCTGGCGGTTGGCTTCTGGTCCGGCATTGGCGACATTCGGCGCGAACAGACCGGCGGCACACTCCTCCAGCCAGGAGCCAATCGCAGCGCACTTTACGCTCGCTGGCAGGAAGCAGTGGCGCGCGCGAAGCACTGGAACTCTCCGCACTTGGAAGGAACACGATGAATCGCGAAGCAATGCTACAAGCCGTTCACGCCCAGGGCGCGGAACCGTGGGACATTGTCGTGATTGGCGGCGGTGCCACCGGCGCTGGAGTTGCCGTAGACGCCGCCACCCGCGGCTACAAGACTCTGCTGGTGGAGCGCGAGGACTTTGGCAAGGGCACCAGCAGCCGTAGCACGAAGCTGGTGCATGGCGGTGTGCGTTACCTGGAGCAGGGCAACGTGTCGCTGGTGATGGAGGCGTTGAAGGAGCGAGGCCTTTTGCGGCAGAACGCGCCGCACCTGGTGCATGACCTGCCGTTTGTGGTGCCGAACTACTCCTGGTGGGAGGCACCGTTCTACGGCATCGGCATGAAGATTTACGACCTGCTGGCTGTCAAGTACAGCTTTGGCCGGTCGCGCATCCTGTCGCGCGAGGAGACCTTGGAGCGTCTGCCAACCATTGCGCAGGAAGGGCTGCGCGGCGGCGTGGTGTACCACGACGGCCAGTTCGACGACACTCGCCTACTGATCCACCTGGTGATGACGGCCGCCGACCACGGAGCGACCGTGCTCAACTATTGCGCTGCCGTGAAGCTGGAGCGCGACACGGACGGTTTTGTAAACGGCGTGCTGCTCAAGGATGGCGAGACCGGCGAGTCGATCCCGGTCAACGCGAAGTGCGTGGTCAACGCGACTGGCATCTTTACCGACGAAGTGCGTCGCATGGCCGAGCCCGAGGCGGAGCCGATGGTCTCACCCTCGCAAGGCATCCACCTGGTGCTGGAGAAGAGCTTCCTTCGCGCGCAGACCGCCATCATGGTGCCGCGCACCAGCGACGGCCGTGTTCTCTTCGCCATTCCGTGGCACGGCCACACCGTCGTGGGCACTACGGACACGCCCATCGAAGCGCCCAGCTACGAACCGAAACCGCTCGAAGAGGAGATCGCCTTTGTGCTGGACACGGCAGGCGAATACCTGAGCCGCAAGCCCACACGCGACGACATTCTTAGCATTTATGTTGGCATTCGCCCGCTGGTCAAAGCAGCGGGCAGCGACGCCTCCAAAACCAGCGCCCTCTCGCGCGACCACACCATCCACATCGACGGCAGCGGTTTGCTCACGATCGTCGGCGGCAAGTGGACAACGTACCGTCACATGGCGGAAGACACGGTGAACCACGCGGCCACACTGGGCAAGCTGCCGGACGCGGCGTGCGTGACGGCGAACCTGCACGTCCACGGCTGGTCAGAAGAGAAAAGCCTCGGTGAGCTTGAGGTCTACGGAGCCGATGCAGAAGGCATCCAGGCGCTGATCGCAGAGACACCATCGCTGGGCGAAGCTCTGCATCCTGCCCTGCCCTACCTCGCCGCGGAGATCGTCTGGGCCGCACGCAAGGAGATGTCCCGCACCCTGGACGATGCGCTCGCACGCCGCACGAGGGCGCTGCTGCTGAACACACGTGCCGCCGTCGAGATCGCGCCGCGCGTGGCAGCACTGTTGGCTGCTGAGCTTGGACACGACGAAGCGTGGCAGGCAGAGCAGGTCGCCTCATTTACGGCATTGGCAAGGCAGTATCTGCCGCAGTAGATTGGTTCCACCCGGCGGCACCCTGAGGCGCGCCCGGTACGGAGAACCAAGTGATGGCACGCGGCCCGCTGCTGGGCGAGTTTATGGGCACGTTTGTGCTCCTGCTGCTGGGCAATGGCGTGTGCGCGGCGGTCACGCTGAAGCGCAGCAAGGCCCAGGGTGCCGGGTGGATGGTGGTTGCGGCGGGCTGGGCGTTGGCAGTGCTGTGCGGCATTTTTGTGGCGCAACTCTTCGGTTCGGTTGACGCGCACCTGAGCCCCGCCTTCACACTGGCGTTTGCCATCAAGGGCCAGACGTTCGGCAAGCTGCTACCCTTTGCCGCCATGCAGCTCGCAGGTGCGTTCTGCGGCGCGGCTGTCACGTGGCTCTTCTATCTGCCGCACTGGGCCGTGACCGAAAGCCAGGAAGCGAAGCTGGGGGTCTTTGCGACCAGCCCCACCTTTCGCAGGTATAGCTGGGCTCTGTTCTGCGAAGCAACGGCGACGTTCCTCCTCGTCATCGTTGCGGGCAGCATGAGTTCCAAGCTGGTGCTGACCACGGGCGCGGTCGCAGGCCTGAGCCCGCTGCTGGGCAGCGGATTGATTTGGAGCGTGGGCCTGTCGCTGGGTGCGACCACGGGCTACGCCATCAACCCCGTGCGCGACCTTGGCCCACGGTTAGCCCACTTTCTGCTGCCGGTCGCAGGCAAGGGCAGCAGCGACTGGAGCTACGCGTGGGTGCCGGTCTTGGGCCCTCTATTGGGTGCCGGGCTTGCGGGTTGGGTGCTCCGCATCCTCGGCGCGTGATCCTTTGCGAGAATGGCACCATGGACCGACTCGGCCTCATCGCCGGCAACGGCCGCTTCCCTTTCCTGCTGCTGGAAGCAGCGCGTGCACGCGGCTTGCACGTGGTGGTAGCCGCCATTCAGGAGGAGACCGACCCAGAGATGAACTTACGTGCCGCGGTTGACCCCGGCATGGAAGTGCACTGGTTAAGCCTGGGTGAACTCTCCCGGTTGATCGACACCTTTCAGCGCGCCGGCGTCACGCGTGCGGTGATGGCTGGACAGGTGCGGCACAAGCAGATCTTCTCTTCAATCCGGCCGGACTGGAGGCTGGCCAAGCTGCTGCTAAACCTGCGCACGCGCTCTACCGACATGCTGCTAGGCGCGGTGGCCAGGGTGCTGGGTGACGAGGGTATCGAGCTCATCAGTTCGACTGCCTACCTGGAACCTATGCTGGCCCGGACCGGCGTCCTTTCCGCGCGCGCGCCGAACGAGACGGAGCGCGGCGACATCGAGTACGGACTGCGCGTGGCGCGCGGCATCGCCGGGTTCGATCTGGGCCAAACCGTAGTCATTGCCGCCGGTGCGTGTGTCGCCGTGGAGGCAATGGAGGGCACGGACGCGACGATTGCCCGTGCAGGTGCGCTCATGCAGTCGCTCGGCAGCGATGTCTCCGCTCTGGGCCGGTCGCTCACGGTGGTCAAGGTCGCCAAGCCGAAGCAGGATATGCGCTTCGATGTGCCGGTGGTCGGGGTGCCAACCATCCAGGCCATGCAGGCAGCAGGTGCCACTTGCCTTGCGGTGGAAGCTGGGCGGACGCTGCTGTTCGATGAAGCGGCGCTGCTACGCGCGGCAGATGCGTGGGGCATCACTGTGGTGGGTGAGCCCGGCTAGCCGAATAAATCTCAGACACTCCGTTCGGCGCTGCGTCATACTGGTACTTGAATCACCAGGAGAACAGAATGCAGCGTGCGGGTCTTTGGACGATGTTGTTGGCAGCGGTAGTGGCGTGCGGCTTTACCGTGCGTTATGCAAATGCGGCAGCGGCGGCTGCCATGCTGGAGCCCGGTACCACCGCGCCCAACTTCACCCTGCCCTCGCAGGAAGAAAAGCAGGTTAGCCTGAGTGAGTACAAGGGTAAGTGGGTCGTACTGTACTTCTATCCCAAGGACTTTACTGGCGGATGCACCCTGGAGGCGCATAACTTTCAGCGCGACCAGGCACAGTTCGACAAGCTGAACGCAGCCATCCTGGGCGTGAGCCTGGATACCGCGGACAGTCACAAGGCCTTCTGCACCAAGGAGAATCTCACCTTCAAGCTGCTGGCCGACCCGGACCACAAGGTGGTGGACGAGTATGGCGTGCCGGTGATGGACATGGGGGCAAACCACTTTGCCAAGCGCGTTACCTTTCTGATCGCGCCAGACGGCAAAGTAGCGAAAGTCTGGCCCGATGTGAAGGTGACCAACCACAGCGAAGAAGTGATTGCCGCAATCAAGGCAGCCAAAGCGTAGCCTGTACTCAAACGCAGAAAGGCCCGGATCCTCATGAGAGGAGCCGGGCCTTTTTGCTTGCCTTAACTGCAGTTGGGGAGTCTTAGGTCGTATCGGTTACTTGGTGGCTTTCTTTGCAGTGGTCTTCTTGGCCGGTGCTTTGGTGGTGGTCTTCGCAGGAGCCTTGGCCGTTGTCTTCTTTGAAGCCGTCTTGGCGGCAGTCTTCGTGGCGGATGCCTTGGTCGGAGTCGCCTTTGTTGCGGTCTTAGCCGTCGTCTTCTTTGCGGGTGACGACTTAGTAGCTGCTGCCTTTTTAGCGGGAGCCTTGGTAGCACTCTCCTTTGTAGCTGCGGTTTTCTTGACCGCGGATTTTACGGGTGCTGCTGCTTTCTTGGTTGCCAAAGTTTTGCCTCGCTGGTTTGAATTGGCCGCGTTACTGCTGTCGGCCTTGCCGCCACGCACCGCCGTTGGCTGCTTTGCAGTCGAGGGCTGTTTGCTGGCAGACTTCGTCGCACCCTTTGCAGAACCTTTCGTCGAGGTCCGGCTGGTTGCAGAAACTTTTGTGGTGAGAGCTTTGCTGGTACTCGCGTGAGATCTTCCTGACGTCTTCGCGGGCGCAGACTTCTTCACGGCCTTCTTCGCCGGTGGCGGCGGAGTCTTTTTCGCTGCTTTCTTGGCTGCCGGCGGAGGCGGAGGGGAACTCTTTTTTGCTGCCTTCTTCGCGGCTTTCTTAGCAGCGCTCGGGGCTTTCTTCGCAGCAGCCTTCGCTGGGGCGGACGCCGCAGCATCGTCGTCATCCTGCTCTTCATCCAGCATGGCACCGCCGAGACCGGCGAGCGTTTCGCTCACCGGTGTCTCGGCTTCGTCCTCTTCTGGCAGCGTCGGCTCTTCATCCGGCGGCGTGTAGGGGTCTACCTGGGTTGATGGCATCGCGGGCAGGGTTGCAGTTTCAGCATGGTGCTCGTCGCGCAACATGCGGTCCTTACCCTCTGCGTCGGTGTCGTCGTCGGTATCGTCCTCGTCGTCGATGTCGTCTTCCTCATCGTCCAGCGTGGTGACATCGTCTTCATCGTCGTCGTCATCCGCATCATCATCATTGTCGTCGTCGTCGTCGATGTCGTCATCGTCCGACGTGGTGGTTACCTCGTCTTCCTCATCTTCATCGTCATCGTCCAGGTCTTCGTCATCCTCATCATCCTCATCGGCTTCCGGCTCCTCGTAGTCATCCTTGGCCGCCGCGTAGTACTTCAGATCGTCTTCCAGCATGGTTCCCTCCCACAGGATGCACGATAGGATGCAGATTCAGAACGGCGCACAGCTCACTCTGAACACAGCACTATGGTGCACCGCAACTGGTGCAATGGCAAGCACTGTTTTGAGGGCGCCGTGCACTTCGTGCAGCAGGCTGTCCAAGTCGGCACCGGGAGTAGTCACACGCGCTCACGTTTGCTGCCGTGATCGTTCCAGCGAGGCAGTCATCATACGAGCAAGGCCGCATTCTCGTGCTAACGTCAAGCGCATGCGAACACTTCGTTTTACGCGCGCGGCACTGCCGCTACTGGCGCTACCGCTTGCGGTGGCCTCGTATGCACAGGCAACGTCAGCAGGTACCCTGCCGCCGTCCGTCGCCCCGGAGCTCGCGCGTTACATCGCATCGGTACGCGCCATCGACAACCACGCGCACACCGTGTTGCCGCCGCCCAACGACGCGACTGACCGGGAGTTCGATGCCTTGCCCGTGGACAGCATGGAGCCGCAGACGGACCCGGTGGCCCTGCGTGACGATAGCCCACAGGTAGCGGCCGCGTGGCTGGCGTTGTGGGGTGTGCGCGAAACAGCACCGCTGAGCCCGGCGGGCTTGCAGCGCGTGCAAGCCGCGCGTGCCGCCGTCAAAGCACGCGAAGGCGCGAACTACGACAACTGGGTGCTGGACCGCACGGGTGTTGCAACGGAGGTGTCCAACCGCGTTGCCATGGGCCCGGGCATCGGTAGGCCCCGCTTCGCATGGGTGCCCTACGACGACACGCTGATGTTTCCGCTCGACAACAGCGCACTGGCAGCGGCCACACCAGACAAGGGACAGTTCTTACCGCTGGAAGGCAGGGTCATGCAGCGCTACCTGAGGGCAGCGGGATTGCAGCGCTTGCCTGCAACGCTGGAGGACTACCTCTCACGTCTCATACTGCCTACTCTGCAGTCTCAGCGGCAGGGCGGTGCCATCGCCATCAAGTTTGAGGTGGCGTACCTGCGCGGCTTTGACTTCGCCGCGCCGTCCAGGGACGATGCGGCGCGGGTTTACCGCACCTTCTCCAATGGCGGCGTACCCGACGCGGCGAGCTATAAACTTCTGCAGGACTTCCTCTTTCGCACGTTGTGCGCCGAGGCCGGGCGGCTGGGCATGGCAGTGCACATTCACACCGGCGAGGGCGCGGGCAGCTACTTCGGCCTGGCGGGCGTGAATCCCATGCTGCTGGAACCCGTCTTCAACGACCGCAGCGTACGCAAGACGAACTTCGTGATGCTGCATGGCGGCTGGCCTTACGTGCATGAAGAAGGTGCACTGCTGCAGAAGCCCAATGCTTACCTGGACATCTCGCAGCAGGTCATCCTGTTCTCGCCGCAACTGATGAGCACCTGGCTGCGCGAGTGGCTGGAACTCTACCCGGACAAGGTGTTGTTCGGCACCGACGCCTACCCCTACACGCCCGCCATGGGCTGGGAAGAGCTGCTTTGGATTGCCAGCCATAACGCGCGCGAAGCTGTCGGCATCACGCTGACCGGCATGGTGCGCGATGGCGTTATCGACATGCCGCGCGCCAAGCAGATTGCGGACATGGTGCTGCGCGGCAACGCGGCAAAGCTGTACGGCATGCAGTAGTGGTCGGCACAGCCAGCTAAACTTACTGGATGGCCCAAATCATCAAGGCAATCCGTGGCACGCGCGATCTGCTGCCCGCTGAGACCGCGCTGTGGAACCGCGTAGAACGGACTGCGCGCGAGGTATTTGCCCGCTACAACTTCGGCGAGATTCGCACACCCGTGCTGGAGGCAACAGAGCTGTTTGCGCGCGGTGTGGGCGAAGAGACCGACATCGTCAGCAAGGAAATGTTCACATGGGAAGATCGCGCCCGCGCTGCCAGCGAAAAGCCGCAGAGCCTGACGCTGCGGCCTGAGAACACGGCAGGCGTCGTACGCGCGTATATCGAGCACAAGCTGCACGACACAGGCCAGTTACAAAAGCTGTACTACATCGGTCCGCAGTTTCGCCGCGAGCGCCCGCAGAAGGGCCGCTACCGCCAGTTCTTCCAAATTGGCGCGGAGGTAATTGGGCCTGCGTCGTCCGGCAGCGAGTCGCCGCTGCGCGATGCGGAGGTGCTGGAGATGCTGGCCGCGCTGCTGGACAAGCTCGGCATACCGCGCGCGAGTGCAGCGAATGAATACAAGGGCTGGCGGCTGCTGCTGAACTCCGTGGGCAGCAGCACGGATCGGCCACGCTACGTGGCCGCGCTGCGCGAGGCGCTTGCTCCGGTGAAGGACAGGATGTGTCCGGACAATCAGCGCCGCGCTGACACCAACCCGTTGCGCGTGCTCGACAGCAAGGATGAGGCGGACCAGGCTATCATCGATGCGCTGCCGAGAATCGCCGACTACCTTGACGATGCGTCGAAGCAGCACTTTGCCGACGTGCTGGCCACGCTGGACGCCTGCGGGGTGCCGTATACGGTAAACCCACGCCTCGTCCGTGGGCTGGACTACTACACCCGCACCACCTTTGAGTTCACCGTGGACCTGGGCCTGGGCACGCAGAATGCGCTGCTGGGCGGTGGCCGCTACGACGGCCTGAGCGAAATGCTTGGCGGCCCGCGTGCGCCAGGCATCGGCTTTGCCATCGGCGAAGACCGCCTCATCCTCACGCTGCTGGCGCTTGCCGAAGCGAAAGCCGCAGACGAGGGCGAGCCGGCACCTGCAAAAATCGACGCCTACATCGCCCCGCTCAGCCCCGCGCAGAACGCCGCCGCGCTGGCCCTGGCTCGCATCCTGCGCGGTGCCGGCCTTCAGGTGGAAGTGGGTGACGGAACGTTTCGCCTGAAGAAAAGCTTCGACGCAGCAGACCGCGTGGCCCGGCACATTGTCATCCTGGGTGAAGATGAGGTTACGCAGCAGCAGGCGACCGTAAAAGCGTTCGCCTCAGGTGAACAACGCAAAGTCGAGTTCCACACACTCGCCTCAACACTTCGAGCCTGACTTCAACCATCGGTGCTTCACATCTCGCAGAGATGTGGGTTAATTACATCAGAAGCCTGAATACCACGTCTCAAAATCGAGACGTGGGGCCACCCAGCTTCATCCTTGGCGAAGAGTTCAGTTCTTCGCAGTCAATGCGAAGCGCGCACCCTGCGGATCGACACCCTGCAGAATCCACGCGCCACCTGGCACCTGCATAGGACCATGCGCTATCTTGCCGCCACTGTCCAGCACGCGCTGCTTGGCAGCCTGAATGCTGTCCACCGTGATGTAGTACGTCCAGTGCGGCGGCGCGCCCGCATCCCGCATCGTGGGTGGTATGGTCATCATGCCGCCGCCCTGCGTGTCGGTCGCCATAAAGGTTTGGTAGGTGCCCATTGGCCCCATGTCCACGGCCATGTGCTTGGTCCAGCCGTACAGGCCGCTATAGAACTCCCAGGCCTTTTCCCAGTCGCCGGCCATCAGCTCGTGCCAGCCTATGTTGCCGACTGCCTGCGCGCCCAGCGGCTCCCACATTCCACCACCGCCCGGCTGAAACAGCAGGTACACAGCACCTTGCGGGTCGCGCACAACGGCAAACCGACCCACGTTCGGAATGTCCGCTGGAGGCCGCAGGATGGAACCGCCGTGCTCCGTCACCGCAGCAGCCGCGGCGTCCACATCCGGCGTGTAGATGTGTGCCATCCACATGGCCTGGTGTTCCGCCGCGTTCGGCATATTCATGATGCCGCCAACATCCTTGCCGTCCATGCCGAACAGCTCATACCGCATACCCGGCATGCCGCTGTCGTGCGTTTGCCATCCCGCCACGGTGCCGTAAAACGCTTTGGCTGCGTCCACGTCCGTTGTCATGAGTTCGTACCAGATAAAGCCTTTGCCTGCGTGCTCTGCCATCTGCTGTTCTCCCACGCCACTGTACCTTCGCTTGCAGAACATGCCTACTCTTTTTCGCGGCCGTCCTTGCTCTCGCCCTGTTCGGTCGTACTTCTGTTCGGCGTCTACGACTCATCCATGCAGTCACGTAGCCACGCTGCAAGGGATGGTTGAAGTGCTCACCAGGCGCGAATTCGGGAAAGCATCGGCGATGACGGTAGCTGCGGCTGCCGCACGGCACCTGCATGCCACAGCCAAGCCCGACATCTCCCTAGAGATTGCTCCCTTTCTGCTGGAGCCATCTCCCAAGCACAAGATTGCAACCGTGGCGTACAACGGCCAGGTGCCCGGACCGCTGTTCCGCATGCGGCAAGGGCGCGAGGTCTCGGTTCAAATCTGTAACCGCTCGCCCGACCCGGAGGTAGTCCACTGGCACGGGCTAGGCCTCCCTTCTGCGATCGATGGCGCCATGGAAGAAGGAACGCCGGCCATCGCTCCCGGTGCGACTACACGGTTCAACCTGAAACCATCGCCTGCGGGGTTCCGTTGGTATCACACGCACACGTTCGCGGGTAAAGACCTGCGCAAAGCGCAATACGGCGGCCAGCATGGCTTTGTGCTGGTAGAAGCCGCGAACGATCCTGCGTCCTATGACCAGGAAGTCTTTCTCACTCTTCACGACTGGGCAGGACGGGACATGAGCAGCGACGACGGCTCCATGAATCCGGTCTACGACATCACCACCGTCAACGGCAAGATGCTCGGCTTCGGCGAACCTGTGCGCGTCCGGCAGAGCCAGCGTGTGATGCTGCACATCCTCAACTCCAGCCCGACGGAGGTGCACTGGGTTGCGCTCGCCGGGCATCGATTTCACGTGGTTGCGCTGGATGGCAACATGGTGCCCACACCGCAGACGGTGGAGATGCTTCGCCTCTCACCGGCGGAGCGTGTCTCTGCGATCGTGACGATGGACACCCCCGGTGTATGGATCTTCGGCGAGGTACGCAAACATATCCAGGCGACGGGTATGGGCTGCGTCGTGGAATATGCCGGTGCCAAAGGCGAACCAGTCTGGCACCAGCCGAACGAGCTTGAGTGGGACTACCACCGGTTTGCCGCTTCAGCCCCAGCGCAGGCAGCGCCCGCACCGCAACGCATGGAATTGGTCTTCACCTCAAAGTTTCAGGGCCACGGCAACGAAGAGCTCTGGCGCATCAATGGCAAGTCATACCCGGAGACGGAGGAACCCGTGCTGACCGCAGGACAGCGCTACCGCCTCATCCTGAAGAACGACAGTATGGACGATCACCCCATGCACCTGCACCGACACCGCTTTGAGGTTAAGCGCGTGGCAGGCAGCCCTGAGATGGGTGGGCTGCTGAAGGACGTCGTCCTGGTACCCACCAAAACCACAGCTGAGATTGAGTTCACTGCTGACAATCCGGGGCGCACGCTGTTCCATTGCCACCAACAAAATCACATGGATCGTGGTTTCATGATGGTCTTCCGTTATGCGTAAGTGGATGACCGCTGTGCTGCCGGTGCTGCTTTGCATCTGGCTGGCCGCGCCGCGTGCGCACGCGCAAGGTAATTACGAGATACAGGTGTACGGCTCTGACACGGTTGCGCCCGGCAGCCTGATGGTCGAGGTGCACTCCAACTACACGCCGGAAGGTCAGCGGTATCTGGTGGGTGGTGTGCGCCCAACCAATCACCAGGAACACGAAACCCTGGAGTTGACCCAGGGCATCAACAGCTGGTCCGAGATTGGCTTTTACGTCTTTACGAGCGAGCAGGCCGGGTACGGAACCCAGTGGGTCGGCGATCACATCCGGCCTCGCGTTCGCGCGCCGGACAGTTGGCACCTCCCCGTCGGTCTAAGTCTGTCGACCGAGATCGGCTACCAGCGCGCCGTCTACTCCCCGGACACCTGGACATGGGAGATTCGACCCATCATCGACAAGACCCTTGGCCGTTGGTACTTCGCCCTGAACCCAGCACTGGAGCGCACCTGGCACGGACCCGACGTAAGCCAGGGCGTCGCTTTCGCCCCTGGGGCAAAGGTCGGCTACGACTTCAGCCGCAAAGTGAGCGGCGGCTTTGAGTACTACGCCGACTATGGTCGCCTGGGCGCCTTCGACAGCCTCCATGACCAGCAACAGCAGTTCTTCTTGGTGTCGGACCTGAACGTATCGCCAAAGTGGGAGATCAACATGGGCGTCGGTGTTGGCCCTACCGCAGGTACTGACCACCTTCTCGTAAAGGGCATCCTCGGCCGTCGATTCAACTGGGGCAAGCATTCCGACGTGGAGTAGCTCCGCTCTCGTCCCGCAGACATGAAAGCGGGTTAAAGCCGCGCTCTCCGTACAATAGACCTACCGTGACACTCGACTTTTTAGGCCAGCATCAGCGCACGCACATGTGCGGCGATCTTCGCAGTACCGACGCAGGACAAACCGTGACCCTGATGGGCTGGGTCAACCGCCGCCGCGACCACGGCGACCTCATCTTTCTGGACGTGCGCGACCGCACCGGCATCACTCAGGTCGTCGTCGACAAGTCCGAGTCCGGCGATTCGCTCAGCAAGGCCGAGGCCGCACGGCCCGAGTTTGTCGTCGCCGCCATCGGCACCGTACGCCGGCGCGGCGAAGGCCTCAGCAATCCCAACATGCCCACCGGCGACATTGAAGTCGTGTGCCGCGATTTGCTGCTGCTGAACGACGCCAAGACGCCGCCGTTCTCGCCCGCCGAAGACGCCATCGGCAACGAGGAACTGCGCTTGCAGTACCGCTACATCGACCTGCGCCGCCCGGAGATGCAGGCCAACTTCCTGACCCGGCATAAGGTTGCGCAGGCCGTGCGCGCGCAGCTTTCTTCTGAGGGGTTTCTCGAGATTGAAACGCCGTTCATGACGCGCTCGACGCCCGAGGGCGCGCGCGACTACCTCGTCCCCAGCCGTGTACACCCGGGCAACTTCTACGCGCTGCCGCAGTCGCCGCAGATTTTCAAGCAGATTCTGATGGTGGGCGGCTTCGACCGCTACTTCCAGATCGCCCGCTGCTTTCGCGATGAGGACCTGCGCGCTGACCGCCAGCCGGAGTTCACCCAGATCGACCTCGAAGTCACGTTTCCCACGCAGGAGATCATCTTCGGCGTGGCCGAGCGCTTTCTGAAGGCTGCCTTCGAGGCCGCAGGCCAGCAGATTCACACGCCCTTTCTCCGCATGACCTACGACGGGGCCATCACGCGCTATGGCATCGACAAGCCCGACATGCGCCTGCCGCACATGGCCGACCTCACCACCGTGCTCACGCCGGAACTGCGGTCCACGCTACGCATCGAGCAGGAGCTGCCGGTCTACGGCTTCGTCATCCCCAAGGTGGGCGAACTGAGTGGTACCGCGCGTAAGGCGCTGCTGGGTGAAATCCGCGCCTTCTTCGGCGAAAGCGGCCTCGACATCCTCGATCTCGCACGCCTGCGGACGGCAGACCAGTTCCGCCCGCTGGCCGAGGAGATTGCCGCGCACCTGAACGCCATCCAGGTCGCCTTCAGCGGCGACAACCTTACGGCGGACGACCTCGCCGTCGTCATCACGCCCAAGCTGGGCACACCCGCACTGTGGAACTTCGACCGGCAGTGGATTCCCAAGCGCGTGGGCGCGCTGCGGCTGGAACTGGCAAAGAAATACGCCGACAAGCACGGACTCTTCGTGAAAAAAGGCACCCCGGACGACTACAAGTTTCTGTGGGTCACCGACTTTCCCATGTACGAGTTCAACGAGGAGCGCAAGACCTGGGACGCGGCGCACCACCCCTTCACCTCGCCGCACGAGGAAGACATCCAGAGCGGCGCGCTCTACAACGACAAGGGTGCCGTCCGCGCGCTGGCCTATGACGTTGTGCTTAATGGCCTCGAACTCGGCTCCGGCTCCATCCGCATCCACAGGAAGGACGTGCAGGCAGAAATCTTTCGTTCGCTCGGCATGAGCGACGAAGAAGCGCGTGAGCGCTTCGGCTTCTTTCTTGAGGCGCTCGAGTACGGCACACCACCGCACGGCGGCATCGCCCTCGGCCTCGACCGCATCGTCATGCTGCTGGCCGGCGCCACCAGCCTGCGCGAAGTCATTGCCTTCCCCAAAACCGCCAAGGCCGTGGACCTGATGGTCGACGCCCCCAGCCTGCCAACGGACCAGCAGATGCGGGAGCTGCACCTGCGTACAACAGTACGAACGTAAAAGAAAAGTACGAACTTCGTTCCGTTACAACCGCTTACCGCTGCTCTTGGCGCACTCCGCGGACGCTCCTGCTTTGCATCTCACTGAATGCGAGGCAATCATGCCACGCCAAGTTTGATTGAGGAGCAACATGCCTACCACCGATCTGATTTCCCAGCAGGATCCGCGTTCACAATACCCCGGGCCGCCGAAGAGCCCTGAAGTACAGGACGCACCCGCCACGCAGCAGGCCATGAGCGAGAAGCCGGACTGCGGCGAGCAGAGCTACAAGGGCTCTGGTCGCCTGAAGGGTCGCAAGGCGCTGCTGACCGGTGCCGACAGCGGCATTGGCCGCGCTGCCGCCATCGCCTTTGCGCGCGAGGGTGCCGACGTCGCCATCAACTACCTGCCCGCCGAGCA
>CALMOM010000057.1:53963-57310 GCA_937873305.1 uncultured Terriglobus sp.
GCAGGCCGATGCCGAGGAAGTCGCGAAGTACATTCAGGAAGCAGGTGGGAAGGCCGTGCTGCTGCCCGGCGACATCTCGCACGAGGGCGTTTGCCTGAAGCTGGTCAACGACGCAATCGAGCAGCTGGGCGGCCTGGACATCCTGGTGAACAATGCCGGCAAAATGGGCAAGACCAAGGGCATCCTGGACACCACCACCGAGCGCTTCGACAGTCTGATGAAGACCAATGTGTACTCCCTGTTCTGGATCACCAAGGCTGCCATTCCGCACATGAAGCCGGGCGCGTCCATCATCAACACGACGAGCATCCAGGGCTACGACCCGACGCCCACCATCTTCGACTACGCCATGACCAAGGCAGCCATTGCCAACTTCACCAAGGGCCTGTCGACCCCGCTGATGGAAGAGCACGGCATCCGCATCAACGCCATTGCACCCGGCCCCATCTGGACGCCGCTGCAAGAGGCGGACGGCTCGGAAGACAAGCTGAAGAAGTTGGGCGCAAGCACCCCGTTCAAGCGCCCCGGCCAGCCCGTGGAGCTTGCCCCGGCGTACGTGCTGCTGGCCTCGCAGGAGTCGAGCTACACCACCGGTGAAATCTACGGCATCACCGGCGGCATGACCGGCGTCGCTTAAGTACGTCTCCGCAAAATGGCCCTTGGTGTAGCGCGCGGCACGCTCTACATCGAGGGCCTTTCTTTTACAGAAGGGTGGACCACGATGCACGTTCACCTCCTGGAGCTGACCAAGCTCTTGATTGAATACCTCGCGCGCGGCGTAGAGTTTGCCGCCGCGCTCATCATTGCAATCGCCGCGGGCCGTGCCACTTGGCACTCCTTACAACTCCTATTTACCACCGACGCACCCGCTGAGGCCAAAGTCGCTGTCCGCCTGACGCTGGGCCGCTGGCTGGCCGTAGCGCTCGAGTTCGAACTTGCGGCGGACGTGCTGAACACCGCCGTCACACCCACGTGGAGCGACATCGCAAAGCTCGCTGCCATCGCTGCCTTGCGGACAGGCCTGAACTACTTCCTCGAAAAGGAAATTCGCGAAGAGTCAAAGCCGGGCCAGCAGCATGCGGAGCAGAACCTGTCCGCCAGACAGAACGGAACAGCGCATGAACCGGCGTGAAGTGATCGTGGCACCGCTGTGCGAAGCTGCGCTGATTGGTGCGGCAGGCGTGCTAGCGCTCTTGCTGCACAAGCCGCTCTTCTTTGCGCGCCTTGGCCCCACGGCCTACGAGATGATCGAAACGCCGTCAAGTCCGACGGCCCGTCCCTACAACGTCATCGTGGGCCATCTCACCGGAGTCGTCTGCGGTTTCATCGCCCTGGCTGCAACTCACGCGTGGAGCACACCTGCCGTCTCCACCAGCAACATTACCGTGTTGCGCGTTGTCGCCGCGGTGCTGGCCGCCATTCTCACCGTGGCGGGCACGTACCTGCTCCGCGCGCAGCAGCCGGCGGCACTTTCCACCACGCTCATGGTGGCCACCGGCTCCATGCAGCGGCTGCAGGACGGGGCCGCAATCATGGCTGGCATCCTGCTCATCACTGCGCTTGGCAATCCCATTCGCCGACGGCGCGTCCGCCGCATGCCAGCACGCTAGGCCTCTCTATCCTTCCACGTCATGTGTGTCCGGTTGATGCACTCTGGCAAGCTCCACAGCCGGATGAAGTCTGGCGCGAACAGGCGTCCGTCGTTCATAGAATGTTGTTTTACGTGAGCATCCTACCGCTCAAGAACGACTATTCCGCAGGAGAATCCCAGTGAAAATTCAGAGCGTACAGCAACTGTTGACCACCGCCATGACCTATGTCCTCGACTTCGAGGAGAAGATTGCAGAGGCCGCGCCGAAGATGGCCGACGCCGCGTCTGACGCCGACTTGAAGGACCTGTTCAGCAAGACCGCGACCAAGAGCAAGGACTACGCCACCACGGTGGAGCAAGCCTTCCAGAAGCTCGGCGAACAGGTACACCGCGAAGACAACCACATTGCGAACGCCATGGTTCGCGAAGTGGAAGAGATGATCAAGAACACCGACAGCGGTCCCATCCGCGACGCAGCGCTGATCGTCGCGGCCAACCAGCAGCAGCTATTCCGTGTGGCCTCCTACGGTTCGCTGGACGGCTATGCCAAGGCTATCGGCAAGCAGGATGCGGTGCGCGAAACGAACCAGTCGCTCGAGGACAGCAAGACCGGCGATAAGAAGTTCACCGAGCTGGCGGAGAGCAAGATCAACAAGCAGGCAGCGGAAGCCGGTGAAGCTGTCGCTGCATAGTAAAGGACGAAGTAGCATGAGGAAGCCCGCGCACTTGCGCGGGCTTTGCTTCGTTACTACTTTTGGCAGCTAGCTGCCCGCTCCCTTGACGCTCTGCACAATGCCCTTGGCGCGCAGGCCCGCCTCAATCTCCGCAAAGTAATCCTTCACTTCGCCCTGCGTGCCAATCCAGTCGATGTACCGGCCGATGCCCTCTTCGATGGTCACGGACGGCTTGTATCCAATGCTCTGAATCCGTGAGGTGTCCGAGATGAGCGAACGGATTTCGCCCGGGCGGAACTCGCCACGTGCCAGCGGCTGAATGTCTTTACCGAGCTTCTCTGCAATGATCTGTGCAAGCCTGTTCACGCTGGTCGCCTGGCCGCTGCCCACGTTCACCGGCAGCCCATCGAGCGCGTCCGTGGTGGCCACCAGGAAGTTGGCGCGCGCGATGTCCTCCACAAAGCACAGGTCGCGCGTCTGCTCGCCGTCCTCGTAGACTACCGGCGGCTGATCGTTCAACAACCGCGTGCAGAAAATTGCGATTACGCCGGTGTACGGGTTAAACAGCGACTGCCGAGGCCCGTACGTGCAGCTGTAGCGCAGCGCAACCGTGGGTGTGCCGGTCTGCTTGCCCCAGAGCAGGACGAGCCGCTCCTGATCGACTTTGGTGAGAGCGTACACGGTTTCGCCGCCGCCGGGCGTGTCCTCCGGCGTGGGAATGGAGGTGGTAGGCAGGCCGGAAAAGGGGCAATGCACGGAGAAGTCGCCCACACGCAGCTGCTCCACGGGCCGTATCTTTGGGATGACCTTGCCGTGGGTAGGCGAGAGCGCGGCACCCTCGCTGTAGACGGCCTGCGAACTGGCGACGACGATCTTTTTGATGGGCAGGTTGTCCTCACGGATGACCTCCAGCATTTGCGCGGTGCCGAAGCTATTGACCCGGACGTATTTGGCGATCTCGGGCATGTAGCCGCCATAGGCGCCTTCGTGGAAGATGACGTCGATCCCGGACATCGCCGCGCTGATGGTTGCGCGGTCAGTAAGATCGCCGTGGACGAAATCGGCCTTGGAATTGATCCAGG
>CALMOM010000058.1 GCA_937873305.1 uncultured Terriglobus sp.
GTGCTGACCAAGACAGAAATGGACCGTCTCGACCAGGCGCGCAAGAGTGACGCAACCGTCTATATCCGCAAGCCGGAAGAAATCAATGACCCGGCCTCACGCCCGAAGTCAGACGGCATGCTCACATGGCACTTCCACATGGATCACACCCGTGACGCGGTTTGGTCTGCGTCGCCCGTCTTTGTGTGGGATGCCGCACGCATGAACCTGCCGGAGGGCAAAACATCGCTGGCCATGAGCGTCTACCCGCCGGAGAGTGTGGGCCCTAACAAGTGGGACAAGTCGACCGAATACGTCAAGAACACCATTGAGAACTTTTCAAAGCACTGGTACCCCTACGAGTGGCCAACAGCGGTCAGCGTCGCGGGCTTCTCCACCGGCATGGAGTACCCCGGCATGGTCTTTGACGGCATCGACGACAAGGATGGCTTCTTCTTCTGGCTGACAGCGCACGAGATTGGCCATAACTGGTTTCCCATGATTGTCGGCTCGAACGAGCGGCGGCATGCGTTTATGGATGAGGGCTTCAACACCTTCATCGACATTGAAGAATCGGACCTGTATGCCAACGGCAAGTACGGCCCCAAGCGCGACAGCGAGTACTCCGACGGGGGCGAGCCGCCAGACATGATCCTGAAGGTGCTCGACAACCCGGACGCGCCCACGTTGATGGCCACCGCCGATAGCTACACCGGCGCGCTCGGCCACCCGGTCAGCTACTTCAAGGGTGCGTACGGCATGGTACTGCTGCGCGAACAAATCCTTGGGCCGCAGCGCTTCGACTATGCCTTCCGCCGCTACATCCGCAACTGGGCGTACAAACACCCGTCGCCCTCAGACTTCTTTCATGCCATGAGCAGCGAAGCGGGCGAAGACCTGGGCTGGTTTTGGAATGGCTGGTACCTGCACAACTGGAAGTACGATGTGTCCGTAGACAAGATCGAGGGCAGCACCATCACCATCACCAATCATGGTCAACTTGTGTTGCCCACGCCGGTCGAGGTTGTGTTTACCGACGGCACCAAGCAGCGCATCACGCTGCCCGTGGAGACGTGGCTGACCACAGGCACCCACACCTGGACGCTGGACAACAAGACGCCCATTGCCAGCGTGACCGCCGACCCCGACCACAAGCTACCGGACGACAACCGAGCCAACAATGCCAAGCGCATGTAGCAAAAGGTTCGGGATCTATGAGGATTTTCGCAACTGCCGAAACAAATGCTTACTTTGCACTGCAAGAAACAGCAGCCACATAAGGAAGAAGAGCACATCGGTTGCGGCAGGGCCATGCCGGTGGATACGGATGGCAGCGGACACCGTGCTCACGAGTGCCAAGACGATGAGCGCGGCTGTATAGACAGGCCGAACCCACGGCTGGGTCGGGTGAGCGGCAAGGCGATCTCGCCATGCCGCTCTTTCCTCCTGTGAGATCGCCCAACTGCCGGTACGGTAATAACGGCGGACCGCAACATAAAGCACGCGCACAGGTAAGGCGAAGCAGATGAGTGCACCCGAAGACGATAAAACCCTGATTCCGACAGGCAGGCCTTGCGCGCAGGCCACCCACAAGAAACCGCCCATCGCGAACACAGCCGCAAGGATCAGGAGGCGTGCCAACATCAAGCCACGAGCCTTCGCTACGACGGCGTTCTGCATACCCTCTCCTGCGCGGAAGAATAGCACGGGCCACCTGCCCCACCTCATGTGGTGACGATGCAGACGAGTTGCTCACGCCTCTTGCTCACGCCTTCGTCGCGATCCCATCCAGCGTCTTCAGCACGTCATTCGACAACTCGAGCGAAGCCGCCGAAATGTTCTCGCGCAGGTGACCCACCGACGACGTGCCCGGGATCAGCAGCACGTTGGGCGAGCGGTGCAACAGCCACGCCAGCGCCAGCACGATGGGCGTTACGCCGAGTGATGCTGCCGTGTCGTTCAGCACGGTGGACTGCAGCGGGTTGAAGCCGCCAAGCGGAAAGAACGGAACGTACGCCACACCATCACCCGCCAAAAGGTCGATGAGGGCATCGTCCTTGCGCTGCGCCACATTGTACATGTTCTGCACGCAAACGATCTTCGCGATGGACCGTACTTCGTCGTACTGCTTGCGCGTGATGTTGCTCAGGCCCAGGTGCTGAATCAGGCCCTGCTGTTGCATCTGGACCAAGACCTGCAATGGTTCTGCAATGGAAGCCTCGTTCGGGCCGGTGGTGCTCCCCACGCGCAGGTTGACCACCGAAAGGCTCTCTAACCCGAGATTGCGCAGGTTGTCCTCCACGGACTGCCGCAACAGGTCAGGCGACACATCCAGGATCCATGAGCCGTCAGGTCCGCGCTTGGCACCCACCTTGGTCACAATCGTCAGGTCGTCGCGGTAGGGATGTAGCGCCTCTCGAATGATCTGATTGGTGACGTGCGGGCCGTAGAAGTCGCTGGTGTCGATGTGGTTGATGCCCGTTTCCACAGCCTCGCGCAGCACAGCAATGGCAGCGTTACGGTCCTTGGGTGGGCCAAACACGTGCGGCCCTGCCAGCTGCATTGCACCGTAGCCCATGCGGTGAACAGTGGTGGAGCTGCCGGGAAAGGTAAACGTGCCACCGATCTTTATCTGTGAACTCATTGCGGAAGTCTCCTGTGAACTCGTACAATTGGATGAAGAAAGCTTCAGTTTCGGAGTTCGCATTTGCCCAGGACACTCGCCACACCGTTGCAGCCAAGAAAGACGCCACAACAGGCGCGCTCCGGCGCGACGGTGGACGCAATTTTGGAAGCGGCCATTCAGGTTCTGCTCGCGGAAGGCAGCACTTTGACAACGACGCGAGTGGCCGCGCGCGCCGGTGTCTCTGTTGGCACGCTCTACCAGTACTTTCCCAACAAAGGCTCTCTGTTGCAGACCGTGCTGCAGCACCACATGGACGGCGTGGCCGATGCGGTCCAAACGGCCTGCGAATCCATGCATGGACAACCCGTTCGCCGCATGTCAGAAGCGCTGATTGCGGCATTTGTGCAGGCAAAGTTCCGCCATTTGGACGCAAGCGTTGCACTCTACCGGATCAGCGACGATGTGCAAGGCAAACAGATCGCGCTGCGTATGCACACCCGGGTCATTGCGGCCATTGCAGCCATGCTTTCTACGGCTTCGGACGCCAGCTTTCCAACACCTGAGTTGGTGGCAGAAACATTGCTGCACGCCATGGCCGGCCTGAGCCGCGGCGTGCTCGAATCCAGCCAGGGTTTGGCAGCCAAGACCAGGATGCAGACGGAGTTGACACGCCTGGCAGATGCCTACCTCGGCAGTTGCACCGCGGCGGGCATTTGACCTTGGCGGCTTGCGTGGATCTATAGCTCTGGTGCCCTCAGATACGAGGCCAGCGACGTGCCGACGGCGGCGGCCAGCAGCCTGCCGGTTGTTGCGGCATGCAGGGCTGCCCACGCACTCGTTCCCTGAGCAGGTGGCGACAGATGCAGACGGGCCAGGACGACGGCATCCGCACCGAACGGCGACCTGCCGTTCCTCGACATCGTTTCGTGGCAAGTGTCGCAGGTAGCCGGGGCGTTCTTAGCCTGATGGCATGCAATGCAGCCGCCCATGCTCATGTCCTTTACGGGCGCAATGGCAACGGCATTCGAGACGTCGCCGTGGCAGTCTTCGCACTTGTTTCCCGCGTCGGTGTGAGTCTTATGGCTGAACGTCACAAACGATGGCACCCGGTACACGCGAGCCCAGGCGATGTTCTCCTTCGCTGAGTATGCAGCAGCAAGGCGCTTGATATCTGGCTTGTCCGTGGCGACGGCCACGTGGCAGGCCATGCACTTGTCCGGCTGCGGCATGGTCAGTAGCGCCCCTGTCTTCACCGGTGCATGGCAGTCGTTGCAGCCCAGCTTTGCGGTCTGTACATGCAGCTTGTGGTTGAACGGAATGGGCTGGTCAGGCGCAGCCGCTGCGGCCGCGGCAGGGCCTGCCACGGCCACCTGCGCCTTGGGGGTATCCGGCGCAGCGCCGGCTTCCTGCTGTGCCAGCGCACACGCACCGCACCCGAAACACACGATCAGTGCAAGAAACCAGCGATGCAGCTTCAAAATAGGCACTCCCAAACGTAATAAATGCCGCTCCTGAGTCAGAAACGGCATCTATTTGACTCGCTAACAGTACACTTTGTGGCAGCAAATCGTGCAGAAAAGCTGCGTAGAACAGGACTAGACGACGCCCTTTTTCATCTGGTCCGCCAGGTACTCTGACGCCCGCATGGCCAATGCGCACATGGTCATGGTGGGGTTCTGCCAACCAGCGCACGGAAACACGCTGGCATCCGTGACGAACAGGTTTTTGACGTCGTGGCTCTGGTTCCACTGGTTCACGACCCCCTTTTTGGGGTCGTCGTTCATGCGGGCCGTACCCTGCTCGTGGATGCTGTAGCCCGGCGGGTTGAACTGGTAGTTCTTCGCCAGCACCTCAAATCCAGCAGCCTCGGCCATGGCGGCGGTCGTGTCCACCATGTCCTTGGCCATGTTCACTTCATTATCGGTGTACTTGGTCTTGATGGTGAGCGTGGGCATGCCCCAAGCGTCCACCACCTGCTTGTTCAGCTCGACGTGGTTCTCGTAGTGCCCCAGCGTTTCGCCCATGATGTTGGTGGTGAAGCCGCTGCCGCTGTACTCGTCCATCTTTTTGTCCAGCGCCGGACCGTACTCCGCAAACCAGCGTGCGTCCACAGGACCATTGCTGGCAGACACGTTGACGGCGTAACCGCGTAGGAAGCCGGGTGTCTTGGTGTCCAGATTGCGGAAGCGCGGGATGAGTGCGCCACCGCCTGTGATGGTGCGCGTCGCCTTGCCATTGCGAGCCTCAGGGACAGAGGCAGCGATACCCGCACCGTAGATCTGGTCGGTCAGGTGGTGGCCCAGCACGCCGCTGCCGTTGCAAATGTCCGAGATCATCAGCAAGCGTGTGGTCTCCAACGTGCCTGCAGCCACGATCACAACGCGCGCCTTGATGGTCATTTCGCGGTGCGAGTGGCGATCGATGAAGATGGCACCATCGGCCTTGCCGGTGGACTTGTCCACCGTGATTTGCCGTACGATGCTGTTTGGAATTGTGGTCAGCTTGCCGGTTGCGACGGCATCCGGAATCAGCAGATTGATGGAAGCGGCCATACCGCCCGTGCCCAGCGAGGACCGTGGCTTGGTAACGGGGACACCCATTTTGGTACCTGCAGCTATAAAGCGCTGCATGGCCTGCGACCAGGGCGACTTATCCTCAACAAAATTGCCGTCAGGGTACTGCGGCAGCTTGTCATACGCGCCTTCCACGCGGAAGATCGCCTCCACGCGCGAGTAGTACGGTGCAAGCGTCTTCAGGTCGATGGGCCAGTTTTCGCCGAAGCCGTCATGGTCCTTGCACTTGAATTCGTAGTCGCTCAGCCGGAACGACTGGCGCCCCCAGTACGGCGACCGGCCACCCACGCTGCGCACGCGCACCCAGTTGTACTGCTGCCCGGCGGGGTAGTTATACGGGATCACTTTCTCGTCGATCCATTGATTGGCACTGAACTCACTCGACTGAAAGACGTGCGGCAGCCGGCCCGGCGCATCAAAGCCGCGGTAGGGCAGCGTGGACACCGGTTTTAACGTGCGATCCCGCTCCCAGTTGATCATGGGACCGGCATCTAGCATGGTGCATGCAATGCCCTTTTCCGTAAGGATCTTTGCGGCCATACCGCCCGTGTGCCCGGACCCGATGATCAGGACGTCTACTTTTTTCAATGCCATCGCTCGCTGCTTTCTTGGCTGAACTATCCGTTACGCGTGTGCGTGCTTGGAAAGAGGTGCGGAACCCTTGGGTGCTCCATTCGCAACCCACGTCTCAATTCCGGGGTCGAGCGGCCACACCACCCGGCCGAGGCGGGGGGTACGGGCGCCCGCCGACTCTGCCGCCTTTGCGTAGGCGGGCGAGTTCAGCGTGGCCTCACGAACGTCGCGGTGCACCTGATTCACGAACAGCAGGTACGGCTCCGTTGGAGGGTGGTCGTTGATCCAGGCACGCAGGTTCGGACGAATCACCATGTCCATCTGCTTTGCGTCTGCTTGCGCAAAAGGCACCTTGCACGCCTTCATGCTGTCTGCCTGTAGCCGGTCCAATCCGGTGTTATACATGGCCTGCCGCTCAGAGGGCGAGCTGCCGATTAAGAAGTCGAGGAACTCCGGCACCCCAGCGTCAATAGCACCTGGGTACCCCTGGCTGCCTGGCATGACGGCCTTGCTGAAGGCCACCAACGTGGCGTAGCGAGCCGGCGTAAAGTACCGTGTTTCCGTGGTTGCCACTACGTCTGGCTGCGTCACAGGAATATTCGGTGTGTGGAACTGTGCAACCCTCTGCAGCCGCTCATTGGCAGCGGGCGCGGAAGCCGTGTTCGGAGCAGTTGCCTGTGCACCTTGGTCTACAACGGGAGTATCCGCAGGGCTCTTGGGCTGAGGTGCCTTCTGCTGTCCAAGCGCCGTACCTGCCGCTGCCGATGCAACGGCCAAACCTTTGACGAACTCGCGCCTCTTCATGCGTTGAATGGTAGTGATGCAACGGCACAGTGGTCAACCATGCGGGCTGAGAATGTGTGGCTGATGAAGGAAGTCTTCACGCTGTTCCCACGGCAGATATCCCGCAAGCGGCCTTGTCAATACAACCTCTGGCACGCTGTCTGGACGAAGAACGGATCGTAGACAACACCTGCACTATTCCCGCAAACGTCCACTCAGACCAGCAGCTGCGTGACGCAGCGGCGGAAGCAGCGACATGCGAGGCTCATGACGAGGCGGCAGAACTCATGAAGAGAAAAGGCCGGGCTTCAAGCCCGGCCTTTTACTCTTTTGCTCCTACGCCAAGTCGTAGCGGTCCGCGTTCATGACCTTTACCCATGCCGCAACGAAGTCCCGGACAAAGACCTCTTGTGCGTCGCTGGCAGCATAGAACTCTGCCAAGGCACGCAGTTGCGAGTTGGAGCCGAACACCAGGTCGGCCACGGTTCCGGTCCACTTCAGTTCACCTGTTGTGCGATCCTTGCCGTCCAGAATGCCGGGTGCGGAGGACGACTTCGTCCACTTGGTGCTCATGTCGAGCAGGTTCACGAAGAAGTCGTTGCTCAGCGTCTCAGGCCGCTTCGTGAATACGCCGTGGGCAGTGTGGCCGAAATTGGTATTCAGCACGCGCATGCCACCCACCAACGCGGTCATCTCCGGCGCTGTTAGGTCGAGCAGGTTCGCACGGTCCAGCAGCATCTCTGCCACCACATCCTCGTGGCCGTCGCGGCAGTAGTTACGGAAGCCATCCAGCATGGGCTCCAGCGCCTCGAACGATTCCACATCTGTTTGGTCCTGAGAGGCATCGACGCGGCCCGGCGTGTCGTCTACCTCGGGACGTTCTCGAAGGTGCTCTTCCCCGGCCTTCGGCTGGGC
>CALMOM010000059.1 GCA_937873305.1 uncultured Terriglobus sp.
ATGTCGTAGATCTCACCCTGCTTCGACATGCCCCAACTTGTGCGGCCGCCCCACACGCCGGGGATGGTGTAGTGGTATTTAAGGTGGATCTTGAGCTGGCCGCCCTTTGCGCGCAGCGGCTCGGCAAGGCGGATTTGCATGCGGGTGTCGTCGACGAGATAGTCGGCCTTGGTGGTCTGCTTGCCCGCTTCGATCTCAACGGACTCGAAGACGAAGCCGTCGGTCGTGGTTACCGGTGGTGTTGCCGGCTCCGGCGTACCAGGACGACGCCGGCGCGCGCCGCCGCTGGCCAGGCGTGATCGCGAATCCTTCTTGTAGATGTTCTGCTCTAGCTGCACCCACAGACTGGGCAGCGCGTCCGGGCTATTGTTGGTGTAGGTAATGGTCTCGTCGTTGCTCAGCTGCTTTTCCGCCGTGTGCAGCGTCGCGTGCATTTCATAGTTGGCTTCGTTCTGCCAAAAGGCCGGACCGGGCGCGCCGTTGCTGCTGCGGTACGCGTTGACGGGGTCGGGCAGCATGGGCTGGGCAAAGGTCAGGCGCGGATCGTAGCCCGTGAAGGACGATGAGGTGGCAGGTGCCTGTCCAGACATCAGGGTAGGCGACAGGGCAGCAACGAACAGGGCTGCGGAGCGAAGAGCGGTGAGGCGGAAACAGGGCACTGCGTGAGTCCTCCAAAGGTGAACGTGACAGGCACGTATGCGTGAACAGCAGGCCGCATGGCGCTGTTGGTAAAGCTACTGAACTATCAGGTTCGGCCACAGTATACGCGTGCATAGCCGCTGATCGCAGGTCTCTACCTTCCGCTTCGCTGCAGTTGCAGTGACAGGGAAGTTTCGGAGCATGGCGCGTAAACTTAAGGTGTGTGTTCAATCATGGGTTACGAGTTCGGTGCCGCCGCTGCCCAAGCAGGTGAGGCAGCGCCGTGGAGGTAGTCTTCGGCGTCCATTCCGTGGCAGAGGCGGTGCGCGTACGCCCGGGGGAGGTGGACCACGTCACCGTGCTGACCGGGCCGCCCAACCCGCGTGTTGCCGCTCTGTTGGAAGAGTGTCGCGCGTCGCGCGTCCGCGTGGCCCATGCCGGTCGGGATGAGCTGTCGCGTATGACGCGCACGGAAAACCACGGTGGCGCAGCCGCTTTTCTGCGTGAGCGCAGGGCGTTGGTGCTGGAAGACCTTCTGCAGCCAAGTGGCCCGAACAAGCGATTTCTGTTGGCGCTGGACGGCGTGGAAGATCCGCATAACCTGGGTGCGCTGCTGCGTACAGCAGACGGTGCGGGCGTGGACGGCGTCATCGTGCCGGAGCGCCGGTCCGCACCGCTGAGTGGAACGGTAGCCAAGGCCTCAGCAGGTGCCACGGAGCATGTACGCGTAGCCCGCGTCACCAATCTGGTGCGTGCGCTGGAGGAGCTGAAGCGGCAGAACATCTGGATCGTTGGGTTGGACGAGCGAGGCACTGCTGACTACGACCAGTTCGACTTGTCCGGTGACGTGGCGCTGGTGCTGGGGCGAGAGGGTGCGGGTTTGCATGACCTCGTCCGCAAGAGCTGCGACTTTCTGCTGCGTATCCCCATGTTGGGCGCGGTGCCGTCCCTGAACGTGTCGGTGGCGGGCGCGGTGGTGATGTTTGAGGCGGCTCGCCAGCGTCGACACGCCGTTGCGCCGGTCAGCTCTGGTGCCGAGCCAGCGGCCAAGACTTCCAAACCCCGTAAGGGCCTCGGCTCGTAGCTGCCGGGCTTGTTTGCCAATGACCTTGTTTCAGACCGTAAGCCGGATCGCAGTGTTACTCGCCGTAGCGGGTGCCACCGAACTGCCGGCGCAGACAGCTGCGCCGGCAACGCAGGCCACCACGCCCGCGACGCAGCAGGACGGACAACCGCCCAAGGGCAAGGTGCTGTTCGAGCGCCATGAGTCCGCCGCGGACAGCGCCCCTGCCGAGCCAGAGACCACCCCTGCGGCACCGCAGGATTCACCTTCGGCTTCCCGGCAAGGTGTCTCATCCAGCCAACGCCGCGCCCGCACCACGCTCCATCGCCGTACTTCTGCGACAGCCTCAACAACAGAGCAGCCCGCAGCCGCTGATTCCACACCCGCTATAGCGATCCCGTCTGGGGGTGCCACGTTCTCATCATCGAGCCATGCGGAGGGAGGCGAGGTGCAGCCCCTTGTTTTGACGCTGGAGGATAGGGCAGCTTCGAAGGACATCTCCGCAGAGGATCGCGCTGCTGTGCACATCGTGGCGCGAGACCTCGATCTGCACCTGAACACCCACACCGGCCAGATCGAGGCGCGGGCAGAGGTCACTGTGCAGAATGGCAGCACCAAGCCGCTGGAGCAGGTGCTGCTGCGTATTTCCGGCGCGCTTCAGTGGGATAGCGCGCGGGTGGCTGGACAGCCTGCGGCTCTGCCAGTGCAGCAGCACCATCTCGCGGATGACCTGGACCACACCGGTCTGGCAACTGAGGTGGCAGTGTCGCTGCCTGTTCCGATCGCTGCCGGTGAGACGGCCCGGCTGGACCTGTACTACAGCGGCACACTGGCGCAAACCGCACAACGGTTGACCGCCCTGGGCGCTCCTGCCGGACGTGCCGCACTGACCGACTGGGACACCGTGTCAGACACGTTTACCGGTTTGCGCGGCGAGGGCAATGTGCTCTGGTATCCAATCGCGGGTGTACCGGCGTCACTCCAGGACAGCAGTGCGGTTCCTGCCGCCGTCGCAGCGAGCCGTGCCGCCGAGCAGGGCAGTGTCTTCCATCTGCGGCTGACAGCTGAATACACCGGCCCACGCCCAGCAAGCGCACTGTTTTGCGGTGAGGAACGGACAGTAGCCGCAACGGGCCCTGCGGACTCCGCCGAGGGCGGCGGCTTCGTAACGGCGGAGTGGACGCGTACGCCCCTCGGGCTGCATACACCATCGTTGTTCCTGACAGCCGCTGCCCCGCAGCCGGTCGCAGCCGGTGCCATACACGCTGTTACCGCGGAGGCAGACGTCACGGCAGCGCTGGGCCAGGCTGCAGGGCGCCTGCGGCCGATGCTGCAAGAATGGCTTGGCGCTGCACCGCAACGCTCTCTCCAGGTGCTGGATCTGCCGGTTCCAGGTGCAGCCGCATTTGCTGACGGAGCCCTGCTGGTAGCACCGCTGACCACTGTCGCATCAACCGCTCTGCCGTCCATGTTGGTGCAGCCACTGGCAGCGGCATGGCTGCCGGATGGCATCGCCTCGCCGTGGCTGCGTGAGGGCATACCGGCGTTTTTAGAGACCGTGTGGATGGAACGCACCGCTGGCCGCGAAGCGGCATTGACGGCGTTGCAGGGCAGCATGAAGACGCTGGCGGCGGCGGCCGACCCGCAGCCCGCCTTCAGCTCGTCAGCGGCAGAAGCACCTGTGTGGAAGGCAGGTCCGCCGCTCGCGCAGTGTACTGACCCTGCCTGCGCCCGTGTTCGTGCCGCGTATGTCTTCGGCATGTTGCGCTCCATGCTGGGCGATGCAGCCCTGCAGCAAGCCCTGTCCGGCTGGGCGGTGCAGCAGGCGGCGCATCCGGGCCGCCCCGCTGTGCAGGAAACCCGTGCCATGGAAGACCTGTTGCAGCAGGTCGCGGGCAAGCGCGACCTCGGCTGGTTCTTTGCGAACTGGATTGATGCAGACCGCGGATTGCCGGAACTGCAGATCGTTACCGTGGCACCGCGGCGCGTGGATCGGTCGAGGTCGACCGACATTATCACTGCACCCAAGAAGCCTGTTGCGGGTCCGATTGGTGCAGAGCCAGTGGCACCCAGCGATCCCCGTGACATGGGCGAGAGGGACGCCGCGGCCTATGCCGCCGTGCACGGCAACGATGCGATCATCGGATCCTGGCTGGTGGCGGTAGAGGTGCAAAACAACGGTGATGCCGACGCTGAAGTACCGGTCACGGTGCGCGCGGCGGGTCTGTCCAACACCCTGCCATTGCGTGTACCCGCCCATGGCCGCGCCACCATCCGCATTCCGTTCGAGGCAGAACCGGAAGAGGTGCAGGTGAACGATGGCAGCGTGCCGGAGAGTATTCCCGTGCAGCATCGGCGCGCTCTGCGCAAGCTGGCCACACAGTAGCGTTCGAGGTCAGTCAGCGATGATGGTGCTTGCGTGTGGGTGCCACACGAGGTAGGGAAGCAGCACCCATCCAGCTCTGCGGTGTGTACCATCCGCCGCGCGCCTCCAGCGGTTCAGACTCTGCGTCCGTCAGCCCCTCGCCAAGACGCGGCACCAAGATCGCTGTCTGGTGTACGTCGGACCGTGTGTCGTAGTAAAGATCGAACCCCTCTCGCGCGAGTGTTCCATGGATGGGCGCGCATTCATTGGGCGGAACTGTTTCGAACCCTGCGTCAAGCGCACTGTTTGCCACGGGCTGCTGCGGTGTAGCCTCGGCGCTGACGTGGACTCGCACGTCAGGCGAAAGAACGTCAGGCTGCAAGGCAAAGCGCACACCCCACAGATTGGGGCCAGCAGTCATAGCAGATGTCGTATCTCCGTTGGGCCGTGGCAGGGTACACAGGCACGTCAGCAAACCTGTCCAGCGGCTTAGACCTCCCTCACCAGGCAGCAATGACGCGGAAAAGTCCACTGCGCCGCCCACTTGCAGCGTCGCAGGAAGGCTGCGAGTGAAAAGTTCTGCCCAGGTGAGTGCGTAGTCGGCTGCGGCATGGTGCAGCGTGATGGATCCGCTTGCCGTCCGCCAGTCCAGCACGTTCGGCATCTCGCCCTGCAGCAGCAGCACGCCAGGTTTGGCAGAGCTGGCGTGGACGCCTGCTATCGTGCCGTTTCCGACGGCACTGTCTGGTGTCTCAACGTGTGTGGCGCTGCCCAGCACGGGCATGGAGCGTAGCGCATCCATCACGCCGGCGATGGAAAGTGAATTGTCCGTGGGCACCGCGCAACGCACGTCGTGCAGGCTGCGCAGCAGACCGGCGGTCACTGCCTCGCAGTGTGCGTCTACTTCAGCGTTGTGCTCGGGTAAAAAGTCGGCCCGGTGCAGGGAGTGCAGGTGCACATCGGTCACCAACCGGCCGGCGCCCAGCGTGCCATGGAGCGACGCCGTGGCGGCAATCTCGCCACGCCAGCCCAGGTCATAGCCGGCGGTCAGCTTGGCAGCTTCGCCCAGCGGCGTCATTTTCCAGCCGGCCTGCAGGTTGACGGGGGCATTTTCGAGGTCAGCAGCGCGGCCCAGCGTGCCCTCCACTCGCAGCAGTCCCACGTCATTCACGTCCGTGTCGGTGCGCACGGGCTTACCGACCATGCGCAACCGCCATTGGTCCGGCTCTGGCAGCCACAGGGCAAACTCGGCTTCCTTCACGGAAAACGGCAGCTTGCTGTCGCCACTCTTGATGTTGATGCGCGCGTCTGTCGCTTCAATGTACGGGAAGCGGGGTGCGTCGCCTGCGCGCTGCTGCGCAGTGGGCGCTGAGTGCAGTTGTGACGCCTGCATGAGGATCGATTGCAGGTTCCAGCGCCCATCGTCCGTACGGCGAACCAGGTTGATGCTCGGCGCGTCCAGGCTGATGCGCGACACCTCAAGCCGACGTCGCCACAACGACGATACGCGCAGCCGCGCCTCCACTGTGTTGGCACGCAGGACCGGTTCATAGCCGAACTCCGGACTTTCGCTGACCACGAAGTTGCTGATCGTCAGCCCGGGAACGGGTAGCAAGCGCAGCGAAATGCTATCGAAGTGTACCGGCCGGCCAAGCGCTCCGCTGATGGAAGCGGCTACCCGGTGCTGGTACCGATTAATGCTGACGGAGGGTGGCACCACAACCAGCAAGACAATGCAAAGCGCAGCGATCAGTGCCAGCAGCGCACGGCGTCGCAGGGTTGGTGTCCACAGCGGTGCGTCGTGTTCGGTGGCTGTTTCATCGCCGCTGGCGTAGTGGTCCTGCACGCGTCGAGCCTACCGAATCAGGTGGAAGGTCCGCTTCCAGCGTGTGTCGCTGACGAAGTGCGTGACCTCGTGTACGAGCCACTTGACCGTCTCGGACGCACCCGTCTTGAACTCCTGATCGTCCGGCGTGATGAACGACCAGTAGACGAACAAGGGGCGACCGAGTAGGTTCGCTTGCGGAACGAAGCCCCAAAAGCGCGAATCAAGACTTTCGAGACGGTTGTCGCCCATGGCAAAGACGGCACCGGGTGGGACAACGATCTCGCCGTTGTGAACGTAGTCCTTAATCTCCACCGACCAACTGGCGGCGTTCTGCGCGGCAGCTTCAGCTGCGATACCTTCCAGGTCCCGCGGAAAGTCATCGCGCGCCGTCTGGTAAGCGTGGCCCGGCTGGCCGTCGTCGGCGGGCACGGAGATGTAGGGCTCGTCCACCCGCTCGCCGTTGCGGAACAGGATGCCGTGTTCCAGGTGGATGCGGTCACCGGGCAGGCCGATGGCGCGCTTTACCAGAATCAGGTCTGGCTGTGGGTCGCGCCCAGCAGGCTTGAGGAAGATGATTACGTCGCCACGCCGCACAGCGCGCTGGTGGTCCAGGGGCATCCAGGTGGTGCGCGGCGCCAGGGTAGCACGGTCCCCCACCACGTGGTCGCCCACCAGCAGCGTGTCTTTCATGCTGCCGGAGGGGATGCCAAAGTTCTGGGCCAAAAATGTCATGACGAACAGGCCAATCACCAGCACGTATGCCAATCCCGCCAGCGACTCCGGCAGGGTTTCCTTCTGCACTTCGTCAGCGGTCGTGACCACCGGAACTGTTTGTGTGTCTGTCGCCATTCGTCGCTTAGTGTACCCCGCCGCTTAGTGCAGTACGTGAAGACTGCGCTCTGGGCGCACACGGCCGCGTGGCGTGGTGCCATTGGCGTCCACCGAAAGGTACACCAGCAGCGGCTCGCCCAGGATGGCTGCACGCGGCACGAAGCCCCAAAAGCGGCTGTCTTGGCTGTTGTTGCGGTTGTCGCCCATGGCAAAGTAGCGGCTGCCTGGCACGGGCAGTTCTCCCGCACGGATGCGGCGGCGCAACTCCATCCACCACGGTGCCTCCACGCCAGGATCGGCATGATCTAGCTCCGGGAACTCGTCACGGTACCGGTTGCGCTCCGACGGCGTGTAGCGCGTGAATGGCTCCTGCAATGGCACGCCGTTGAGCACCACAACGCCGCGATGCAGGTGCAGCCGGTCGCCCGGCATCGCGATCACGCGCTTTACCAGCAGCTCGCGCGGGTCCACCGGGTAGTGGAAGACGATGATGTCTTCGCGTTGCGGATCACGGTACGGCAAAAGCCCACGCCAGCGGCCCGCGGGCGCGAAGATCTGCTTGTTGACCAGAACGTAGTCGCCCACCAGCATGGTGGGTTCCATGCTGCCGGTCGGAATTTGCGAGGGCTGCAGCAAAAATGTAATGACAAACAGGGAGACGACCGTGAGCCGTGCCAGCGACGCCAGCACCTGCCCTGTCGCCTCCAGCAGCAGCTGCTGCGCGGCCATTAGCGCAGCCGCCATGCGACGTATCATGCAGGCCCGTCCGCCGCTTTCTCGGGCGACAGGCGGTTGTACGCCCGCTGCGCAGCCATTTGTTGTGCGGATTTCTTGCTGGTGCCCTCGCCTTCGGCCAGTACGTCTTCGCGCAGCAGCACTTCAACCCGGAACTGCTTGTTATGATCGCTGCCAATCTCTTCCACGGTGCGGTAGTGGGGCTGGCCGCCATCGCGTGCCTGCAGCAGTTCCTGCAGCGCCGACTTCCAATCGCCGATGACGCCGCCAAAGCGCACGCCTTGCTGCGCGGCGGAACGCAACTCCTGCAGGTGCGGTGCGAACAGTTCGCGCTCCACAAAGTCTCGAGCCCGTTGCAGGCCAGCCTTGCCCGCATCCAGGTACATGGCGGCCACCAGCGCCTCTACCGCGTCGGCCAGCACGGACGCGCGCTGCCGGCCGCCAGTGGCTTCTTCGCCGCGTCCCAAATGGAGCGCCTCACCCAGGCGCAGGCGGACGGCCGCCTCGCTCAGGCGCTTGCCGCTCACCAGCAAGGCACGCATGCGCGTCAGGTCGCCCTCGCGCCGCTCCGGGAAGTGCTGGCACAGCAGTTCGGTGATCAGCAGACCTGCGACGGCATCGCCTAGAAACTCCAATTGCTCGTTGTCGTCGGTGGTGCGGTTGGGCGTGCCGGCAGGTTCTGCCTGCTCAAAGGCGAGGGAACTGTGCGTCAAGGCAAGTTGCAGCAGCGCAGCATCACGGAACTGGTAACCGATGCGGTGCTCGAGTGCTGCCGCAGGGGTTTCCGCGCTGTCCGGTGTCGCTTGCCGCCTTTTCATTCTAGAAACCATAGTAAAGAAGGGCCGCGTTGCGACGGCGTCGCACGCACGGGCTACAAAGGTCATACGGGTTCAAGGTAAAGTCGCGGCCTTGCGCTCCGCCGCCGCTTCCGCTGAACGGCCCGTCTGCTGCAGCGCCTCCGCCAGGGCGCGGTGTGCCTCGGGGGACTGCGGCATCGCACTCACCGCTGTCTGCAACTGCACCAGTGCCTCTGCCGCCTTGCCCTGCTGCAGCAGAGCGCGACCGCTGCGCAGGGCAAAGTCGCCGCGCTGCGCGCTCACGGCGGCACGGCTCAGATCCGCGGCAATTTTGCGCTCAGCAGCGGCACCCTCGCGATCGCCCCGTTCTGCCAGCAGGGCAGCTAAGGTAATGTGCGGCCCGGGCGCGGCAGGCTCCGCCGCAATGGCGTGGCGCAGCGCATCCTCCGCCTTCTCACCGTTGCCCGCCTGCCGGTCGACGCTACCCAAGAGCGCCCACGCCTCGCCGTTGGCCGGCTGCAGCGCCACCGCCCGGCTCAGCTGCGCGGCAGCCCCGGCAAAGTCGCCCTGCTGCATCTTCAGCACGCCTAGCGTGTAGGGCGGATCGGGCAGTTGCGGGTCTAACGCGGCGGCATGCTCGAGCTCTGCCGTAGCTCCGGCACCGTCATCCTTCAGCTTCAGCGCCAGGCCCAGGTTGTAGTGCAGCTGCACGTCGTCGGGCTGCAGTGTCAACCCCGCGCGAAACTGCTCCAGCGCATGGTCCACGTCGTTCCCCTGCAGATATGCCACGCCCATGTTCTGCCTCAGGAGTGCGCTGTCACCCCCTGCGAGAGCCAACCGGTACTGCTGCAGCCCGGCAGCAGCGTTGCCCGACTGGACCAGTGCCAAGCCATAGTTTGTGTGCACCTCGGCATTGTTCGGCATTGTTGCCACCGCACGCTGAAACAGAGGCAGCGCCCCTGCCGTATCTCCCCCTGCCTGTTTCGCCAGTGCAAGCGTGTACAGCACGTCCGTTGCCGTTGCATTGACCTTCAGGTTGGCCTCCAGCGCCGTCACCGCGTCTGCTGGCTTGTTCAGGGTAATCAGCGCCCGCCCCAATTGTGACGCGGCCAGCGGTGAGCGGTCGCCCAGGTCGACAGCCTTGGTCAACTCACTGGCCGCCGGCGCGGGCTGGTGCAGCGCAAGCAGGACCGAACCCAGGTGGGCATGTGCGCTCGCCAGCCCCGGTTCAAGTGTCAGCGCCTGCTCCAGTCGCTGCTCCGCCGCAGAAAAGTCGCCCCGCTGCGCCTGCACTGTGGCAAGGGTGTCCAATAGCAGCGGCGACGGGGCCTCGCCTTGCACGCCTTGCTCGAGCATTTGTTGTGCTCCGGACAAGTCACCTGAGTCGCCCAGCGCAATGGCAAAGACACGCACCTGCTCTGCGGATAATGCCGCTTTGCCCGCGACTGCCTCGCGAAAGCTGGTTACCGCCTCCACATTTTGACCAGTAGCCTGCTGTGCCAACGCCAGCTTCAAGGTGGTGTCCGCATCTGCCGGAGCCATGCGGTGCGCTGTTGCAAGCTCTACTATCGCCGCCGAAGCATTGCCGCGCTGCAGCAGAACGGCACCCAAGGCTGCGTGAGCCACCGGCACGTCAGGAGCGGCACGCACCAATTGACGGAACTTCGCTTCAGCTTCTGCAAATCTGCCCGTGCTGTACGCCGCACTAGCGTCACGGAAAAGACGGTCCGCGTTTGTGGCACTCGTTGACGACGGGGTGCGCTGCGCACAGCACATAACGGCGAAGAGCAAGGGCGCGACGAATGTGGAGTAGGGAAAGCGCATCGGCAAGCTGCTCACCTTCCACAGTAGCGCGTCGGCCTCTCACCCGATCAATGTGCCGACCGAACAGTAACTACTTACCCATCTGGTTAGCGACATTGTCATAACAGGTACCTGAGGTAGTGATGACAGAAGTTGACATGCAACTAGAACTTTAGTTAGAGTTCGCGTGGCTCAGAAGCCAGACACATTTCGTGCCCCTACCGGAAGCTCCGCAGGCTCGCTGTACGCGCGATCGAGGCTCCAGGCAAAGCACAAGGGACCACATTTTGCAGCAGTTTTCAGGAGGACGCATGAAACACAGAGAAAGGATTGGGCTTGCAGCGGTATTCACCGTCGCAATGCTCGCGCCAACAGCCTCGCCAGGGCAGGCAGTGTTTGGCTCCATCTACGGTACGGTGACGGATAACACCGGGGCGGTGGTACCGAATGTTGACGTGGTGGTGACAGACGTCGCCAAGGGAACCAGCCAGACCATCAAGGCAAACAGCAGTGGCGACTTTACCGCCGACCACCTCATCCCTGACGAGTACACCGTCAAAATCCAGTCGACTGGCTTCAAGACGTTTGAGCAGACCGGTGTTCGCGTCTTTGCCGACACGTCGGTCAAGATCGGTGCGTCGTTGCAGGTCGGGTCCACCGGTGAGACAGTCAGCGTCAGCGCAGATGCATTGCCTCTGCTCAAGGCAGACCGTGCGGACGTCTCGACCACGTTGACATCGAAAGAAATCATCGATCTGCCCATCCCGGATCGTAACTTCACCAATCTGCAGCTACTGCTGCCGGGCGCGCAGCAGTTGGGCTGGTCTCACGCCGCCAGCGAGAATCCGCAGGGATCGAAACAGATTGAAGTCGACGGCCAGGCCTTCGCCGGCGTCGCCTTCCAGTTGGATGGTACCGATAATCAGGACCCCATCCTGGGCATCATCGTTATCAACCCAAACTCAGATTCGCTGTCTGAGACCAAGATCACAACACAGAATTTTGACGCGGAGTTTGGCAAGGCTGTCTCGTCCGTGGTCACGGCGCAGACCAAGTCGGGAACCAACGCATTCCACGGGTCAGCCTTTGATTACCGTGAGTCGAATGCGAACCTGGCGCGTGAGTCCTTCTCGCAGCAGACCAAGAATGGCTTTCCTCCGGGATTGAAGAACCAGTTCGGCGGCTCCATTGGCGGTCCCATCCTGAAAGACAGGGTGTTCTTCTTTGGCGATTATCAGGGCGTTCGCCAGCGCGTTGGCCTGTCAAATAACGCGACGGTTCCAACCACCCATTTCATCCAGAGCTGTCTTGATCCCCAGAGTGCAGGCTGCGACCTGAGTGAGTACACCGCAGCAGCAGCGGCGGCCTACAACTCCGGCATTAGCAGCGCAGCGGCAAAGCTGACGCCGGGCCAAATCGTCTTCGACAATCGCACGGGCACCACCGTCCCCTACGCGAACAGCATCATTCCGCGGGCGCAGCTCTCTGCACCGGCGCTGAATATCCTCCGCCTGCTGCAGCCCTATGCACCCAATACGGCTGGAAGTTCCGTCGGCGGTGTGTTCGGCCTCTTCAACAATTATTCGTCCAGCGGCAATGGTGTCTTCAACAGCGACCAGTGGGATGTACGCGGCGACTGGCAGGCAACCGGCCGCACCCACGTGTTTGGCCGCTTCAGCCGCTTTACAGACGTACTCACGGGCGGAACACAGTTTGGTGCGGCGGGTGGCAAAGGTTTTGGCATCGGCGGTTTTGCCGGAACGTCGCAAGGTGCCAATGACAGCGTGGCGGCGGGCGTGGATGTCGCCCTGAACGACAAGCTGGTCACCGATGTGCGACTGGGCTATTTCCGCTACAACATCAATACCTTTAAGTTCGACTCTGGCACAAACACGGCGACTGCGTTGGGCCTTCCCGGCTTGAATCAGGGTGACTTTTTTACCAGCGGTTCCCCGGAGTTTGCCTTCGCGGACAATTACATTAGCGGCAGCTACGGCGCGGGCTTGTCAACGGAGCGTTGCAACTGCCCGTTGCGCGAGCACGAGGATCAATTTCAGCTCGCCAACAACTGGACCCGAACCATTGGCAATCATAGTGTCAAGTTTGGAGCGGATCTGCGCTACGCGCGCAATCTTCGCGTCCCTAGTGACCAAAACCGCGCCGGTCAGTTGAACTTTACGCAAGGGCCAACCTCAAACAACGCCAACACTTCGACGGGCCTTGGCCTGGCAAGCTTTGTGCTGGGTGATGTGGCCACCTTCAACCGGTATGCCAGCACCACAACCAATGCGAAGGAGTTTCAGAAGCGCGACTTCTTCTACGTGCAGGACACCTGGCGCGCCAGCAACAAACTGACGGTGAATTATGGCCTGAGGTACGAGTTGTACTTCCCGGAATCTGTCAATGGCAAGGGAAACGGCGCGCTGCTCAACCTGAGCACGGGTTACCTGCAGGTGGCAGGGTACGGCAATTACCAAAGCAACATGAACCAGCAGATCGGCGGCAACACCTACAATCCACGGGTGGGTGTCGCGTACCAGGTCGATGACAAGACAGTACTTCGCGCTGGCTATGGCCGCAGCTTCGACATTGGAGTCTTCGGTTCTGTCTTTGGCCACTCCGCGACACAGAATTTGCCAGTTCTGTCCAACCAGAGTGTAAGCCCTGGTGGTACGGCATCGGCATTTGTCATGGGTGCCGCTCCGCCGCCAGCACCGTTCTACGTGTCGCCCGCGAATGGTAACCTGCCCAATCCTGGGTACGCGGTGAACTCACGCAGCCGTCCCACGACGCTTCGTCTGCCAACGCTGGACGCGTGGAACGCCGCCCTGCAGCGGTCGCTTTCACCGACCGTCTCAATGACCGTCTCCTATGTTGGTAACAAGGGGACGCATACGTTTGGCGATAGCAGCGGCAACACCACCAACCCAAACGAGCCTGGAATCTTCCTGAGCGGAGCCCAAAGCTTCAATGGGCGCGCGCTGCACTATGATCCAAGCGCACCGGCCAAGAGCGTGGCTGCCGATGGTGGTGTGTCCGATGCGTACCCGTTGCTTCGCCGCTACTACGGCGCAAGGCTGCCATCCTGCGCAGACCCGGCCTACACAGCACCCACAACAACGACCGGTACTGGCAGCTTTACACCGCCTGCTCCTGGCGTCTGCGGCTGGACCAGCGATGTAACGTACTTTGGTGACAACCTGGACACGCACTACAACGCACTTCAGGCGTCGCTTACCAAGCAACTGACCCACGGCTACAGCCTGACCGCGAATTATGCCTGGCAGCAGGCCATTAGCGAGAACACTGCATTTTCCACCTGGGACAAGAACATCGTTCGCGGCAACGACAGCGCACTCCGCCGCCAACAGATTGTTGTGTACGGTCTGTTTGAGCTGCCGCTCGGCAAGAACAAAGCTCTGCTCAGCAATGTGCCTGGTTTTGTCAATCAGATTGTCAGCGGCATCCAAATCAGTCCTGTCATCACCTACTCGAGTGGTCTTCCGTTCACTCTCAGCTACTCCAGCTGCGGAAACCAGATTCCAGGTAGCGCACCCTGCCGTGTGAATGGCAGCGCGACAGCCTTCCAGAAGAATGTAGTCGGTGTACCCGGGCAGGGTCTCCAATACTTCTCAGCGCAGCTGGGGACGAACTTTACGATTCCTGGCCTTGACCAAATCGGCAACGTCGGACGGAACAGCGTCTACGGACCGAGATTCTTCAATGGTGATCTGTCAATCCAGAAGAACTTTTCGATTCGCGAACGCGCAGCCTTCCAGCTTCGTGCAGACGGGTTCAACGCGTTTAACCACATCAACTTTGGTAACCCGGGAGGCAATATCGACCAGCAGGGAACCATCACCTCAGGTCCATTCCCGAATGGCAGTGTCAATCCTCGCCAGCTGCAGTTCTCGGGCCGGGTAACCTTCTAAGTGCATCTGCTTTACCTCGAGGAGGGCTTCGGCCCTCCTTCTTGCTTGCCGTTCAGTGCCTTACCGTGGAAGCCTCACTCTGGGAGGTGCATATGCTTTTTAACGCAAGCCGCAATCTAGCAGTTGTCCTTTTGCTGGCCGGGCACCTCAATGCGCAGACTACCCAACCTGCTGCAGATTCAGCACCATCGGTATCGGTTCAACCTGTTGGAGCAACGGGTCGCCCGGTGGAGTTGAATGCGCCCGGCGTGGACCGTGCGCGCGGCCAGGCGCTGTACGATGCCAACCAACTGCCGGAGGCAGAACGTGCTTTTGCCGCCGCCATGCAGGCAGACCCGCATGACGACGAAGCCGTGCAGATGCGAGGCTTGACCCTCTTCCGCATGGGCCGACCTGCGGATGCCATCCCGCTGCTGGAGCGGGCGCACGAGCAGGGTGTTCAGCGCAAGGCAGACCCAACCTATGTGCTGGCTCTGTGCTACATCGACACGCGGCGTTACGACGATGCGCGCCGCGCCTTTGCCGCGCAATATGGGCTACCCCCTGACTCTGCGGGTGCGTACCTGCTGGCTGGCCGCATGCTTCTGCGGCGTGAGTACCTGCCGGTGGCCGAGCGTTTCGCTCGGCAGGCTACGCAACTGGATGCGCACCTGCCGCTGGCGCATGAGCTACTCGGCGAAGTACAACTGGCGCAGAACCAGCTGGATGAGGCAGCGGCCAGCTTCCGCCTGGAGATACAGACCAACCCTGCGGATGCGGCCTCGTACGAGCGGCTGGGCGATCTGCTGGGACGCCAGGGAAAGTTTGCAGAATCGCGGCAGTCGCTCCAACGCGCCGTGCTGCTGGAGCCCAACAGCACAGGCCCCTACATTCTGCTGGGGCGCACCACGCTACGTGAAGGTGACGCCGTGGCTGCGTTGACGTATCTGCAGCGCGCCGAACGCATGGACCCGGCAAATGCCATGACACATAACCTTCTGGCGCAGACCTATCGCACGCTGAGCCGGCCTGAAGACGCCACCCGTGAATTGGGCATCGTCGAGAAGCTGCACGCGGCGGACGCGCCAAAGCTCACGACGGTGCAATAACGCGGCCGACATCGCTGCATCAGACCCGCAGAAAAATTCGTTGGCGATAAAGCGGCAGCACCAGCAGCCACGTGAGCAGCACAAAGGTGAGGCCAAACAGCAGCGGCGCCATGCCGTGTGCGGGCAGCGCTGTCTGCAGGGCAGCAAGATAGCTGCGCAGCAGGTTGCCGCCGCCAGTGCGAACCAGTTCCAGCCCATTCGGCAGCAGTTCTGAAATCATGTAGGCCGCAATGGAGTTGGTGCCAAACACCAACAGCGGAGCCCACACGGTCGGCCGTTCTGGGTGGTCCGCGCGCGAGACACCGCCGCGCCCGATCCTTAGGACATCCACCAGCCAAATAGACAGCGCCAGCAGCAGAAGGCTAAGACCACCGGCAAACAATACGTAGGAACTTGTCCACAACTTCTTATTAATCGGAAACCATGGATTCCAAAACAGGCCCGCCGCCGCCAGCAGGGTGCCTGCAACCGCAATCCCGATCGCCTTGCGTTGCGGCGTTTGCACCGTGCGCAGCCATTGCCCGGTCAGCACGCCAAGCAGCGTCGTGGCAATGGCAGGCAGGGTAGATAGAAGTCCCTCCGGGTCACGCACGCGTTGGTATAGGTGCTGCGGCGCAAACAGCGCGCGGTCCAGCCACGCGCTCAGGTTGCCGTCTGTGTGGTTGATGATCACATCGTGCGTAGGCACACCGAAGCCGGGCACCGGCACAAACCGCATGAGTGCCCAGTAGCCCAGCAGGCAGGCGACCGCCACGGCAGCCTTGCTTCTCCACCCTGGCCACAGCACGCACAGCGCCCCGGCGGCCAGATAGCACAGGCCTGTTCGTTGCAGCACACCATAGAACCGAACGCTGCCAAGGTGTTGGAACGGAAACGTATTTACCACCATGCCAAACAGAATCAGCACCACGGCGCGGCGCAGCATGTGGAGCAGCAGCGTACCGCGCGGTACCCCACGGTGGATACGTGAGGCGGTTGAGAGCACAAGCGAGACGCCGACCAGGAACAGAAATGTCGGGAAAACCAGGTCCGTGGGTGTAAAGCCGTTCCACTGCGCATGGTTCAGTGGAGCAAATACGTCCTGACCCGGCTGGTTGTTTACCAAAATCATGAAGGCAATCGTGAGCCCACGCAGGACGTCCAGCGACAGCAGCCGCTCTGGTCGAACACCGGTACGGCTTGCGTGCGCGGCTGGCACCACATCCGAGTCGATGGAGCGTGCCATCTCCGGATCGGTAGCTGCCACGGTGAGAGGTCTGCCCATGGCAGCAAGCATACTGCACGCGCGCTGCCTGTTATACTCAGGTCTGGTATGGCGGCTATAGTTCAGGGGTTAGAACGCGGGTCTGTGGCACCCGATGTCGAGGGTTCAAATCCCTCTAGCCGCCCCACCCATCCCTCTCAGCCTCATAGATATGACATGCTGCTGGTATGCCCAGGCAGCGCAAACCCATGCTCTTCGCCGGCACGTCCGGCTGGGCGTATCCAAGCTGGAAGCCGGGCTTTTACCCACACAAATGGCCCGCAAAGCGCTTTTTGGAGCATTACAGCACCCGGCTCAATTCTGTGGAGGTGAATTACACCTTCCGCACACTGCCAACGCCTGAGCAGGTGGCAGTGTGGATGGCCGCAGTGCCACCAGGATTCCGCTTCTCGTTCAAAGCGCCGGAGGGAATCACCCATCGCAAGCGCCTGCGCGAGTGCGGCGAGGCAGTAGCGCAGTTCCTTGCCTCGCTGGAGCCGGTGCGCAGCGCGGGTGCGCTGGGCTGCGTGCTGTTCCAACTGCCTCCAAACTTCAAGGCAGACCACGCTCGACTGGAGGCCTTTCTCTCCCTGCCGGAGCTAAAGCCAGCGCAGCGTGTGGCGTTCGAGTTTCGGCATGAGAGCTGGTTCTGCCGCGATACGTGGTCGCTGCTGCGCGCACACAACGCCGCCGTCTGCATTGCGGAGAGTGAGGCGCTGGTCACGCCAGAGATGCACACGGCCCGGCACTTTGCGTGTTACCGCTTGCGCATGCCAGGTGGCTACGATACGGCTGCCATAGCGGAACACGCCGCGAGGTTCCGGCACCTAAGTGCCCGGCGCGAGGTCTTTGTCTACTACAAGCATGAGGATGAGCCCACAGGGCCGTTGGCTGCAGAAGCCATGCTTGTGGCGGCTGCCACTGCGCTGCTGGCGGGTAGCCAATCGGATATGGCGCTCGCAGAGCCAGCTTAGAAGTTACCGCGGAAGCCGATGCCGCGCAGTTGCGAGCGGCTCAGTGTGACGCCGACGCCCTCATCCGGAAAACTGCTCCAGTGGCCAGCGCCGGTGCTATCCAGTGCACGCAATGCTGCGCTCTCCGTTCCAAATCGCAGCGGGCGCAAGTGATGCAGGGCGTGATCCTCTCCCAGCAGGTCGCCCGTGGGTGTGGCATGCAGAAACAGCGCACCACCCAGCCTACCGAGTTTCAATTGGAAGAAGTGTGCATCCATCGGTGTTCAAGGCTACTACCGCTCCGGCATTTGACGGGACGGAGCGGCGGCGCTACTCGTCCCAGCGTTTGAAGACGAGGGAGCCGTTGGTGCCGCCAAAGCCGAAGGAGTTCGATAATGCGTACTGCATCGATTTCTCCACCGGCGTGTGCGGCACATAATTCAGCCGGCACTCGGGGTCCACATTGTCCAGGTTGATGGTCGGCGGCACGATGCCATGCTGCATGGCCATCAACGTGATGCCTGCCTCCAAACCGCCTGCGCCACCCAGCAGGTGGCCGGTCGTGGATTTGGTAGACGATACCAGCAGCGCATGGCTGGTGGCATGCTCGCCGAAAACGGCCTCGATACCTTTCGACTCCATCACATCGCCCAGTGGCGTGCTGGTGGCGTGGGCGTTCACGTACGCGACCTCGCTCGGGTCCAACCCGGCCGAGCGTAGAGCATTGCGCATGGAACGCGCACAGCCTTCGCCCTCCGGTGCCATGCCCGTCATATGGAAGGCATCAGAACTCATGCCGTAGCCGACGACCTCGCCCAGAATCGTCGCACCACGAGCCCTGGCGAACTCGAGCTCTTCCAGGATCAGGATCCCCGCGCCCTCACCGATCACAAAGCCGTCGCGATCGCGATCCCATGGACGTGAGGCGCGGGTGGGATCGTCGTTGCGCGTGGAAAGTGCCTTCATGTTCGCAAAGCCGCTCACGCTTAGTGGCGTAATAGCACCTTCCGCACCGCCCGCGATCATGGCATCCGCGTCACCGCGCTGGATGATGCGGTACGCGTCGCCAATGGTGTGCGCGGATGTGGTGCAGGCGGTTGCCGTCGCCTGATTTGGCCCCTTGGCACCGTAGCGAATGGATACGTGGCCCGCCGCCAGGTTTACGATCGTGGCTGGAATAAAAAAGGGTGACACCCGGCGCGGCCCACCATTCAACAGGTTGGTGTGCTCCCGCTCGATGACATCGAAGCCACCGATGCCGGAGCCAATATCCACGCCCACCCGTTCGGCGTTCTCCGGCGTCACTTGTAGGCCGGAGTGCTTCATTGCCTCGTCCGCTGCCGCCAGCGCAAAGTGGATGAAGCGGCCCATCTTGCGGGCCTCCTTCTTGTCGATGAAGGTGTGCGGGTCAAAGTTCTTGACTTCGGCGGCGAACAGGACGGAGTGTCCTTCGAGCGGGTAGGCCGTGATGCCGGCCATGCCGCTTTTGCCCGCCATCAGGGCAGCCCACACCTCCGGCGCGTTATTGCCGATGCCGCAGATCAGGCCGATGCCCGTGACGACCACGCGCCGCGCGGGTATGGTGGTTGCCTGTGCCACGCTTACTTTGCCTTTGCGTGCGCTTCGATGTAATCCGTTGCGTCTTTCACGGTCTTGATCTTTTCCGCATCTTCGTCCGGAATCTGGATGTCGAAGGCTTCCTCAAATTGCATCACCAGTTCGACCACATCGAGCGAATCCGCGCCAAGGTCTTCCTGAAAGGAGGCAGCGGGTGTAACTTCCGCCTCATCCACCTGCAACTGCTCCACAATGATGCTTTTTACCTTCTCGTCTACTGCCGCCATCGTACGTTCTCCTAGGAAAGCTGTGGCTTTATGCCAGATTCGCTACAGGTAGGATGCAGGTGCCTGCCATACCATCCTGACTTCCTGCCGGCGTGCACACAGAGCCGTCCCTTAGTGTACAGAGCGTCTCCACCTCGTGCACGGGAGACGGTTTCCAGTCCTCTGCAGTATTTTAACGGGCTGTTGACAGTGCCTTGACTCTAGAATCCTAGTCAGGTTAGCGGGATGGCATGTGCTGACCATTCAGAAGGTGCTTGGGCACACGCTTGGATTTACTTCTTCTTCCAGACTTCGTAGCATTCGCCCTGCTGGTGTATGTGCTGCTCTGCGTACGTGGCCCGCGGCGCGACGACATCATCCGCCTATGGACGGTAGCACTACTGCTGATCCTGCTCGAGGCAGTGTCGCGCATTGTCCACGGGATGCACACCGTGCGGGGCGTACACCTGGTGGCACATGCCCTGGCACTGGATGCGTATGGGGCTGCCGGTGCCGTGTTTCTGCTGTCAGCCTCGGAGGGTTTGCGCCGCGTTCCTCGCGGCAGGTTGTTCCTGGGTTTAAACGTGTTGCCGCACATGGCGCTCTTCACGGCATACGGCGTTGACGTGCATGCAGGAGCGCTGTACTGGGTGATTGCTGCATGCGGATCGCTGGGCGGCCTGCTCTCGCCGCTCTTGCTCCCGCGTTCTTCGCCGCTCTACTTTGCGTTTGCCGCTATCTGGCTGCCGCTGCTGCTGTGCATTCACCTCGGCGATTACCGCAATGCCACGTACATCTGCCTGTTTTTTCTCTATGGCATTGCAGCCCTCTTTTTTGACCGGTCACTCCCCAAAAGCTATGGCAAGGTCGCGGTGGTGGGTGGCTTCGGCATGTGGGCGCTCTGCTTTCTTACGCACCCCTGGATTGCGACCCTTCGCCCGGAGTGGCTGCAATTGGCCGATCACCTGTGGGACATGCAGAAGTTCGTCATCACCGTGGGCCTGCTGCTGGTGATGCTGGATGACCAGGTGCGCAGCAATGAGTGGCTGGCACTGCACGATGGCCTGACCGGCCTGCCCAATCGCCGCCTGTTTGAGGACCGGCTGCAACATGCCCTGCGCAACGCGGAGCGCACACGCAGCAGGCTCGCCATCTTTATGCTCGATTTGGACGGATTTAAGCAGATCAACGACACGCTGGGCCACGATGCGGGCGACCTGCTGCTCAAGGGCATCACCAGCAACCTGCTGGAGGCACTGCGACGGTCAGACACGCTGGCGCGCCTAGGCGGCGATGAGTTCACACTGATTGCAGCGGACCTGGATGGCGCATCCGGTAAGCGCATGAAGCATACCGAGCAGGTGGGAGTGCCTCACCACTCCTGTGCCGCAGCTCATATGCCCCAGGTGCAGCGCATTTTGGCAGTCATGTCGCAGGCTGCAGAGATCCCGGTGAATCTGGGTGAGGAGCACGGCGACCGCACCATCGGCGTGTCCGCCAGCATCGGCGTTGTGATCTATCCAGACGAGGCGACCACTGCCGCCGGTTTGCTCAAGCTCGCCGACCAGCGCATGTACCTTAGTAAGCGCCAGCAGGCCCACAGGCGCCCCTGCATCTCCGAACCTGCCTGCTCAGACCTGGAGATGGAACGCGTTTAAGTTCTAGCACTGGGTTTTCGCCCGGCGCTAGAGTGGCGCGGCGAAGAGAATGCGAATCAGATACAGTGTTTCCATGCTGCTGGCTCTCTCTGTACTCCTTGCCTTTGCCGTGGGTGCTGCGGTCACCTCGCTCATTACACGTTCAGTGAACAGGCGGCTTTCGCAGGCAGCAGCGGAGCACAGCGGGTCGCTAGCGCTTGAGTTACGCGACCACAAGCAGCAGCTCCTCGCTAGACACGAGCAGTTCGAGCGACAACGCGAGGTCTTAGCTGCCGCCAACCTGTGCATCACCCGTCTTCAAACTCAGCTGGATCTGGAAGAGAAGGCGTCTGCGGAAAAGATTGCCGCCCTGCAGGATCTGGAGCAGCAACTCAAGGACAGCTTCAAGGTGCTAGCGACTGAGGCGCTAAAGGATAATAGCGACGCCCTGCTGCGCACGACCCGGCAGCAATGGGACCAGCATCGCGAGGACACCGCTCAGCAGCTGGGCAAGCGGCACGACGCCATCAACGCCCTGTTGCAGCCGGTACAAAAGTCGCTGGACACCCTTTCGCAACACACCCAGCACCTTGAGGTGAAGCGCGAAGGTGCATACAGCGCCCTGCGCGAGAGCGTGGAGGCCATTCACAAGAGCCACGCAGATCTGCGCGGTGAGACCCGGCAGTTAGTGCAGGCGCTGCGCTCGCCACGCGTGCGTGGCAACTGGGGCGAACTGCAGCTCAAGCGCTGCGTGGAGTTTGCGGGCATGGCGCAGCACGCCTCGTTCGACCTGCAAGCTTCCGTCGTCAACCGCGACGATAATACGGCGCAACGCCCGGACCTGATCGTGCACCTGCCGAATGGCCGTGCCGTCGTAGTAGATGCCAAGACGCCGCTGGAGTCGTTCCTGTCGGCCAGCAGCACGGAAGACCCAGCAGAGCAGGTGCGCTTTTTGGCCCAGCACGCCTCCGCTGTGCGGGAGCATATGAAGCAGCTTTCCAGCAAGGCGTATTGGAAGCAGTTCGCGCACTCGCCGGACTTTGTTATCTGCTTTTTGCCCAGTGAGGTGCTGTTCTCTGCGGCGCTGGAACAGGACCCCGGCCTAATCGAAAGCGGTGCTGTAACTAACGTGCTGCTGGCCACGCCCACCACGCTCATCGCCATGCTCAAGGCGATTGCCTGTGGCTGGCAACAGGCTGAGGTAGCCGCCAACGCGCGCCACATTCAGGACTGCGCGGAAGATGCCTACAAAAAGCTGCGCGGCATGCAGAAGGACTTTCAGAGCATCGGCAAGGGGCTCGCCAACGCCTCCGCTGCTTACAACGAAATGCTGGGCAAGGTGGAGGGCCGGGGCGGTGTCTTCACACTCGCGCGTAAATTGCACTCCTACCAGCTGGGAGACGCCGATATCCCAGATACCACGTTCGAAATGGTCAAGCCCCGGCAGATGCTTGCAGATGACTGGCAGGATGCCGAGCCGCTAGCATTGGCTGCAGCGGATGCAGAGGCAACTAAACAGTAGCGCGCCCACAGTTTTTCATCGCTCAAAAGTAAAAGGCCCACCATACGCGGTGGGCCTTTTGCGTGGTTCGTTAGGTCATTAGATCGACATCTGCAGCACGCGGTTCAGCCGCTGCACGAAGCTGGCCGGGTCCTGCAGCTGCACACCTTCCAGCAGCAGCGCCTGGTCCAGCAGCAGCCATGCCGCATCCTGCGTGACAGGGTCGTCAGGCCGCGCCAGCAGCTTCTTCACGATCTCGTGATCGGGGTTGATTTCGAGCGTTGGCTTGGCCGCAGGCATCTCCTTCTGGCCCATGGCACGCAGCATCTGCTGCATTTGCAACGAAGGCTCTTCCTCGTCAGACACGATGCACGAGGGGCTATCGGCCAGCCGTACCGATGCGCGCACGTCCTTCACGCGGTCGCCCAGCGTTGCCTTGATCTTCTCCAGCAGCGGCTTGATGGCGTCGGCCTGCTCCGGCTCGGCATCGTCCTTGAAGTCTTCGCTGGTAGCAGCTTTGCTGACGGCTTTCAGGTCTGTCTCGCCGTACTTCTCGATGGTCGAAAAGACAATCTCGTCGATGTCATCGTCGAGGATCAGCACCTCAATGCCCTTCTTCTTATAGAGCTCCAACAGCGGCGAGTTACGCAGCAGTTGCTCGCTGCCGCCAGTGATGTAGTACAGGCTCTTCTGGTCTTCCTTCATGCGACCCTTCGCGTCGGCGAAGCTGGTCAGGCCTTCGACCGCGGTGGACTTGAAGCGCACCAGGTCCAGCAGCACCTCGCGGTTCGCGTAGTCGCTGTACAGGCCTTCCTTTAGCGGACGGTTGTACTGCCCGCTAAACTCGGTGTACTTGTCCGCATCACGATTTGCTGCAGCCTTGAGTTCGCTCAGGATCTTCTTGATGCTGGCCGTTTTGATCGTTGTAAGAACGCGGTTTTGTTGCAGCAACTCGCGCGAAACGTTTAGCGGTAAGTCTTCACTGTCGATGATGCCGCGCACAAAGCGCAGGTACTGCGGCAGCAGCTCTTTCGAGTCATCCAGGATGAACACGCGCTTCACGTACAGCTTTACGCCACCCTTGTACTCGGCCTGGTACAGGTCCAGCGGCGCTTTCGCGGGGATGTAGAACAACGTCGTGTACTCGAGCGATCCCTCGGCCTGCGTGTGGAACCAGAACAGCGGATCGGTCGAGTCGCCGGTGATGGACTTGTACAGCTCCTTGTAGTCGTCGTCCGAGAGCTCGCTCTTGCTGCGACGCCACATGGCGCTGGCCGCGTTCACCTGCTCCGTCACGCGAGTGGTGTCGCTCTTCTTTTCTTCCGCGTTCCATTCGCTCTTGTCATAGGTCAGATAGATGGGAAAGGCAATGTGGTTCGAGTACTTTTTTACGATCTCCTTCAGCCGCCAGCTGCTGGCATACGACTTGCCTTCCTCGTTCAGAAAGAGCTTGACCGTGGTACCGGCCACCTCGCGCGACGCCGGCTCAATGTCGAAGCCGGTTTTGCCGTCGCTGGTCCAGCGGTATGCCTGCTCTTCACCGGCCTTGCGCGTGACGACTTCGATTTTGTCCGCCACCATGAACGCGCTGTAAAAGCCCACGCCAAACTGCCCAATCAGGTTCGAATCCTTCTTCGCGTCACCCGAAAGCTGCGACACAAAGTTCTTGGTGCCGGACCGCGCAATGGTACCCAGGTTTGCGATCAGGTCGGCCTCGTTCATGCCGATGCCGGTGTCGCTGACGGTCAGCGTGTGGGCTGTTTCGTCCGCCTCCAGGTCGATGCGTGGATCGAACGGCAGCTGCTTCAGCGCTTCGTCGGTCAGCGTCAGGTAGCGCAGCTTGTCCAGCGCGTCTGACGAGTTCGAGATCAACTCGCGAAGAAAAATCTCCGGGTGCGAGTACAGCGAATGAATGATGAGTTGGAGCAGTTGCGAAACTTCGGTTTGAAACTCCTGCTTTGCCATTCCTCCATTATAAAAAGTGGGCTGCAGGTTAGCGAGTGAATGGCTCAGGATGACTGCCGCACAGCATCCGCTCGGCAATGGCAATCACACGCTCCATGCTCATCCCGTCGCGCTGCTCCACCGCAATCGGGTGCGCGGCATCGGCAGGTGAAAAGTGTGGCCTGCGCCCCACGGGCATGGTTAGCACCTCGATAGGCAGGTTCACCGTGTTGCCGTATAGCGGCAACGCACTATTCAGCAGAGCTTTGCAGGGCGGCTCACTTACTCGTTCGGGATCGTTCCAAAGCTGGTGTGTGCGGTAGAAGTCCTGCGGTCGCAGCCACGCCCACACGCCCCAGATGAACGGCTCCTCGAGGCCATGCACCGGCACGGCAAAGCGTCCGCGCACATAATGAAAACGCTCATCAATGACGCACAAGTCCGGCGACAAGACTACTCGCCGTTCCCACTCGTCGCGGGGCACCGCCAACGCCGCCAGCGGCACCTTTACGCTGTAGCTTAGCGGCAGCACGGCATGGTGCCGGCCGCACACGCTGCAGTTGAACCCGGTCTGTAGTTCCACTCCCACACTTGCAATTGTTCCACGCACGAGTTGCGACCAGGAGCGCACAATACTTACATGGCCACCACCACGCCCCTGCTCACCCCGCGCGAAGCCGCCCGCATGCTCGGCATCAGCTATCCCACCATCAAGCAGTGGATCCTCACCGGCAAGCTGCCCACCACGCCCACGCCCGGCGGCCATCACCGAATCGCGCAGGCCGCCCTGAAACCCTTTCTCGCCAAAGACGCCGCAAAACCGGGGGAGGAATCACGTGACCGCTATCGCCGCGTCAGCGGTCGCAACCAACTTGTGGGTAAGGTCGTCAGCATCCGCGTAGAAGGGTTACTGGCCCAGGTCGTCCTGCGTGTGGGCGAGACGGACATCACCAGCATCATCACCGCCGATGCCGCCCGCGAACTCGCGCTCAAGAAGGGCGACACCGCTGCAGCCTTGGTCAAATCCACCGACGTCATGATTGAGCGGCTGGATTAATCCAGTGCACTTCAGCAGCAGAGAAAGCAGAGCCGCAGGACCAGGCGCCGCCATGCACCGGCTACGTCACCCTGCATTTCGGCGTCTCACTCTGTATGACGTACACCTTCTCTAAGCTGCTCTCCCGCCGCCACCTGCTCACGGCCGTTTCAGCACTCGCACTGAGCAGTGGCATCGCCCTCTCAGCGCAGACTGCCTCTCCGGGCATGTCCGCAACTAACCAGACGCTCAAAAAGTACAACGTCACGGTGCGCAGGTTTGACCCGTCACGCAGCGCCGATCCTGGTGAGCAGTTCGTTTTACCGGTGGACAGCCCTGACCCGGAACATGCTATTTCCGCGGCCATGTCCAACGCGGTCGCCTTCAGCACCAAAAGCAGCGGCATGTCCGTGCTGCCCGTTGCATTCACCTGCGTCGCCATTGCCGAGCGTAGATAGCCGTCGGCTATAAACTGCAGCCCCATGGCTCGATGTGACAGGTCATGCCATTTGCCACTTGTACAAGCCGCCACCAGTTTGGTTATCGAGACGCGTGGCAGATGCCTGCAATGCGTTGCGGCTTTCCCCTAGTGCATCAGAACCCGCTGGAGGAAAGAACGATGCCCGTAGTCCGCACCTGCCCGCACTGCCAGACCAAGAACCGCATCCCCGCAAAGCACCTGGCAGACACGGGCCGCTGCGGCGCCTGCAAAGCCGACCTCGCGCCGCAGAGTGAGCCGCTGGCCGTCGACACCGCGCTGTTCGACGAGGTTGTGGGGCAGAGCACCGTGCCCGTGCTGGTGGACTTTTGGGCAGCATGGTGCGGACCCTGCCGCATGGCCGCGCCCGAGGTGGCCAAGACCGCCAGCAGTATGGCCGGGCGCGCCATCGTGCTCAAGGTCGATACCGAGGCCAATCCGCAACTCTCCGCCCGCTACAACGTGCGCGGCATTCCTAACTTCGCAGTTTTCCGCGACGGCAAGCTTGTGAAGCAGCAGGCAGGCCTGGTGGACAGCGCACAAATGAACAGCTGGCTTTCTGCTGCATAGGCTGAGCCGGCACCGAATGAGCAACAGGTGAGTTAGTCCACCAGGCAGACGCTCTGCTAATTTGCGGAGGGCCGTTCCACGCGGTCAATGACAAAGTACTGCACAGGCCCGTTCTCAGGCAGGAGTTGCAGGCCAAGCTGCTCTTTCAACGAGGTGGCGAGCGGTGGCTTGTCGCGCACGTCCGCGGGGATGCGGTCCGGGTCGGCGGTGCCGAACTGCTCCGGCAGGAACGTGAGCTTAAAGTCGTACGTGCCTGTCAGGCCGGTGCGGTCGATCACAGGGCGCTCCTTATCCTGCACCTGCTGACCCAAGAACCAGCAGAGATAGGCCATTGAAACACCCTGGCCCGCAAAGACGCTGGGACCAGCATAGGTGATAGGGATGTTCATACCCGGCCCGGCTGCATTCGGCTGCATCTTCGGACCACCCGCACCCAGCCGCAGCGCAAACACCTTGCCCTCGCGCGTGACGGAGTGCATGCGCAACGCAAACCGGTCTGCCAGCAAGGCGCGAAACATCGCTTGCAGCTCCTCCTTGCTGTGCGAGCCGTCGGCGTGCGCCTCAATGTCGTAGTACTCGGCATCAAGCCAGCTGGGGCCACCCTCGACCTGGCGCGCTGGTACTTGGTACATCAGCGCAATCATCAGCCGTACCGGAAAGTTCTGGGCCATGTACCCGTTGCCACCAGGCAGCGGCTTAATCATGCGGTTGACTAAGTCGCCCTTGGGCGTCGGAGACGGCTTGATCACCGCCACTTCAAACGTGGTCGTCTGACTCACACCGTTGGCTTGGCTGTGCAGGTTCACCAGAAATACCAGCCAACCGACGAGCAAGGCCGAACGAACTCCCCAAGACGTCATGTTTGGCATGCACTCTCCTAGCAGCTCAGCTTAAGGTAGCGTGCCCCTGCAGTACGACTTGTCGGTTTCTGTCAGACACTGGTGTGCTTGGAAAGAATGCCGCGAGGAGTCGTATCAACCCTCGTTCCGTGCTGACAGATCGGCACGCGGCCGCAAGCGCGCCTTGCGAGGCACCGGCAGCCCGCTGATTCTCGCAGGATTCATCGTGCCGACATGCTCCCTTCGCACAGATCGCAGTACCGTGAATCCACAAAAAACTTTTTGCAAACTTCCTGCGCCGCAGCCAGCACGCCGCCGCTGCGTGAGGAGAGCTATCTGGGCCAGGAGGGCCACCTGAGATGAAAACACGCATCGTTATTGCCGCGGCAGCTGGTCTGTTCGCCGTCGGCGCATTGCACGCCCAGCAGGACACTTCGGCGCAAAGTCCCACGACACCCACCACGCCCGGCCAGGCCGCACAACCGGGTGCGCAGGATCCGGCAAAGGACAAGGTCACGTCGTCCGACACCGTGACCGTCACGGCCAGCGGCGAAACGCGCGACGTGCAATCGATCGACAGCAAGGTGCTGCTGGAGCAGTCGCCCGGCACCAGCCCCATCGCCGTGCTGGCGCGGCTGCCAAGCGTGGAGATCACCACGGCCGATCCGTACGGCGCATACGAGTGGGCAGTGCGCATCTCCGTGCGCGGCTTCAACCAGAATCAGCTCGGTTTTACGCTGGACGACGTGCCGCTGGGCGACATGAGCTACGGCAACCTGAACGGCCTGCACATCAGCCGCGCCATCATTGACGAGGACTTGGGCAACATCTCGCTGTCGCAGGGCACGGGCGCGCTGGAAACGGCCAGCACCAGCAACCTGGGCGGTACCGTGCAGTTCTTTTCCGGTGATGGCAGCGACAAGCGCCACCTGGATATTCGCCAGAGTTTTGGCAGCTTTGCCGGGGTGCGCACTTTTGGCCGCTTCGACAGCGGCCTGCTGCCCACGCACACCAAGTTCTACCTGGCAGGCGTCTACCAGCACGCGCAAAAGTGGAAGAGCGCGGGCGACCGCAACCAGGACTACTACCAGTTCAACGGCAAAGTTACCCAGTACGTGGGCTCAAAAGGCGTGCTGAATATCTACGCCGACCTGAGTAACCGTAAGGAAGTGGACTACCAGGACCTGAACAAGGTGTGGACACAGAAGCTGGGCTACAACTGGGACAACTTCGGTAACAACTGGGGTGCCGCCGTCCAGACAGCGTATGCGTGCAATGGCATTGGTAACTATCCCTCCCCCATCAGCAACCTGAACGCGAATGAGGATCAGTGCGACGCCGCCTATTACAACGCGGGCGGCCTGCGTAAGGACTTCCTCTCCTACGTAAATTACAAAACCGCCCTGGGCACGCACCTGACGTGGAAGACCACCGCTTACGGCCACGGCAACGACGGCCAGGGCCTGTGGTTCACGCCATACGTGCCCACCTTCACCAGCGCCACCACCATTGGTTCGCCTATCTCGCTGCGCACGTCAGAGTACGGGATCAAGCGCGGTGGCTTCCTCTCATCGCTCTCGTACGAGTCAGCACACAACACCATTGAGGGCGGTGCATGGTTTGAGAAGGAAGACTTCAAGCTGGCCCGACGCTACTACGGCACCACCATTGCTGCGCCCACGCGTTCCATCTACGATTTCCAGTCAAACCCGTTCGCCACACAGTGGGCGTATGACTTCCCCAGCACCGTCTACCAGCTGCACCTACAGGATCAGTGGAAGGTCTCCAGCGCCGTCACGCTTGCCGCCGGCTTTAAAACGGTGGAGACCAACCAGACCGGCAACCTGACCGGCGCAAACACCGGCCCCATCGTGATCTCCGGCTTTACTTCTGACCCGACGCAGTTTGCGCAGGGCAGCCTCGAATCGGGCAGCAGGTTTCTGCCGCAGTTTGGCGCGGACTGGAAGCTCAACACGAAGGACGAGCTGTTCGCCGACGTAGCGGAGAACGTGCGCGCCTTCCAGACTGGCGGCAAGGGCTTCGGCACCTCACCCTGGGGCACCACGCAGGCCGGCTTTAACGCGCTGACCGGCAACCTGAAGCCGGAGAGCAGCTGGAGCGAGGAGGTTGGCTATCGTCACACGGACAGCCACCTCAACGCGCAAGCCAATTACTTCCATGTGAACTTCAGCAACCGCCTGCTCGCCATCCAGCAGGGACCGGGTATCGCGGGTAACGCGGCCCTGCTCTCAAACGTGGGCGGCGTCACCACCAATGGCGTGGACGCCGCGGGCACGGTTCGCTTTCACGATGGCTGGTCGCTCTACAACGCGGTGACCTTCAGCCGCTCCACGTATGACAGCAACTACACCGCGGGCGGCACCGTCATCCTGACCGGCGGCAAAATAGTGGTGGACACGCCGCAGTTCCTTTACAAGAACAACCTGACGTATGCGCACAAGGGGCTGGACGCGCACATTGGCGCGGACTATTTCTCGAAACGCTACTTCACCTATACCGACGACAACTACGTGGACGGCCGCTTTCTAGCCGACTTTGGCACCAGTTACCACATCGACGAGGCAGGTATCTTCGACCAGGTCAAGCTGCAGTTCAACATCTACAACCTGGCCAACGCGAAGTATTACTCGACCATCGGCACCAATGGCTTTATCGCGAGCGATCCCACGTCGGTCAACAACAACACGCTGCAGGTGGGCGCACCACGCGCGTTCTCCGGCACCTTCTCTGTGCGCTTCTAGAGCGCGTCTGCTGACCGTGCGGAGGGCGCTCCATCAGCGCCCTCCGCAGGCTACTAGGCCTTCCCCTCAGCCTGCGTACGTTGACCGCCGAGCACCTTCCCGCGCCCTCCGCGTGCGTTGCCTCGGGCGCTTCGCGTTCAGAATCGCGATGTTCGCGCGCACGTCTTTGGCCTCTTGGCGTTCTGCTTTGAAACACCTTCAAGCGTTGCGCAGCATTTCGCCACAGTAAGCCCGTCAGCCTTCGCCACACACACGTTCTACACTGCAACCATGTGCGGCATTGTCGGATATATCGGTCCCAAGTCAGTCGTCCCCCTCATCGTGGAAGGCCTGCGCCGCCTGGAGTACCGCGGCTACGACTCCGCCGGCATCGCCGTTGCCGGTGACGCAGCGAACCCCACGCTGCTCGACGTGCGCCGCGCCCCCGGCAAGCTGGGCAACCTCGAATCTGTGCTGCGCGACCACCCGCTGCACGGCACCTACGGCATCGGCCACACGCGCTGGGCCACCCACGGCCGTCCCACCGAGGAGAACGCCCACCCGCACCGCGATGGCAGCGGCACCCTCGTCGTGGTGCACAACGGCATCGTCGAAAACTACCTGCAGCTCAAGGCAGCCCTCACCGCCAGCGGCCACCGGTTCGTCAGTGAAACCGACACCGAAATCATCGCCCACCTCATCGAAGACGAACTCGAAAAAGCCGCCGCAGACACGGCGAGCGACAAACCGGGTGCCCCACGTCTCGCCTCTGAGACGTGGGACCAAACCGAAGCCAATTCCTCCGAAGCCATCGTCACAGCCCCGGCCTCCCCAATCCCCCTGGAAGAAGCCGTCCGCCGAGCCGTAAAGCGCCTCACCGGAGCCTTCGCGATCGGCGTCCTCAGCGCCCGCGAGCCCGACAAGCTGGTCGCCGCCCGCTCCGGCCCGCCCGCCGTCATCGGCATCGGCGACGGCGAATACTTCCTCGCCTCCGACGTCCCCGGCATCCTCCACCACACCCGCGACATCGTCTTCCTCAACGACGGCGAAGTCGCCATCCTCACCAAGTCTGGCGTCACCTACACCGACTTCGAAGGCGTCAGCCACGAAAGACAGCCGCAGCGCATTACCTGGGACCCCATCCAGGCGGAAAAGGGCGGCTACAAGCACTTCATGCTCAAGGAGATCAACGAGCAGCCCCGCGCCGTCCGCGACACCACCCTGGGCCGCGTCTCGCTCGACAGCGGCCAGGTCTTCCTGCCCGACCTCAAGATCAGCACCGAAGACCTGCAAAAAGCCGCCAGCATGACCATCGCCGCCTGCGGCCCCTCGTGGCACAGCGGCCTCGCGGGCAAGT
>CALMOM010000060.1:0-3807 GCA_937873305.1 uncultured Terriglobus sp.
CTCTATCCTCGGAAAAACGATTCGCGGAAAAACAAATGGCTAGGACGCCGGTCTCGGTTTTCCGGCGCGTACGGATTTTAACCCCCTATCCCCCTTCGCCTCTCCTTCGCCCATCGCCGCAGTTCGCTTCGGTTGGCATGCTCTCTGAGTAGGGCCAGCGCCTATGCGGTAGATTCCTTCGCATGCAGCTTGCTCACCTTGTCTGGCTACCGCTCTACTGCGCGCTGCTGCCCGTCGTGTCCACCGTCGCTCTCACCTGGTTCAAAGAACTCAACCAGACAGCGCGTCGTCAGCGTCAAATCGACGAAACACTCAGACGTCTGACCTTTTGGTCTGACTACAGGAACCTCTACAGCTTCGATGAGCTGCGCACGAAGCGTGCTGACCTCGAGATAGCGTCTGCTGCTGACACTTGCTCGAGGCTTTACAGCCAACCTAGCGACAGTCACGCAGACCTGCAGACCGTAGGCTTTATCCGTCGAGTCCTGCTGCTATTTCCTATAGCCAACCAGAACTTGAGGCCTTTACGCCTATACACCTATATCCTGTTCCTTCGAGCCGCCAGCAGCTACCTGCTGTTCTCCAAGCTGGGGCAACTAACCAGCGATATCAGAATCGCCACAGTCGTCATGGTCATTCTCGGCGTGCTCACACATGCGACCGTCACCGCCTTCTCTGAGCAGGAGCTTGAGCGATGAGCCTGGGCCGAGTGTCCGCCCACAGGCGGCCACCCGGCCGTACATTCGGCAGGATTCCTGGTATGCGGCTTGGATTAAGCGTTCGATGACGGCCGTTTCCGACTCCAACCGGAGATGCTCATCGAGTCCTCTCAGACGTTGCAGCATTATGTACACTTCCGGCCGGAATCTATCTGTTTGCGTTTGCGCTGGCGGCCTTCGCACCTGCGCAGACGACCTACCGCGGCGTCATCCTTGTACGGTGAACTCATACGTCTGTAAACACGAGGTTAGCCGAACCGGATCTGCTGACACGATCATCCCTTAGGTGATCGCGTAAGCTTCTTTGCGTAGCCGGTCAGCGCAGATGATCCGAGGGCCGCGATCAAGACCCTCTGCAATTCGCTCTCTTGTGCTGCCGTCAAGAAGCGCCAATGGTCCGGAGCGACCAGGTGCCACATACACACAAGTGCCAGGCTCATACCACACAGCAGTAATACCCAAAAGCACAACACGCCGCCCCAGTAGAACTGCTGCTGCATGCCTTCGTAACGCCGCAGATTGCCCGCAGCAATGCCGGCGGCTTCCTTCTGGGCATCTTCCGTGATGCGCGGTTCGGCCTCTGGCTTTACCCTGCGGCCTTGCGTCACTGCCTGGCGGCCGCCAGACGGCTGTAATGGTCTTCAATCAAATCGTTCGAAATGACTGCACCCATGCCAGATTGCTCCACCGTCAACGACCAGGGCGTGCCCGGCTCGTGCGTTAGCGAAGACAGGCTCACACCGGTCCTGTCACCGTAACCCTCCCAGACCTGATCCATAACGCTCGTTTCATCCGTATCGAAGTGAAATGTGCAGGGCTCCGCCGAAGTAATGAACTTCGAACCGAACCGCTTGTACGTGTGATAGATCGACGGGATCACCGGCCCGTATTGCCACGCCTCAACTGGCTCATTCACAAGCGGGCGCCCAAACAGGCCCAGGCACCACCCATGAGCGATGTACGCCAGCTTCAGCACCTGCATCGGAGTCAGCAACTTCCTGTCTTCCCGCGCTTTTTCCAGGATGTACTCAGCCACATCCTTTGATGGATTGCCCACCTTCATCTCGCTCTATCCCCATTGATTCGATGCGGCGCGCCACTGGCTCGACGTTTGCCCGGAAGTCTAACATGCGCCTTCCCAGGTACTCCCAGCGTTCACATGCCGAAGTCACTCGCTGTCGTTGCGGTCCCTGCGCGGAACGCGCCCTGCCGACTGAATCAGCTCTCCGATCTCCACTTCGAAGATCTCCGCGATCCGCAGCAGAGATTCCAACGTGATCACCCTGCCACTCTCGAACCCCTGCCACTGTGACGCCACATACCTACGTGCCAGGTTCATGTAGTTCAGGGACCAGCCCCGCTCCTTGCGTAGCTCCTTGATGCGGCGAGCTAGCGCGGCAAAGAACTCATCCTGGTCGCGATGTGCCGGCTTCCGCTTCCCCACTGTCGATAAGGATTTCTCTGCCTTCGAACCTGAAGACCTCGACTGACTTGATTCACTCACCTGCAGTCACCTCACCGTACGCTGACGAATGGGGATACTCCCCCTTCAAGCCGATACGCGATCGCTGCAATCTCGCGCTCGATCGCTTCCATATCGGCGAGGTTCTTTCCCTTCAGGACAACCTGGCCGCGATATGGGGTATTCGGTTCATGACCTCCACGCGTGCTGAGAACAATTGCAGCAGACGCTTCACCCAGGCATTGTTCAGCACCGGCAAGCGCACATCATCCTACTGCTTCAGCGTTCCGTACTCGTACGTCACTGTATTGTCGGCCAGGAAACGTATTTTGCGCTCGCCATTAACCCTGGGCGTGACGTCTACCATCGCGCCCTCTCCATCCTGAACATGCACGGCATGCAGCTCCCCTTCGATGAAGTACCTGCCGCACTGCCAGATCGCCCAGCCCATCTGGAGCTGTCCGCCCGCCCTTTGTACCTTTTCCCGCACGTTGCGGGAAGCAATCCTGGGGCAGGCAGTACTCTTCCTGCTGCACAGACAGGTACACAGGGTCGCGTTCCACGTGCATGTGCCTCATTAACCTGCGCAAGTCGCTGGTAATCCGTAGGGGCCACCCTTGCGTGTGGCAACATGGCTGACAGCCTATTCCGAGTGGCCTCTCACGCCCTTAAGCCGCCACCATGTACCGCTTAAGACGTTCACGCAACCCTACCATATAGCACCCGAGCACATCCGGTTTACTGATAGTTCGACATGGCTTCGCGCCACTCCTGGTGGTAGATCGATGCAATCGATGTGGCACTCAAGTACGAGCGCCGGAAGGCAGATCACCGACTATGCTAAACCGCATCAACGTGACGTTTCTCCGTGACCTGGACGGATACCGTACGAGATCACCCGCGCTCATTGTTGTTATTGAGAAATACTCTTTGCTTTCAAAGCCCTGTCAATTGCATCCCATAACGCTGGCTCAGCCTGACCCACAAATCGCTCTCCATTAACGAATAGAGTGGGAGTAGCATCCACTCCCAAAGCATTACCTTCATCGATTGAACTGTCCACAACTTTGGTGTCCTGTTTTCGCAGGCACTCATTCAGCGCCGATCCATTTAGTTTCTTTTCGACACCCTCGTGTGTGGCGTAGATGTCTAATAGATTAGAGGACTCGGCCTTTGAATGACTTGCGTTTATCTCAGGACTTTTCGCATGTACTTTATCAATGTAATCCCAGTAAGCTTCTACTGCTTGAGCCGCTAAACATTGAGCGTTGATTGCCGCATGCAAGGCCCAAGGATGTATCTCAGTCAACGGATATTCCTTATGGATCACTTTTACTCGCCCTTCGTATCGGACCAGCGTAGAAGGGATGATTTTCGAGTCCATCTGCAAGCAAAACGGGCACTGAAGATCATCAAACTCAACAATCTCTACTGGTGCAGCTATCGGGCCTAGGACAGGTAGGCCAACGGTTCGAATATGTGTAGCTGGCAAGTCGGTAAGTGAGAAGTCGGAAAGTCGTGCTAGGTGCTCTCGGTCTTTTGAAATGAGAAACGAAACCGATTGTTGATGGTCCTCAATCGCGTGCGGGCCCATTCGAATGTCAAGTGTGTCATACCCTGGGATAC
>CALMOM010000060.1:3817-7268 GCA_937873305.1 uncultured Terriglobus sp.
TCGAGGCCTCTCGGGCGTTACAGACCAACTCGCAGGGACATTCATGCGTTCACGTACAACAAGTTCAACATTACGTGAAAGGCCCGGGTTAAGTTCTCTCGCTTTTGAGTGGCAGCCGTAGCAAGTAAGCAGGAAGTAGGAACAAAGACATATTATAAAACGTCCGTTGGCGCTCGTGAAAATTGTCTTTCGCAAGAAGCCCACCAAATCACTACCTTGACCGCTGTTAAGTGCAAACAAGGAAGCTCAAGGAGCTCGGTCCCTTTCAGCTTCCCAGTTGCGCGGAACTAAATACTAGTTCGAATGCAACTCCAGTTTGGCGCCGTTGATTCTGATTGGTTCAACAATCGCTAACGTCGCCGCAGTGGAGTGTTTCCGGTTAACGCCTGGAGCAACTACTTTCGCATGCTGGCATGTAGAGCAACTGCCTCCACTGGTACCATCCGCGCAAGCATAGCCCGTGCAGCAAGTGGTTCCATGAACAGAAGAACTTATACAACAGGTCTGACCACTGCTAGTACTGCATTGAGCGTCCACTTTTCGAGTTGCAGTGCCAAGGATCCAGAGTGCGGTCAACGACAAGCAGGTTGTTATCGGCTTATAATAAGTAAATAGAACGAACGTTCTTTTCTGACTCACTGACTTCCTCCTGAACAGCAAGTGTTGATTCTAGTGACGTGAGGTCGCTAATCCCGAAAATCATCCCTCTTGGCTGTTGACAGTAAAAGCTATACTGATCCTCTGGAAAGTGTCAAGGACTAAATTTTCGTCACTGAGCGGCTCACCGGGGCAGCTATATGAGTTTGCTGCTCACAGCTGCGGGTGCTTGTTCATGCAGGACAGCTCACGCACAATTCAGCGGGCGGAGCATTTAATGCAACTGTGATTAGTTTTCCGTTGGAGATCTGTTAGCATGATCAACCACAATCTCCGTGGCAAGTACCTTGACAGGAGTCAGCGATAACCCAAGTTCTTTAACGGCATCCCTAAGATTTGATCCAAAAACGTCACTGCCTTCGGCGAAAATTAGCCTGATGGCGAATCTACCATCCAAATGTGTCTTGTTCATAATCGGCTTCTTTGCTAAGAGCGCAAGTTGAGTCGCAAACTCATCTAGATCTATGGATTGCCACGAGCGGTAAGTAGAGCCTTGCGGGGCCTCACCATTCTCGGTAGCCTTTGCCATCGCTTTGTGCATATCCCCAAGCTGTTGACTAATTTGCCGCTGACTGTCAGCCTCAGACAGCTCCTGGGAAGGCGTCGAATAAGTAGCCGATCGCAGCTTAGAACCGCCGTTACTCACCACAAGGTCATAACCCGCAACCATGCTCTGAGAGGCGTGAACACGCAGAAGAAAGCGTTCTTGGAGCATCGACTGCAACATCAGATGCACGTCTTGGTCGGAGGAGCCGACCGGAATGTTAGCTACTACATCAAACCCTGGACCAGTTTTCGCCAGCCAATCTGGACCGGACACTTGAGCCAAAGGCACTTTATAGGCACTTGCAATCAAATCTAGCAATGGCCAATCTATCAAGCGAAGTCTGCCGGGAGAGGTCATCAAATCGGACCCGCGAGAAATTCGTCCCCGCCGTGCTTCTCGAAACGCCTGAGCTATAGCCGGATCCTCTCCACGATCATTGCCGGTGGGCCGTACGGAAACAACGTCAAAGTGCAGAGGAGATGGTTGCTGTTGCTGTGAAGACGTGGAGCCGAAACTCAATGCTATTAGCGCTAGTTTAAGAAACTTCACTCCTGACACCTCTCAGTTGAGCAAAACATTAGCACACTACTGCTGCCGGTGACGCGGCGTTGTAGCTTTAGCCACTCTGGGTATGTCCCAAGCGGCGAAGGAGGCGAATATGTTGATGCTTGATAAGAAATAGCAGGTGAAGAATTACGCGTTCGTCTGTTTCGCGGGGTGTCGGGAGATCACTCAACAAGCTGTAAATAGTACAGCCGGCAGCTGCATCGCCTATCTTTTCGACAAGCATATTTAAAAGCGAAGAAGAAAGGTAGGGTGCTCCATATAGTTCTTGGCACACATAAGCAAGACTCTGCTCTATTGAGACATCAGGTTGTTCTGAGATGCTGACTTCGTCATCGAGCTGCAGGTGTCGACTGGGAAAGTGCGCAAAGTGCTTGGAGTACTTCGCGCCGTCTAGCGAATCTACAGAAGGCATGTAAGTTAATGACTGCGCGATACCATGCAGTTCTAGTCCTAGCTCGTCATATTTACTAGCGATAGCTGGGCAGCTGTACAGCTGTTCCGCACGAGACCGAGATGCTTGCGACATTGCTAAGCGAAGCTGCACATTAACTACAAGCTCGTTCATAGCAGCAAATAACGTCGAATGATCAAGAGCGACCGCTTGGCCCTGCACAATGTGATCGTATGACCAGCCAAACATCTCGTTTGTAAATGCGAGTTCCGAGTCGCATCCGGTCCACACGGTTGGGATTAAGAATCCAGTTGAGCCATGCTGCACGGTTTCGCGGTAACCGCTCCAATCACTCACAATTTGCGGAAGGCCAGCGGCCATTGCCTCAACAGGAGTCAAGCCGAAAGATTCCTGGAGGCTATCACAAGGCGATACGAAAACATCCGATAGCGACAACAGTTCTAGCTTTACTGAATCTGATATCGCTCTCATCGTCGTTATATGCTTTGCTAGACCTAATTGCTCCACAAGTTTGTGGAGGGACTCACCATAGCTAACCGGGCCAGTGCCAGCAATGATGAGTTTGATTGATTGCATTTTGTGCTGTGAGACGAGCTTTGCAAATGTTCTTAAAAGAGGTACAAGATCAGCTTTTGCAGGCGAAATGTATCCAAGGTAAAGAAAGACGATCGAGTGTAATGGAATACCGTAGCGCTGGCGCACAAGTCCTTTAGGCAGGGCACGAAAACTTTCGGTGTCCACGGGCAGTGGGATGACGTCTAACCGTCCTCTGAATGGAAGGGGCACGCCGTGATTTGCATTCATCGCTTCGCTAAGTTGATCGTAAATACTCCGAACTGCATCTTTGCAGGCGTTGCTTGTGCAGACCAAAGAGTCACAAGCGTAATGGGGCGTCAGAAGTGAGCGCAGATAAACGTCAAACTGATCAGACAGGCTGGAAACCGCGTGTTGTACGGTCATGGTGGGGTAATTGCGTTGAGAGAGAGAGTTACGGAGGGCAAAGGCAAAGTGGTGCTTACCTTGTACATTGAGCCACAAATCTGGTTCTAGTTTGGCAAGGCCGGAGCGTGAAACGATAGATGACGGCCAAATTGACTCTACGCGTGACTCTGTCAGAAACGCCTCTTCGGAGAGTCTCAATCGCAGCTCCTGAACTTTCTCAGGTGGCACTATAAAGGCGTACTCCGTGTGTTTTGCCTCCTTAATAAGAGCTTTTAAAAGGTAATCTACAGCAATCTCAGAACCTCGAACATGTCCCACGTTCGTTG
>CALMOM010000061.1:0-2875 GCA_937873305.1 uncultured Terriglobus sp.
CGACGGCGTTTGCAATGTCTGCCTGCGCGCCGCCGCTGCGCTGCGCGTTAGCAATGGCATCCTGGATGCGCTCGCGCACCTCATCCTCGTTGAACCCTGCCAGGCCGTTGCTGCGGCCTGTCTGGCCGCTGACCGCAACGGAGTCTGTGCCGCTGTTGTCTACCGCTGCCAGAGCGCTGTTGGCGGGCAGGGCCGTGCCCTCGGCACCGCCACCCGCGCTGGCCAACTCTGTGTCCGCATCTGTGCCGCGGCCGGTGCGCAGCGACTGCAGGCCGCGGGTAAGCGTCTGTGTGTCGCCGCCCAGCAGGGATGCCAGGGCCGTGCCCGACCCAGCGGTGGCTGCGTTGCGCGCCGCGACACGCGAGGCCAGTTCCAGCTTGAAGCTGGCAGTGGCGCCGTGCTGCGTGGCATTCAGCAGAACTTCAGACGTGGCGGGTGCAAAGGCCGCGAATTCTGCCCGCACCACGTAGCGGCCGTTCTTTGGGATTACGAGTTTAAAGCTGCCGGTGATGTCGGTAGCCGCGGCGTACTTGCGGCCGGTCAGCGTGTTGGTGGCCGTTACCGTGACGCCGGGCAGCGGCACGCCCACGGGTGCCTTGCCATTCGTGTCCGCCGTTGTGGCCGAGCTGACAGTGCCTGCAATGGTGCCGCCCTGCTGCTCTGTTGGGACTTGTGAGCTCGGCATCGCTGCCTGGGCTGTAGGAGTGACCGGGTCCGCAGCGGCCTGGCCGGGCAGGGGCACAGTGCCCGCGACAGCGACCGAGATTCCAAGCAGGACTGTCGAGGTACGCAAGCAGGCTCCGTGGGGCGGCGGTGATGACAGACGGACGGTCTGCTGCAAGAGACGTACTTGCCGCCTGGCAGGTTTCTCCTGTTGCCAACTGGAATCCAGGAGTGCCGGACCTTTCTTCCGCACGAGATCACGCAAACCCTGAATTTCGATAGAAAACGATACGTAAACGCCGCTTTTTGTACTCGTTTGCGCACCGATAGCGTGCAGGACGAATCTCTTGGTGCACAAAAAGCAGGCGCGCGGCACTGGTTCAGCTCAGCTTGCACGCACTTTGCCGTCCAAATGCGCGCAAACGATGCCTTGCGACACACTTTCTCGGAGCAGGACCGCATTTTTTGCTACTGCGGTGCGCTGGCCCCCTCGGTTGGGGTTCCGGCGCCACCGGGCCTGCGTCCGCCAGCGGGGCGCTCCATCACGTGGAGGTCAGCGGGCACAAAGCTGCCGCTCTTCACACTGCCGGTGCCCACGACTGTTTCGCCTACTTTGACATCGGCCAGGGTGATGGACTCGCCAGCCTCGCTGCCCGGGCCGCCCTGCCCGTTGCCCGGCTGTCCTCCGCCCGCGCCGTTGCCGCCATTGCGCCTGCCACCGCCATAGCCGCCGCCCATGCCCGCGCCGCCGCCCATGCCCGCGCCGCCGCCCATCATGCCACCTATGGCACCGCCGTCCAGCCCTGCGGCTGCCATGGCATCGCTGCTGGGGCGGCCGCCGCGATGCAGACTGGTGCTCTCATCCAGCGAGATAACCTGCGACACCTTGTCGCTGCGCATTATCGTGAGCTGGGTGTCGTTGATGGCGGTAATGCGGCCGGCAATGTAGGTTTTGCCCAGGTTTGCCTTGGCCTTGGCCAGCTCGGCGGCGCTGATGTCCATGACCATCAGGGCGTGAACCTCATGCTTGTCGGCGTCGGGAACGCCCATGGCCACCACTTCGTCGCCAGCCTTGATGCCGGCGATGGTGCCTGCCTCGCCATCGCGCCGCACGCGGGTGTTGTCGGTGCTGATCACGGTCCAGGCCTGGCCTTCCTCTGTCTTCAGCATCACGCTGCTGCCAGTCACAGCGGTCACGGTACCGCGGATGCCGCCACCGCGACGTCCGCTCCCTGCGCCACGCCGCATCTGCACATCGGGCTGAGGCTGCTGGTCGCCGCCGCTGGTGGCGTTTTGCGCCGCTGCTGACAGTGCGGCAATGGCAAACAACGTGGTGCACAGAATGGCGGGCTTCCAGGGAGGTGTCATCAGTGTCAAGGTCCTTACGCGAGGCCGCGTGCTTGTAGAGACGCACTTCTCTGGCGAAAGATGCGCCGCGAAGCCGCGGCAGTTCAGCGGGAAGGCTCCAGCTCCGCCGCAGTGAGGTATTGCTTCAGCCGCGCCCAGTCGGTGCGGAGCATGGGCCGCACGAGCACCCCGGTCGGCCAGTTGGTATGGCACGAGCGGGCGAACCACTGCCGCATCCTGTCCTCCACAAAGCTGTTCGGCCACGGTGCCCACTCGCCCGCAGTCGACAGCAGGTTTGCGCCAAATACCGGCACAAGCTCGCGCAGGAGCATTTGCTCGACCTCTGGAGGCGAGTACCCAGCCTGCTGTGCCACTGCCGCAATGTGCTGGACCTCGTCCTCCGTCAACTCCGTATCCAGAAAGAAGCTGGTCAGCGCACACCACACGGGCAGCCGCCTCTGAAACTCGTCTTCGTGTAAGCCTTCAGGGCTGTTCATTTACCGCAGCATACGCCGCCGTGGCGCAGATTGGCTTGGTACACTCGCTCAGCCTTCCCACAGGAGCACAATGGCCACCACCACGCCGCCGCCCGCGTTCAAACCGTTTGTGCCCGCGCATGAAACCCGTCCCGAACTCACGTTCCGGGCCATCCTGATTGGTGCGGTCTTTGGCGTGCTGTTCGGCGCGGTCACGGTGTACGTGGGCCTGCGCGCGGGCCTGACCGTGGCCGCGTCTATCCCGATTTCGGTGCTGTCCATCTCGATTCTGCGGGTGCTGGGCAAGTCGTCCATCCTGGAAAACAACATCGTTCAGACCACCGGCACCGCGGGGCAGAGCATTGCCAGTGGCGTCATTTTTAAGCTGC
>CALMOM010000061.1:2885-3689 GCA_937873305.1 uncultured Terriglobus sp.
GGCGTGATCCCGTACGTGCAGCTTGGTCTCTATCGTTATCTTCACGCTGCCTGCTTTGATCTTTCTGGGGTTCGACCTGGAGTACGCGCGCATCTTTGCGCTGGCGCTATTCGGCGGATGGATCGGCGTGCTGTTCATGATCCCGCTGCGGCGGCAGCTGATTGTGGAGGAGCACGGCACGCTGATTTATCCCGAGGGCACGGCCTGTGCTGACGTGCTGATGGCGGGCGAGCGCGGCGGTGCGTTCGCGTCCAAAGTGTTCCTCGGGCTGGGCCTGGGTTCGCTCTACACCCTGTTTCAGAACGATAACCTGCTGGGCCTGTGGCCTGCGACGCCAACAAAGGATTTCGACCTGGGCGCGCAGCACCTACTGAAGGGTGGCAGCGTGCGTGCGGACGCCACGCCGGAGTACCTGGGCGTTGGCTACATCATCGGCGTGCGCATTGCGGGCGTCATGCTGGCGGGCGGCGTCTTCAGCTGGCTGGTGCTGATGCCGTCCATCTACTTCTTCGGCTCGCACCTCTCCGCGCCGCTGTACCCGGGCACCACGCTCATCCGCGACATGAGTCCCAGCGACCTGTGGCGCACCTACATTCGGCCCATGGGTGCCGGTGCGGTGGCTGCCGCAGGCTGCCTGACGCTGCTGCGTACCCTGCCCACGATTGCGGGCGCGCTGACCGGATTGTTCCGGGCAAAGAAGGGTGTTCGTTCAAAGTTAAAAGGTGAAGAGGGGAAAGTGGAAGGGAACTCACTGATGCCCTCCACCTATCCCACTAACACCTATCCTCCTAACACCTCTTCCCC
>CALMOM010000062.1 GCA_937873305.1 uncultured Terriglobus sp.
GTTCACAGGCGGGAAGATTCACCCCGTTCTTCGAACGGTCTGTGTCGTGGCGTGGTTTACCTCGTTGAGCACGAAAGAGAGAGGGTGTCGATGGGTGAATTCCATCTTGTGGTTGGTGCGCCATGTTCGGGGAAGACCACGTTTGTAGAAAAGCAGCGTGCGGAGAATGACCTGGTTCTCGATCTGGGACACACTGCACATGGCTTTGGGAAGCCAGGAAGAGCACTGCCATAGTCGTTCTAGGCTGGATTACGTGCAAGAGGCGAAGCGCACAATCCTGCGGCTCTGGAACCAAGCGGCAGGCGACAGACCATCATTCTGGTTCATCTGTTTCTGGCCTCAAGAGCGAGACCAAGCATTGATACCGCTCAAATGCATACGTTACGTGATGGCGACGCCGGAAGAGGAATGTCTCCGACGGGCTATTGCAGACGCAAGGCCAACGCAGCAGGTTGCGGACATCAAACGTTGGTTCAGTGAACACAGGATCGACTGGGAAACAGGCGGTCAGAATGGAGGGGTAATGCCCCGTCAACGGCTTCCAATGGCTGTGGCTCTAGCATCTGGGGCGGTCGAAAAGGACCGAAAGCGGTATGCAAATAGGGAGGGCGAGCTTGATCGTGTTGCGCAGATGGGTCCGCTTGGCCCTCCCATGGAAGACCTGACAGATACGCAGAAGCGCATTTGGGAGGAAGTGGTAGCGAAGGTTCCGGAGGGAGTGCTGTGTTACTCGGACCGGTTCATCATCGAGTTCATCGTGCGGTTGCAGGAGAAAGCAAATAACGAACCGCTCGGAGTTGTTGAACAGAAGCAACTGGACGCGAGTTATGCAAGCGTGGGCCTAACTAAGAAGCGACGTGAGGAGCTTGCGCAAGCAGCGAGCGCATTGAGTGCGGGTGAGGGTGACGTCCTGGACCGCATACTACGCAGCAGGGAGAAGAGGAGGGGCGGGGGCAAAGAAACGGTTGTCGAAGAAGTGGTCCAAGACTCTGGCACAGATGACCCGCTCGATCTGATCTTGCAGAGTAGCGATGCACTAGAAAGAAGAGTGTTCGGCAGTAGTGGGAAGGTGACGTTGTCGAAAGAAAGCGACCTGATGCCTGCTCGGGTAAGAGCTACAGGAGAAGAAAGGAAGTCAATTCACTTCGAGCTGGTGCCGCCAGTATTCCAGAAGCTACAGCGGCTGCGTAAGACTGATTGGCTAGGATGAAGAGAATCGATGGTCTCTACGGTGGAGCGCCTGATCGGTGTTGAATACATGAAACGGAACTAGCTCTCAGCGTGTGACCATAAACGACTGTACAATCTGCAGGCGATGACAAGTTCACCCGAAAAGGATCCGAAAAAGGACCTCCTGAAGGTGTTGTGGGACGCGTTCAAAGAGCTTTTAGGGGCTGCGGCTACGATTCTGAGCATCTATCTGGTGAGGAAGTTGAGCCAGTGGCTGCTAGGCGGCGAACTCCTCTGGGGTTTTATCCCCGTCGAGTACTGCGAAGATGCTGTAGACGTCGCTGTATTTGCGAGGTTCATCTGGCGCGTGTTTAGGAGTTTCAATGACTGACGTGACTCGGACAGGCAGCCATGACATGTTGGGTGATCTCTCCACAACAATTCGCAGTTATTTTGCATGGGGATACGCTGGGCTAACGCTCTGGCTGGTCGGATGCTTCTTGTATACCCGACATTGGAATACCGTCAATATTCTAGTGGTTGCGGCAGTTCTATGGATGTTCTCAAGGGTCTTCACATCTATCCTTGCGTTTCTTGAGAGAGTATCGCTACCAAAATATCTTGGGTCTCGATTAAGTGGAGCAAGCCCTCAGATGGTAAGCATTCTCGCTTCTATAGCGGGATGGCTTCTACGCCATTTTGCAGTGACGGAATACAGACAAAATCGACGAAAAAAGACAAAGGCAAAGGACGTCAGCTGACAGAGTGAAATGAAGTACAAAGGTCCGGTGCTAGCTAGCATCGGACCTTTGTTGTTAGGCTGCTTTCTTCCTGCGAGTTGGTGTGGCTGGTGTAACGAGGGTGGGCTTCTGGCGCTTGCTGGAAGCCTTTTCGGCTGGTGCCGGTGCAAACGCAGTGGCGGCTTCGGTGAGTAGGTCCGGTTCTCCCTCGCGCGGTATCCAGCGGTGGCCGGTAAACGCGAGACGAAGGGTAAAGCCGAGAGTGCAGCATCGTCTAAGGTGGCGAGTTTGGAAAGTAGCTAGTCCTCGCTGTTTTCGTACTCGGTGGCGTCGTCGCCTGAATCCTTCACAAGATCGTCGGCGAATGTATACGGGTCAAGGTTGATGAGCGCGCGTAGCAGCACGCGAAGCTGCGGTGCGGTAAAGTTGGTGGGTGCGTTGGCGATGAGGTTGTCGAACGTAGCGCGGCGTGCCTGTTCGGTGGCTTCCCGTTCTATTCGTCATGCTTGGTATGCTTCCTCCTGGGCCTGGAACTCCTGCCGCTTCTCCTCGGCTTTGCGTTCTTCCTCGGCTTCGTAGGCGCGTTGGCGTTCCTCGCGCTGCTGCTGTTCTTCGGGCGTCTCCTCCTCGTCGGGTTCTTGGAATGCCTCCGGTTCGGCTGTGGCCGGGGCTGTTACCCTGGCCGCGTTGCGCGGGTCGTGAATCGCACAGTTCTTGTTGGCACAGATGGTGCGAAGCGTGCCGATGCCTTTGCCGTAGACGATGATGGCCGTCTTGGTGGTGGGGTACTCGGTGTCCGGCTCCGCATCCGGGTTCTCCATGGTGGGGGCGTCTGGAAGCTCGATGTACTGGCCCTGCACCAATGCGCCCGGTGCTTGCTGCTTTGGGTTGCGCCAGCCCGTCTCAATCTGAGTGAGGCTGGGGCGAACGGCGAGTTCGCGTTGGATGTGCGCTGCGACCTTGGTCTGGTAGCAGGGTGAATCAAGGCACTGGTCGCCCTGCACGTCGCAGAAAAGAGACGTATTAAATCCGCTACGGCGTCGGCAGGTGCCACACGCACCGGCGGCCGGGTTTAGGGTGGCGTCCTCACGAGAGAATGGGGCCTCTGCAAGGGGCAGGTAGAGATTGGCCTGTATCCATGCGCTCAGGTGCTTGGCGGGTAGCAGGTGCGGTTCCTTGTCCTGCCAGTTCTTGCGCCAGCAGTTCTCGAACGCACCAGCTGCACCTGTTGCGGTAGACGGGCGATGAGGTTGGCGTGGCTGCCGGTGATGCGCTCCTCCATGAAAGCCTCTGCAACTTCCGGGATAAGCTGCAGCAGCGAGAGCCGTGCGTAGACGTGGCTCTGGCTCTTGCCAGACTTCTCGATGAGGGTGGCGATGTCGTACCCGGGAATATCCAACAAACGTTGGAATCCCTGGGCTTCCTCGTACGGGTGAACGTCTACACGCTGGCTGTTCTCGACAAGCTGCCACTCAAGCGGCTGGGCATCGCTGATATCGACGATGCGTGCTGGAAGGGAAAACAGTTCGGCAAGCTGCGCGGCGCGGAACCGCCTTGCTCCTGCGACAACCTGGAAACCCTTCGCGTAGGGCCTGACCGTGATGGGCTGGATGAGGCCGTTCGTCCTGATGGAGTCTGCCAGTTCGCCCAGCTTGGTCTGGTCAAAAGTGCGGCGGGGGTTGGTGGCCGATTCGGTAATGGTGTCGATGGCGATGTACTGAAATTCGCTGCTGTTCTGCATGATGGCCCTCCAAGGGCGGGTGCTGACTGCGTTTGGAAAGTGCGGGCGGCATGGGAGCCGCCCACTCTGACAGGTGCGACTAGCTAGCGATTGCCATCTCCGGCGCGGGTTCGCTCTCGGGCTGTTCTGCCTCGATTGCGGGTGTCTCGATTGCGAAGAGGATGAGGGCCGATGCACGCTGAATGACTTCAAGGCTTTCCGTGAGAAGCGCTGCATTGCCGTGGTACAGGTGGATGTAGTCGGCTGAGGCGTGGCCAGCGTCAAGGCCTACGGTCTGCGAGACAACAAAGGCGATGGCCTCGGCTTCTGTCTCACGTACGGTCTTGGTGGTAGCCGTTCTGCGCCCCGCTTTATGGAGCATTTCGTGGGCGATGCTCTCCTTGAACTCCAACTGGATTCCCTGAGCGATGGTGAAGTCGATGAGACGTTCGCGAAACTCACCCACGTCGCCGGTGGTACGCCCCGTGAACGCGGGAAGCTCTGCACCCTCGGTCTGGGTCACGTCGAACACGTACACTCCGCGAAAGCCGACGAGGACGGGGGCGTGTGTTGCTGCTGGGTCTGGGTG
>CALMOM010000063.1 GCA_937873305.1 uncultured Terriglobus sp.
GTCAATGACCTCCCAGATGTCCACACCCATGCCCATGCACAGCTGCTTCATCTCATTGACCAGCGCGATGTTGACCGAGCGATAAATATTTTCGAGCAGCTTGGTCATCTCTGCCGTTGCAGGGGACGACACCGGCACAGTCTTCGTAAAAATGGCCCCATACAGCGCGCAGGCAGCCTCTGTGGCCAGCCGCTCCATGCCGCCAACAACCTTGGGGATATCGCGGCGCGGCACCACCATGTTGCCCGGGTCTTCGCGCTCCGGCGAGAAGGCGACCAGCACGCCAGCGATCTCGTCGGTGCCGTCGTTCCGCACCTGCACGTCCAGGCCGCGCTCCCGACACGATTCTGTGAGAATTCTCACAACAATCTCTTCCGTGGTGCCAGGATAGGTCGTGCTCTCCAGCACCACCAGTTGGCCGGCGCGCACATGCGGCGCAATGGAGCGCACGGTGGCCTCCACGTAGCTCAGGTCCGGCGCGTGATGTTCAGTCAGGGGCGTGGGCACGCAGATCAGGATCGCGTCCATGTCCCTGACCTGGGCAAAATCGGCCGTGGCGTGAAAGCCCTTGCCCTTGGCGGCGGCAATGTGCTCCGGCTCTATCCGCCAGATGTAGCTTTGGCCGCGGTTCAGCGTCTCCACCTTGGTGGCGTCCACATCGAACCCGGTCACGCGAAAGCCCTCACCGGCAAACAAGAGTGTGAGCGGCAGCCCAACGTATCCTAGGCCGATGATGCCGACTCGCGCCTCACGCCCCCGTACCCGCGCCTTCCAGTCGGCGAGGGACAGTACACCTGCTTGTTCCTCAGTGGGCACTGCGGTCCTTCTCGTCACGCTCTACCTCGTACCCAGGGGTAACTCTGAGTTCCTGTTTTGACTCAAAAGCAGAACCCCGGATTCACGGTAGCGTTACATTTCGGCGCTCACACTTGGCGGCTGATCCGATTGGCATAAACGCGACATAACTGGCGCCAATTTTTATGAGAGCCACATCAACAAAATGGCGAGAGTTTGCATCATAGTGTGACGTTGCTCCTGGAGGAAATCAAAGATGATGAACAAGTTTGCCGCCGTTGCCTGTGTTGCCACGATGTGCACCGGCATGGCCTTTGCCGCGGACACGGAAAAGCTGGACCACCGCGTTGAAGATGCGCACGCCGTGCTGCACGAGCTGATGGCCACCCCTGACAAGGGCATTCCGCTGGATATTGCCGCTAAAGCGACCTGCGTGGCTGTCGTGCCCGGGTTTAAGAAGGGTGCGTTTATCGTGGGCGGCCAGTATGGTCAAGGCCTGGCAACCTGCCGTACCGGCAAGGGATGGAGCGCACCGGTGTTCATTCAAGTTACCGGAGCGAGCTTCGGCCTGCAGGCCGGTGGGCAATCGACAGATTTGGTGCTGGTAGGCCGTACCCGTAAGAGCCTTGACGCTCTGCTGCACGACAAGGTGAAGCTGGGCGGTGATCTGGCCGCCTCGGCGGGTCCGGTGGGCCGCAACTCGCAGGCTGCCACCACGGTGCTTGCTTCGGCTGAGTTCCTGACCTACTCGCGCTCTAAGGGTCTCTTTGCCGGCGTCGATCTGACGGGAGATGTGGTGAACCAGAACAACAAGGACACCGAGGAGTATTACGGCAAGGGAATCAGCTACGAGAAGATCCTCTCCGGCAGTGTTCCCACGCCCGCAGGTGCACAGCACTTCGTGTCGACCGTCAACCAGATGTTTGCCGCTGGCCGCGCACGCTAAGCAGCTGGTTCTTGAAGTAGAGGGGTGGGGCTCAGGCCACGCCCCTTTTTTTGTCGCAGGCGGCGCAGGGTTCGTACTAGCTTCAGCGAATGGCTCCGGTGTGTTGATACCACTCCACGGTGCGGCGCAGGCCCTCTTCAAAGCCCACCCGCGGCGCGTAGCCAAAGGCCTCAGATGCGGCGGAGATGTCAGCCAATGAGTCGCGCACATCGCCAGATCGCTCTGGCCCATGCTGCGCGGTGAGATTTGTGCCCAGCAGCCGGGCGATCACGCCAAAGATTTCGTTCAGCGTGTGGCGTTCACCGCAAGCGATGTTGAAGACGCGGCCTGACACCCGCTCCGCAGGTACGTCCGCAGCCAGCAGGTTGGCATGCACCACGTTGTCGATGTAGGTAAAATCGCGGCCCTGCTCGCCATCGCCAAAGATCGTCGGCTGTTCGCCGTGCAGCAGTTGCCCGATCCACTTGGCCATGACACCAGAGTAGGGCGAATCTGCCGCCTGTCGCGGTCCGAAGATGTTGAAGTACCGCAGCGAAACCGTTTCCAGCGGAAAAACCGCGGCGTAGCTCTGCAGGTAGAGCTCGCCCGCCAGCTTCTGCACGGCGTAGGGTGACAGCGGCTGCGGTCGCATGGTCTCGACCCGTGGAAAGCCGGGCTGGTTGCCATAGGCTGAACTGGACGCCGCGTACACCACGCGCCGCACACCCACTGCGCGCGCCGCTTCCAGCAGGGCAAACGTACCGTCGATATTGTTCGTATGTGACGTCCCGGGGTCCTGCACGCTGCGCGGCACCGAAGGCAGCGCAGCCTCGTGGAAGATCACGTCGACGCCATCGCACGCACGCCGCAGTGCATCCGCATCCAGCAACGAACCCTCGATCAGCTCAAAGCCATTGCCCAAATGCGCGACGTTGTCTACGCGCCCTGTCAGAAAGTTGTCCAGGCCGCGCACCCGGTCGCCCCGTCGCAGCAATGCTTCACACAGATGGGAGCCGATGAAGCCTGCCGCCCCTGTTACCAGTACTGTTCTCACCAACCCAGTATCGCAGCGCAGCTGTATGGCAGCGGCTAAGCCAAAAGCTGCACCAGTTCCGTCGTCGGGTGCTCCGGCTCCACGGTGCGTTTTAATTGCCCACACGCAGCGTAGATGTCCCTCCCGCGCGGACGACGGATATAAGTCGGCAGGCCGTTGCGGATGAGCGTCTGTTGAAAGACTTCGACGTCGGCAGGTTGCGGCTGCGTGTACGCGATGCCCGGCCCGGGATTCCACACAATCAAGTTGACCTTGGCGTGCATGCCGCGGAGCAGGTCCAGCACCTCGCGCGCGTGCTCCGGCCGATCATTCACGCCACCCAGGAGCACGTATTCGAAGGTCACCCAATCGCGCTTGGTCATGGGAATGGTGCGCACCGCGTCCAGCAGTTGTGCGATCTTCCACTTGCGCGTGATGGGCATTACCTGCTCACGCACGGTATCGTTGCTGGCGTTCAACGAAAGCGCAAGATTGGGCCGCACCGCTTCCGCGGCAAAGCGCCGGATGGCTGGCTCGATGCCGCTGGTCGACACCGGCATGCGGCTGGCCGGGATGCCGACACCCTCCACCAGCAACCGCACCGCTGCCATGAAATTGTCGTAGTTCAGGAACGGCTCGCCCATGCCCATAAAGACCAGGTTAATGCGGTCCGCGCCAATGTGGACGCGGTGCTGGTTCAGCACGGCAGCCACCTGCCCCGCAATCTCGCCCGCCGTAAGGTCGCGCTTGATGCCCAACTTGGCCGTGAGGCAGAACTGGCAGTTCACCGCACACCCCACCTGCGACGACACGCAAATGGTCGCCCGCCGGTAGCCTGCGGGTTCCAACGCGCCCTTGTTCCTCATGTCTGGGTTACGCGTGTTCTGGTTGAGCGTGTCTGGGCGACCCGTGTCGGTGCGGCTCTGCGAGTGACGCACCTGCGCGCGCGTGCTGCGTGCGTCCATGGCGTGGTCCGCCTCGTCCACCGGGTCCAGCCCCAACTCCGCCTCGGACAGGTCGCCATCCGGCATCCACACCGTCTCCACGGTTTCACCGTCAGCCATGCGCATCAGATAGCGTTCGGTGCCATCCACCGAGACGGCGGTCTGCACCATCTCCGGCAAACCCACCGTGTGCTCAGCCCCCAGCTGCTCCCGCAGGTCGCCGGGCAGCACGGTCACGTCGTCCAGCGACGACACGCGCTGCCTGTACAGCGCCTCCCAAAGCTGCCGGGCACGGTACGGCTTCTGCCCTAGCGCGGACGCCAGTTCTGTCAATTCCGGCAGCGATTTGCCAAACAGCGCTTGCACAGGTATCAGGGTAAATCCTTGGACCACATTCGCTGGTGCGGGGCGGACCGCAGCGCTGCAACCTACGTGCAGCAGTGCTCGCCGTGCTAGGATGTCGGCATTTATGCGACTGCCAGCTCTCTTCGGCTCTCTTCTTACCTTTAGCATCAGCCTGGGCCTTGGGGCCTGCGGGGCTGGTAGTCCGCCCGTGGCAGCTACCACGCCGGCACCCGTCACGCCAGCACCAGTACCGAGTCCGCCGACCACACTGACCGGAAACTGGCTACTTGCAGGGTCCCGGGTGCCAGCCACTTATCCTGTGCTCAGCACCTCGTTGGTGGTTCAAGGCACCACAATCTCCGGTCAAACTGCCATCTCAACCCAGTGCGGAGGCGCTGGCATGCTCACAAGTACGGTGAGCGCGGAAGCATTTCCCATCAGTGGCACCATCGCGAATGATGGCACATTCCAGGCCACCACCCAGGCAATCGGTACTCCACCAAACGGTGTTCTGATGCTTTCTCTAACGGGTAGTTCGCCGCGTTCCGCAACACCATCCACATGGACCGGTACATATTCGTTGACGTTTACTCCGGGCACCAGTGGAGTCTCCTGCAGCATCGCGCAAAGTGGGTCATTCGTTGCAAATGCCATTGCGAGTGTTACGGGGACGTACACGGGGGCTGTCACCAGCGTGAACGCGCCCTTTGGCATGGCTGCTGACGTTTCTGTCCAACTGACCCAGGGTGCGCCCACCTTGATCACGCGTGGCAATACCAGCTATTACCAACTTCCGCTGACCGGCAGCCTTACCATTGCAAACTCGCCGTGCTTTACGGCACCCGTGACCATTCAGGCGACCGCACCCGCCTTTATCAGCGGCGATAGCCTTCAACTCGCCTTCCTGACCACGAACACCCAGGGTGAAGGCCTGAACGGGACGTTGACCGACCCAACCGCAAACACCGTTTCAGGTCTCTTGGCCAGCATCGGAACGGCAAGTTGTGGCGGCGGCATCGGGGCTTATACCTTTACGCGAAGGTAGGTCTGCACCGCATCCCACAGCACCAAACCGACAGAGAGTTCGCGATGCACGATGCACCTGGCTCGCCACTGTGAGGCAGTAAAGTCTAAATAGTGCGAGGAAACCCGTTGAAGCTGCGCTCCCTTCTGCCCTGCTCTACCCTGTTTGTCGCCACGCTTGCGACATCTGCCGTCGCCCAAATGCCCGCCACCACGCCGGAGGTGACCCGCGCCACGCTGCCCAACGGCCTGCGCGTGGTGCTGGTGCACAGTACGCTAGCCCCTGTGGTTACGGTGGAGATGAACATCCTCGCGGGTGGCAACGAGACACCCACCGGCTTTCCCGGCACCGCGCACGCGCTGGAGCACATGAATTTTCGCGGCTGCACCGGGATGAATGCCGACCAGACCGCCGCCATCTACGCCCGGCTGGGCGGCGACAACAATGCCGACACGCAGCAGAACATCACCCAGTTCTTCGCCACCGTACCCGCCACCGACGTGGACATCGCCCTGCGCGCGCAGGCCAGCTGCACCACCGGCGTGGACAACAAGGATGCCGAATGGGACCAGGAGCGCGGCGCCATTGAGCAGGAGGTTTCGCGCGACCTGTCCAGCCCCACGTACAAGCTGATCTCGCGCCTGCAGGCGCAGATGTTTACCGGCACGCCCTACGCGCAGGACGCGCTGGGCACCAAAGATAGCTTCGACAAGACCACCGGCAACACCCTGCGCGACTTCTACAACAGGTGGTATTCGCCCTCCAACAGCATCCTGGTCATTGTGGGCAGCGTGGACCCCACGGCCACCATGGCCCGTGTACGCGAGCTGTTTGGCTCCATCCCGAGGCGCGACACGCCCGCGCGCCCAGCCATTACGCTGCAGCCGGTCAAGCCGGATACCTTCACCATCGACAGCAACCTGCCGTACACGCTGGCCGTCATCGGCTACCGCATGCCGGGTTTCAAATCGCCGGATTACGCCGCGTCACAGGTGCTAAGTGACGTGCTCAGCAGCCAGCGGGCTGACCTGTACGGCATGGTGCCAGCGGGCAAGGCGCTTGGCACACAGTTTGGCACCGGCGCGGACAACGCAGAGGCCAGCCTGGGCTTCGGCCTGGTGGCCGTGCCGTCTGCGGCAGATGCTGCCGCGGCCCTTGCAGAGATGCGCTCCATCCTGAATCGCTATGCACAGAATGGCGTGCCTGAGGACCTGGTGGAGGCCTCCAAGCGCAGCGAGATCACCCAGGCGCAATTCCAGAAGAACAGCATCCCCGGTCTGGCCGCTGCGTGGAGTGACGCGCTGGCCGCGAAAAGCCGGAACTCGCCGGACGACGATGTGGCTGCGATCCAGAAGGTGACGGTGGCCGACGTGAACCGCGTGGCCAAGCAGTACCTGCTGAACGTGCCCACCATCACGGCCACACTCAAGCCCGTGCCCAGCGGCGAAGCCGTCGCAGCCAGCGGATTTGGTGGCGGTGAAAAAGTTACGTCCGCCCCCACCAAGGAGGTCGCACTGCCAGAGTGGGCCGCCAAGCCACTCGCCGAACTGCGCCTGCCACCCGCAGCCACGCTGCCCAGCGATGAAACCCTGCCCAACGGCATCCGCCTGATCGTGCGCACCGACCGCACCAGCCCCACCGTGACGCTGACCGGTAGTGTGCAGCACAACGAAGATCTGGACACGCCCAAGGGCAAGGAGGGCGTGGCCGACGTAACCGAGCAGCTGTTCGGCTACGGCACGACGTCGCTGGATCGCATCGCCTTCCAAAAGGCGCTGGATGACATCGGTGCGTCGGAAAACAGCGGTTTCACCTTTGGCCTTAAGGTGCTGAAGGAGAACTTCGCCCGTGGTATCCAGTTGCTGGCCGATAACCAGTTGCGCCCTGCCCTGCCCGCTGAGGCCTTCGCCGTGGTGCAGAAGGAGGTGGCCGACCTGACCGCGGGCCAGCTCAAGAGCCCGTCGTACAAAGAGCACCGCGCCCTGAGCGAGGCTCTGCTGCCCAAGGGCGACCCCACACTGCGTGACCAGACGCCCGCAACGGTCAACAGCCTAAAGCTGGCCGACGTGAAAAGCTATGTCAGCAGCGCGTTCCGGCCAGACCTGACCACCATCGTCATCGTCGGCGACATCACACCCGCTGAGGCGCGCGCGCAGGTGGAGAAAGCATTCAGCGGCTGGTCTGCCACCGGGGCAAAACCCGAGGTCAACCTGCCCGCCGTGCCGCCCAACAAGGCCAGCGCTGCCAACGTGGCCGATCCGCAGCAGGTGCAGGACTCCGTCACCCTGTCAGAGGAGATGCCGCTCAACCGCTTTTCGCCCGACTACTACGCCCTGCAACTCGGTACGGGCGTGCTGGGTGGCGGCTTTTACGCCTCCAAGCTGTACCACGACCTGCGGCAGGTGGCGGGCTATGTGTACACCGTCGACGTAAGCCTGCGAGCCACCAAGACCCGCGCCACCTACACCGTCGATTACGGCTCTGACCCTGGCAACGTCAGCAAAGCGCGCGCCCTGGTGGAGCGTGATCTAGAGGGAATGCGCAACACCCCTGTTACGGCCGCCGAACTGGCGCTCGCCAAGTCGCTGCTGCTGCGCCAATTGCAACTCAGCGAGTCCAGTGAGGAGAGCGTAGCCGGTGTCCTGCTGGCCCGCGCCCAGCTGGGCCTGCCTCTGAATGAGCAGAACAATGCCGCGAAAACCTACTTCGCACTGACTGCGGACCAGGTAAAAGACGCGTTCAACCGCCAGCTCCGCGTGGCCGACCTGGTGCAGGTGGTACGTGGCCCGGCGCCAAAGTAGGCAAACCGTAGAGCACGGAAGGATGCACGGGTACGCGGAGGTCGAACTGCCTCTGCGTGCTTCGCGTCCTTTTGCGTTTTGCTTTCAACGCGCTTTCACGGCCAAACCGACACACCTGTGCAATGCTTCCTGCATGTCCGCATTTAAAAGTACGTCGCGCCGTGACTTCCTCACGCAGACGCTCGCCTGGAGCGCAGCCGCGGCCCTGGCGACCCACCCGCTGTCCGCCCTGGCACCGCGACGCAACGACGCTGCCGCCGCGCACGCACTTATCCTGCGCGATTGGGGCTACCTCGACAAGCTGAGCACGCAGGGGTTTGGCGCGGGCAACAACTTCGCCGCGCAAGGGCAGGTCGCGCGCGGCATGCGGCATTTCGCACAGAGCCAGAACCTTACCCCGGACGCGCTCTTCCTGCTGGGCGATAGCTGGTACGGCGAACTGCCCGGTGGTGTCGCTTCACCGCGCTGGAAAGCCCAGTTTGAGCAGCTGTACCCTGCTGACGCGTTCCCCGGCCCGGCTTACACCATGCTGGGCAACCATGATTACCAGTACATCCCCGAGACCGTGAACAAGGTGGAAGCGGAACTGGAGTATGCCCGCATCGGTAAGGGCGTGGACGGCAAGCCCACCCGATGGACGCTGCCCGCGCGCTGGTACACCTTCGACTTTCCCGCCAAGAAGCCGATGATGCGCTGCATCGTGCTCGACAGCAACATGCCGCGCCCTGACGGCCAACCACGTCACGGCGTCGACTTTTTTCTGACGCCCGCCCAGCAGGCCGAGCAGCTCGCCTGGTTCAAGCAGCAACTCGAGCGCCCACGCGATCTGCCCTGGCTCACCGTGATGGCGCACCATCCGGTCTATAGCAACGGCCCGCACGGCGATCACCCGGTACTGGTGCGGGACTGGGCACCGCTGCTGCGCGACTACAAGGTCGACCTGTACATGGCCGGGCACGACCATGACCTGCAGATGTTGCAACTGGAGGGCGAGCCGACCACGCACGTACTCTCCGGCGCGGGTGGCGCGGATCTCTACGTCCTGCAGCGCGACGGCCTGGACCGCGGCCCCTACGCGCAGGAGGTCCACGGCTTCAGCCATCTGTCCGTCACACCCACCCACCTCGAGGTGCGCCACCTGGACGCAGACGGCCGCTTCCTGTTCGGCATCGGGCGCGACCATGCGGGCGCCGTGCGCCCACTGGCTTCCTAAAAGCAGAACGCAGAGAACGCGAAGGAGAAGCACACAAAAAGGACGCAAAGGATCTGGTTAACCAATCTCGGCGGCCTGCGCGTTTTACCTCAGCGTTCCCCTGCGTTCTATCTCCACTGTAGACAGTACGGCCTTCGCGTTCTGCTTTTCACACTCTCCTCGAAACTTGTGGCTTGCAGCGTGCCGCTCACGTAGGCTGGTGCTGCAGCCAGGAGCGTCACCATGTCCACAGCCGCCCACCCATCCGTCTTCGCCGCCTCCACGCACACAGGCGCCGCCGTTCACGAGCAGGAGGCCGCCGGTGTTCCCTGGTACATCTGGACCGGGGTCGCAGGTATCACGTCAGCCTCTGTTGGCGCAGCCTGGGACGTGGCGTGGCACCGATCCATTGGCCGCGACAGCTTTTGGACACCGGCCCACCTCATGATTCAGCTCTGCGGCGTGCTAGCCGCAGTGGTCGGCCTGTACCTGGTCTACGACTGCACCTTTCGTAGGGAGTCGCGGCTGCGCGCGGCTTCGGTCAGTGTTTTCGGCCTGCGCGCGCCGCTGGGCGTGTTTCTGGCCGGGTGGGGCGGCGTGGCCATGATTACGTCCGCTCCGTTCGATAACTGGTGGCACAACGCCTACGGCCTGGATGTCAAAATCGTCAGCCCGCCGCATACGCTGCTCATCCTTGGTATCCGCGCAGTCTCGCTGGGCGTGTTCTTCCTCATTCTGGCGACCATGAACCGTGCCGCGGCGGAAGGCAAGCAGAGCTTTAGCACCCTGCAGAAGCTGTTGCTTTACCTGGGCGGCCTGACCGTGGGCGGCCAGATGTTCTTTCTGCAGGAGTACACGTGGGACATCAAGCTGCACAGCGCCATTGCCTACATTGCACTGGGCATCGCGGTGCCGGTCGTGTTCGCCATGATCGCGCAGGCCTCGCGCTTTCGCTGGGCGGCGACTACGGTGGCCGCGGTGTACACGCTGTACCTGATGGCGGAAATCCTCATCTTCCCCCTCATGGGCGCGGAACCGAAGCTTGGTCCGGTCTTCAACTCGGTCACGCATCTGGTGCCGGCCAAGTTTCCGATCTTGATTGTTGTCCCGGCGCTGGCGCTTGACCTGCTTTGGCAGCGCACACGCACCTGGAAGTTGTGGCAGGTGGCGCTAGTCAGCGGCGTGGTGTTCACTGCGGTGCTGTTTGCAGCAGAGTGGCCATTTGCCAACTTCCTGATGTCAAAGGCGAGCGCAAATCGCATTTTTGGCACGGGTTATTTCGACTACAACTCCATGGCCGAAGGCTTCGACCGCATGCGTCAGTACTTTCAGCCCGACACCGGCCTGACCCTCACGCTGGGCCTGCTGCGCGCAAGCGTGTACGCGGCGCTGTCCACGTGGATCGGCCTCGTCTTTGGCCGCTGGATGCGCGGAGTGCAGAGGTGAAGCGAATCGTATTCGGAAGCGCATGGCTTCAGCCATGCCGAAAGATCTGCGGTAAGGTCAATGGCTTTAGCCGCCGCGGTCTGCTTCAGAAGCCGACCTCAGGGGCTAGAGCCCTTGCCGTGAAACCCTCCGTGGCGGCACAGCTGAAGCTGTGCCCTTCCGAAAACAGTCTCCTAACACCAGATGTCTCCGCTCCACGAAACCTTCTTGCAACACGCCTGTCGCTGCTACTCTGCCTTTTTCTATGTCTGCCCCTCGCCGCGAACGCGCACGTGGGCAGCAAAGACGTCTTCGAGCAGGTGCAGGCAGGGCCGTATCGCCTCTTTGTCACGGTGCGGCCGCCCATGGTCATCCCTGGTGTAGCCACGGTGGAAGTACGCGCCTGCGGGCCGGAGATCCAGCGTCTACGCATCACACCCGTACCCATGGTGGGCGAAGCCAGCAAGCACCCGCCCACACCCGACGCCATGACGCGTTCCAGCGCTGACCCGGCATTCTTTACCGGATCGCTGTGGCTTATGGCCACCGGTTCATGGAAGGTCGTGCTTCAGGTGGACGGCGCGGCAGGACCGGCAACCGCCGCCGTGCCTGTACCCGCAGTAGCCCTGCAGGTGCTGCGCATGGACAAGCCACTCGGCCTCATCCTGGGCGCACTCGCGGTGCTGTTGGTGCTTGGCATCGTGGGCATCGTAGCCGCGGCCGCACGAGAGTCACGCCTGGAGCCGGGCACCGCACCCAACCCGGAGCGAAAACGGCGCGCCCTGCTTGCGGGCGGCGTCACCTTCGCCCTTGTCATGCTGGCAGTGTGGCTGGGCGGCCGGTGGTGGCATGTGGAAGCCGCCGACTACAGCTATGGCTTGTACAAACCGCTTACTCTGACACCCACCCTAGACGGCAACACGCTGCACCTGCAGCTGGGCACGTACACCAACGTACTGAGTACCCGTCGCAACCGGTCCAATGCCGACCTCCTGCCCGATCACGGGCACCTGATGCATCTCTATGCCATTCGCGAGCCAGGCATGGACGCCGTGTACCACCTGCACCCCGCGCAAACAGCACCGGGCCAGTTGCAGACCACACTGCCGCAGCTGCCGCAGGGCCACTACCGCCTGTTTGCCGACATCGTGCACCGCAGCGGCCTACCGGAGACGCTGACCACCACACTCGACATTCCGGCAGACTTCCATGGCGCTGCACTCGACAGTGAGGACGCCGCTGCCACGCCTGTACCGCTAGCGGCGGGTGACCTTGCCGCAGCAGACACACTGCCCGACGGCTACCGCATGGTGTGGGACAAGCCCGCCACGCTCACCGCCAACCAGCCCATCAGCTTCCGCTTCTCGCTGCTCAACCCGCAGGGCCAGCCCGCCACCGACGTGACCCCGTACCTGGGTATGGCCGGGCACGCCGCCTTCGTCAAAACCGACTTCTCCACCTTCGCGCACACCCATCCGGAGGGTTCCGCGCCCATGCAGTCGATGGAGGTGGCGAATGGCGGCGCACCCATGGAGGCCATGGGTGCCGACACCGGTAAGCCACTCCCTGCAACGGTCGAGTTTCCGTACGGATTTCCCGTCGCGGGCCGCTATCGCATCTTTGTGCAAATGAAACACGGCACCACGGTGGAATCAGGCGCGTTCGATGCGGAGGTGAAGTAGGCGCTCACGGCACCTGCCCTGCCGTGCTGTACGTGTAGGTGTACGTCCAGCGGAACTCTCCACCCGGCTCCGCATCGATCTGGATGAACGGCTCAACTGCAATCACCGGCGCAATCGACCAGACAGACGCATCCGCCAACGGCCGGTCGGCCTGCACACGGGCGGTCACGCCAGACTGTGGATCCATCACTTTGAAGTCATAGTCCGCAGCAGTCGTACCGAAGCCCTGCAGGCCGAACGTAACTTTATCCTGACCCCTGAGATCCGATTGATAGACAGCACGGTGGCCGTCGATGCGTACCTGTGGCGGGTCGACCGGACTCTTGGGCGTGATCGGGTAACGCACAGTAATCGTTGTGCCGCCGTGCACTGTGCGGCTATCCACCGTCAGGAAATTATGGTCGTACAGTGGCGTGGTAAGCGCCACCGTGCCCCGATTCTGCAGCCGGTGCTCGATGGAAAAACTCGCGCCCGCACCCAGCCGCAGCACCTTGGTGTACACATACGCGTATCGGTCGCCCGGCCTGCCCAGTGTCTGCGTAAACGTCACTGAGTCCGCCGTCGCTTTGTGGGTCCACGTGCCGCCATCCACCAGTTCCGCGCGTGTGTCGAAGCGGTAGGGCCGGTCTTCCAGCTTGCGCAGGATGCCGACGCCGATCTTGAGAAAGGTGTCGCCCACCTTCGCCGTGTCATAGCCAAAGGCGGTCTGGAACTCTTCCACCGGCCCGGTCGCCGCGCTGTTGGCACCCGCTGTCACGCCCTGTGCGGAATAAACAAAGTCTCGCACCGACGGATCTACCGCGGTAAACCATGACCGATATAGGTGATGGCCCGCGAACTGGAGATCGCCAATGACACCAGACCAGTCAAATCGCACGCCGGTGTAGAAGCCCTTTGCGGCATCCGGCAGGTACACGCGCATGCGCAGAGCACTGTTGTGCAGCTCTACCTTCGGCGCGACGGCAGCTTTTTTTGCCGCAGGCACCTGCGCAGCCCCACTCGCAGCGGTAAGCAGAAGCAACACAGCAGCGGCGCGGCAGCGCATCATCAGGGCCATGTGCGTGAGCCTAGCAATCGCCCTCGCACGCGGTCAACGTGCCAGCTCTAGAACCGGTAGCCCACCCCATACGACAGTACGGGGAACAGCGAACCATAGCTCACGTTGTGCCGGTTGCGCTGGATAAACTTCGACAGGTCACTCTGGAAACCCGGATCCTTGCTGACGTCGTTACAGAAAATGCCGCCGTTGGACAGGTTGGTACAGGCCGTACCCACGAAGTTGACCTGCAGGTTGGGCTGGCCAACGTAGTAAAAGCCGAGCTCCGTCGGGAACGACCAGTGCTGGAATCGTTCACGCGGCACCAGGTTGCCCCACCCGAAGGCGATGCCCGGCGCTATTTTGCGAGTATCGAAATACGCCGAGCCACGCAGCGGATCGTATGTCGTGGAGTAGTAATCCTCGCCGCTGAAGCTCACCACTTCACCCGGTGGAATGAGCACGTTGCCGATGCCGCGCGTCAGGATGCCGAAGCGCAGCTGCGGACTGATGCGAAAGTTGCTGCGCTGGAACGGAAACCCATCCACACCGGCATGGCCGCCGCCCAGCCGCAGGTTTACATCCACCTGCGCACCCTGGGCTGTGAACTGGCCGGTATACCGCAAAAACTCCGCGCCCACCCGCACGTTGATGCTTTGGCGAAGGGCCTCGGCTACGTCCACGCCAACGCCATTCAAGCCCACGCTGGCGCTGACGCCAGGATGCCGCCACCAGTCATACAACGGCAACTGCGTTATCTGGCCGCGGCGTTTGCGGTCGTCCTGCGTCCCTTCCGCCACACGGGCGTCTGCGGTAGGCATGGGCGCATCCACGGCAATGCTGCTTGAAGCACCGGGCGATGCCGGAGTCACAAAGGCAGCGCCCTGCCCTTGGATAGCAGGCTGTAAGAGAACAAACAGCCCAATCAGAAACAAGAGTCGCAACTGCAGTCGACGCATAAAACCCCCAAAAAAAATCACCAGAACAGATGAGACAAGAAGTGGTGCAGGGGTACTCCAGCCATTGACGCAAACAGGCCACGCTGTCTTGCCCGGTCCGCTGCTGCTCTGCAATGTCAGGGTTGCAGATAACGTAGCGGCCCGTCAGGCACCTGTCCTACAACAGATATCGGCAGCACTCGCGTCAACGTGCAAACGCAAATTGCGAATTACTTTCAGCATACGCGGGGCGGCTGTCTTCTTTCCACACAGCGCGTACTCGTGCAGCCTGCCAAAGAGGCTCAGGCAGCACACGCACTGCGGTTACGCAGAGCGGACATCTAGTGGATGTTGAGGGCTATCAATAGGAAGTACTGTTTTGTTTCCGCAAACTGCCAGCAGTGTTGAGATGGAACTCCTTAGATGATTTGACAGAAAATTGACTGACTAGACGGCTATGGTTATGGTCAGAGGATGTCCCGGCCAAAAAGCGTCGAGAAACGAGCGGCCATTCTGGACGCGACCGTGCGCGTGATCGTCACACAGGGCTTGAGCGCCCCGACGGCTGGCATTGCAAAGGAGGCAGGTGTCGCCAACGGATCACTGTTCACCTACTTCGCGACAAAAGCCGATCTCTTCAACCAGCTGTACTTGGAATTGAAGACAGAGATGGCGCTTGCAGCTTTGAAAGATCTTGGTCCAGAGGACGAAGCGCGGAGCCAGTTATTCCACGTCTGGCAGTGCTGGATGGCCTGGGCACTTGCCTCGCCACAGAAGCGGCATGCACTCGCACAGCTCGACGCCTCAGAGATCATCAGCCCGGAAGCACGGGCTGCGGGCCATCGAGCCATGGCGAACATAGGCGACTTACTCCACGGCATACGCGGCCGCGGACCCATGCGGCACGCACCCATGACCTTCGTTGTCGCCATCATGAACTCCATTGCGGAGGCAACGATCACTACCATGCTTCAGGATGCCAGCCACGCAGATGAACGCTGCCATGAGGGTTTTGACGCCCTCTGGCGTGCAATCGCCTAAACTCATATTTAAAGTTGACTGACTAGACATACAACATAGGAGCACACCAATGACAACCCTGACCCCTACCCGCGGTACCTACATCGTGACCGGTCCGACTTCCGGCATCGGCAAGGCTACTGCCCTTGAACTCGCCAAATCAGGCACGGTCGTCCTGGTCGGACGCGACAGCAAGAAGCTGAATGAGGTGCAGCTCGAGATCGAGCACAGAGGCGGACAAGCGATTTCGGTCGTATGCGACCTGTCCGACATGGCGAGTGTGCGCCGCGGGGCAGCGAGCATCGTCACGCTTCAACTGCCGCTCGCCGGTCTGGTCAACAACGCGGGTATCCATCAAACGCAGCCGACCAGGAACGCGCAAGGGTGGGACATGACCTTTGCCACCGATCACCTTGGGCCGTTTGTACTGACCGAACTCCTCATGCCCCACCTGCCCGATGGTGCAAACATTGTCTTTGTAGCCTCTGGCGTGGAAGATCCTGAGCGAAAACCAGCAAAGATGGCAGGCTTTCGTGGTGGTCGTTACCTCTCTGCAGAGGCCAGTGCACGTGGCGAGTGGAAGCCTGGAGGCTCCAAGGCGCCTGGCGCGGATGCGTATGCCACCTCAAAGCAGTGCACCCTCGCGACGGCGCTGGAATTTGCTCGTGAGATGCCGCGACTGCGTATCAATGCAGTTGAGCCGGGGTTCAGTCCCGCAACGTCTCTCGGACGCGAGGCCAACGCCTTTGTCAGACTCTTGTTGAAACGTGTTTTGCCATTGCTGGTGCCCGTGATGAAGTACTGGAGCACGCCAGAGCAGGCCGCGCGCGTAATTGCGAAAGTCATGCTGAATGCACCGCGGGAGACCGGCGTCTATTACGACGACGAAGGCCATCCGATGCTTGCCTCCACGCTTGTGCAAGATCCGAGTTTCACGGCCCGTATTGTTGCAGAGACGCGCGCTTTTCTAGCCGCAAACCTAAGCTAGCGCATGTCACGACATCTCTGTTGAAGGCGCGTTCAACTGATGGTCAGTCGACTTACAGCGGTCCATCCAATGTGGCTTGAACGAACGATGCAGCTATCTTTGGCTAACGCGGCAGGGTGAAGGCGTACAGCGTATCGGCCGCCGCCATGACGATGTACTGTTTGCCGCGAAGCATGTACGTCATAGGGCCACCCACGATGTCTGCGCCGGGGCGTGTATGCCACAGGGGTTTACCGGTGAGCGGGTCCAGCACGTACAGGTTGCCGTCGCCGTCGCCGCTGAACAGAAGGTGGCCTGCCGTGGTGAGGATGCCCGCACTCACGCGGGACTTGCCCGTGTCGGTTTGCCAACGGACCTTGCCGGTTTGTACGTCCATGGCGATCAGTAGATTCTGCTCCGAGACGGAGATGGCGGAGCCGCCCTGGTGGTCCTCCGGCTTGCCATCCTTGTCGAGCGCGGAGTACCAGAAGCTCCAACCCTCCTGCCCATTCAAGTAGAACAACCCGGTCTGCGGATCGTAGCTGGGCGGCTGCCAGTTGGTGGCGCCGGCGGCGTCGGCATGCACCAGCGCGCCGCCGGGAACAGTCTCCTTTTGCGGGTCGCCAACGGGCTGGCCTTTCGCATCCAGGCCTTTGGCCCAGTCCGTGGGGATGAACTGCGACGTTAGCAGGTTTTCGCCGGTGGCGCGGTCGAGCACAAAGAAGTAGCCGTTGCGGCTGGCCTGGGCCAGCAGGTGCCTGGACGTGGTCTTGCCATCCTTTCCGCGCCAGTCCCTGTCGAACAGCACCGGTGTTTCCACCGCGTCCCAGTCATGTGTGTCGTGCGGCGAAGGCTGATAAAACCAGTGGATTTTGCCTGTATCCGGGTCTACCGCCAGAATGGAGCAGGTGTAAAGGTTCGCTCCCGCGCGCACGCCGCCCGCCAGCACCGGGTGGGGGTTGCCGGTGCCCCAGAACATCAGGTTCAGCGCTGGATCGTAGGTGCCAGTCACCCAGATAGGGCCACCGCCGTGCGCTGCTGCCTCGGCGTTCGGCCAGGTATCAAAGCCGGGCTCGCCGCGCTTGGGAATGGTGTTCAGCCGCCAGAGTTCGTGGCCGTCCGCCGGGTCCACGGCGCGCATGCTGTGTGGCACGTCCGCCACGTCGCCGCTGGTGCCGAAGATGATTTTGCCCTTGACCGCTAAGGGCGCGGTGGCGATGTAGTAGCCGAATTTGGAGTCTGCCATCTTCCTATCCCACAACAACTTACCTGTCGTGGCATCGAGCGCCACAAGATGGGCGTCCGGCGTGCCGAAGAAAACCCGGCCATCCAGGTAGGCCACGCCCCGATTGGCAATGTGGTTGCCCTCGGACGGCCGGTTCCATGCCCACAGCTGCACTCCAGTGGCAGCATCCACGGCCCATACCTTGTCTGGCACCGTGAGATACAGGATGCCGTTCACGATCAGCGGGGTACTTTTGAGGCCGAACCCATGAGTAGGCAAGCTCCATGCCAGAGTCAGCGAAGCGACGTTGCTTGCGTTCACCTGGTCCAGGGTGCTGAAGCGTCGCCCGGAAAAATCGCCGTTGTAGGTTGGCCACTCCCCCGAGACCGACTGCAGGCTTTGCTCAACGGAAGATGGTGCAACTTCCTGCGCGGAAAGTGTGCCCGCAAGCCTGCAAAATGCCACCAACAGCATACAAAAACATGTGCGGAGACGGCTCAAAACAGCACCCGTTCCATGCACTGCTGTTCGCTGCCTTGCACGTTTTGCGCGCCAGTCAGCACGCCTTGTGCACGCTGCCGTGACTTGATTGGTAGGTAAACTCATGTCCCTCAACGCAGCGTCTCAAGGTAGGCGAAGACGTTGTGGATGTCCACGTTGGTGTATCCGGGCAGCAGGTCTCGATGCGCCCTTAGCGGATCGTCTGGCGTGAAGCGGCTGCCGTCCCCCGCGGCAAAGTCGCGCATGGAGCCATCTGGCAGGCGCAGCGTGGTGGTGAACGCATCGGCGTGCAGCACCTCGCCATGGACGGTGCCGCCGCCCGGAAGGCTCACGGTACCGGTAGGCTTGCCGGGCTTGGGCGCCAGCATCAGGCCCTCCAGTTCTGCCGGATCATGGCGGCTGGCAATCCCTCGAAAGCTGCCCGCAGGATCATGGCAGGTCTGGCAGTGCTGCTGAAAATAGACCTTCCCGGTGGCCGCGTCGCCCACGTTCAGTTCGCCGCCAAAGGCACTGGCGCCCAGCGCACTGGCGCGCATGCCAGCATCGATCCGGGCGTGCACAAAGGCCGCAATGTCCTCGGACTGCGGACCCACCAACTGTGGAAACGCTGGCATACCCTTCTCTAACCTGCCTACTTGCAGTAACTTACTGATCTCGTCGCCCTTCACGTCATGCCGCACCAGCGACGACGACAGCAAGTTTGGCCCCATGCCGCCACCCGCGTTGGGTCCGTGGCACCCGGCGCAATTGGTCTGAAACAGTACCCGCCCCCGCACCACTTCCGGCTGGTTCAGCGCGTCCGCCTTTGGATTGCGTGAAATCTCCTGAGCCAGCGCCGTCGCCAGCAGCAGTGCGGCACCTGCCACCAGGCCCAGTCTTCGTCCGGCCGCCATCCCCATGTCGTTCGTTGTAACAGATAGGGTATGGCTATTGTGAGAGTAGCCGTCCCTATCGCGCCAAAGAAGCCTGTTGAGGCGGTCTGGCCCCTCGTAGGAGGCGGTTCATTGGCTCAGAGATGAGCTTTGCTGTTGCCCATCCCAGTGGCGCGGTGAGCAGGAGGATCCGGCAACCCACGGACTCATCTGCAGAGCGCTTAGCTGGTGCAGCGCCAGCCCGTGCGGCCCCGGGTGGCTGTTTGGGTGGAAGTGGCTAAACAGCAGGACGCCCCAGACCACCACAAATTCGTGCGTCAAATAAACCTCGTAGCTGTGCCTGCCGTACCAACGGAGAAGCGCGGTAAGCGGGTTTGGGCGCACACCATCGCTGCCCGCTCTGCGAAGCACACTCGTTTCCATGACTATGCACGCTGCACACGCCAGCAGCGAGCCGTAGTAGTCGGCCTTGAACGGCAGCACACGCCAGAACCAGCGTGGCCCCAGTGCTGTGAGCAGCATGAACGCCCAGCCGAGGTACTCCACCAACAGCAGGGTGGTGCGCCTGCCTGCGGGTAACGCTCCGGTCTGGCGGGCTGCCATATGGTGCGTGACGAGCGCGGTCAGACAGCCAAGCGCAATGCCATCCATGCCCGAAAGGTAGCCCTGCTCCGCCCATACCTCATTGGTAAACCACACCCCGCGTGCAAACGGCCCCATGGCGACAAACGCCAGCAGAACCGCCACAAACGCCACCATGCCATGGCGAAATCGCAGCAGCGCAACACACAGCAAGGGAAAGAACAGGTAGAACAGTTCTTCCACCGACAAGGACCACATCACGTTCCAGTTGGCCGGCAGGTACCCGTATCGCGCTTCAAGCCAGTTGGAGTGAAAGGTGAACACAGCAACGATCGCGCGCCACAACGGCGCCCGCTGCGGTGAGAACTCGAAGCCCGGCGCATGGACCAAGGCAAGGCCGGACAGGATGGCAACGATGGCGACAAGCAACGGTGCGATGCGTGCAAAGCGGATGCGGTAGAACGTCCTGACGCGCATCCCTGCTAGCGAGCCGAACCGCCGCAGCGACGTCAACGTGATGAGAAAGCCGGAGATGGCGAAGAAGAGCGTGACACCGTTGCCGCCGTTCGCGAGGAGAAAGTGGGTCAACATGCGTGGCAGCGCGGTGTGGCGCAGATCGTAGCCCGCAAAGTACAGCCGCAACCACGTATGCAGCAGCACCACGGCAAGGATGGACAGGCCGCGCATGGTGTCGATGGTGTCAAAGCGCGGTGTATCCGTGGGCAGGCTCCGTGTCTCTGCAGTCATGGCCCGATGCTCAGGCACCTGCGATGCACACGTGCGGCCGCTCAGTCCAGTCATACGTCAGGTGGCTCGTTTCGCGACTCCAGCATGCTTTCAAGTTGCTCAAGCAGTTGCTGTCGTTCTGCCTGATCCCAGTCGTCTAACTCTTCCTCTAGGGGCTGTTCGCCCTTCCACTGGATCGCCTGTTTCGTGCTTTCCGCCCTCTGCAGCCAACAAACCACCCGATTCAGCAAAACGTAGATTCACATTGGAGATTTCGCTGGCGAGTACCACGAAATAAAAGCTGTTTCTAAAGACATAGTCCTGTAGAACAGGTGTCTCCGACTGCTCGGCACTGGCCTCTGGTCGTACCGCACGAATAGTGGGGCTGCTCAGTTCCATGTGGCGCAGGGTACCGTCTGAGTTGGTCACAACACCTTCCAGTGTTCCCAGAAAGACCTTGCCGCCTTTTGTCGCTACGTCAGCCTGCACTACTGTGCCGCGCGGTAGCAGCAACTGGTTGGCAAGTACATCCCACTCACTTTTTAAATAGGGTGAAGCCAGCTTGCGATAGACATAATTCCAACTAAGCCGCCGAGTGGATGTCTTTGTGATGCGAAGGAGGTGTACCGCTAGCCAAACTAGACTGACAAAAATCGCTACCTCGACATAGACCACCAACAAGACAGAGCGGACGGGCCACATGGCTTGCATCGCAGGCCACCTCTTTTCAAAGGTGATGCCGCTTGCGAAGACTACGTCCAGCGTTGCTGGGTCAAAGACATAATGCGTGTGGAAGCGAAGCCACACCAAAAAGGATGCTACTGCGACAAATGGTACTGAGAAGAAGAGTGAGCGAGCTAGCTCCTCGGTGGACGTCTGAGCCTTGGCAGGCTGCTTGACAATCAGCAACTCGATGGCAAATCGTGCTGCAAGATACGGGCCAATGAAGAATAGACCGATCACGATGCTGGCCAGCAACGTGATGATTGCGTTCATGAAGTCTTAGCGAAGCGCTCTGCGCAATTGTTCGCGATCGATAGAGTAACGCCTGCCGCCGCTCTCGAAGGTAGTGGACTCCTGATCGCGTAACCGGTCCACAATGGTGTGGATGTTGTCCCGGACGTACCGGGCGGCGACGCGCTCCTGACGAGATGCTTCCAAACTCCTGTCGACTGCGGTGAGGACACGGCCAAGTTCGTTGGATGTCATTCGTCAACCTCTGCATATAAGAATACGACGCATGTCAAGTGTGTTGCTTTCTACACAACCCACTGCACTGCTGATTCTTATCGGCTGGACTTCTTGCTAGCC
>CALMOM010000064.1 GCA_937873305.1 uncultured Terriglobus sp.
CCCCTGCGCTTGCTGTGTTCTTGTACGCGTAACTGATTGGCCGACTGCAGCGGTCGATAGACACACCGGACACGCCAAGGGAGCCACAGTCATGAACGTCAAACACGTTGTACTCGCTGCATCCGTCGTACTGCTTTCCGCAACTGCAGCCACCGCACAGAAGACCACTTACGCCCAGCGCCACAGCATTCAGGCGCGGCAAAACCACCAGCAGGCCCGCATTGCGAAGGGTGTGCAGGACGGCCAGATCACCCCAAAGGGCGCAGCCGCAGCTGAACACCGTCAGGGCAAGATTGCCAGCGAAGAGAACAGCATGCGCCAGGCCGACAACGGCCACCTTACCTCGGCCGACCGCCACACGCTGGCTCGCCAGCAGGACCGGGCGTCGCAAAATATCTACAACCGCAATCACAATGCAGCGACCGATCCCGGTGTGGTGCCCAACACGCCGCGCTGAGCTCTTGTTTCACGTGAGAACAACAAAGCCCCGGACTTTTCCGGGGCTTTTGTTGCACGGTGGTGTGACTCTGTATGTGTCAGCATCGCTGAACAGCGTGCTGACATCGCGCACGCATGGAAAATATCTTTATTACTCCTGCCGCGTCGTGGCCTGCACAGCCTTCTGCGTGTGCAGCTTCACACCGGCAGTGGTGCTGCTCACCTTGAGGCGCTCCAGGCGTTTGCCGGCTGCTGTAAAGCCGACCAGGTAGCTCTCGTGCAATGCAGCATCGAACTCACGGAAGTACGGCGTCAGTGTGGGCGGATTGATCTGGCCACCGTTGAACAATTTGCCGCCGGTGGCGTCGGCCACCTGGGAGAGGTAGCTCTGTCCGCTGAAGCTGGGCAGGTTGGCATTCAACTCGCGCCGACCGTAGTAGATGGAGTACACAGGCACATTGCCACGCTGGGCGTCGTCCTGTGCCGACTGCACGTAGGGGCTGTCCTGGTTCAGTGGGCTCACCGAGCCGTTGTAGCGGTCAATACCGTCAGTAATCATTAGCACCACGCGTGGCGCATTGGTGTTGGTGGGCCAGTGCTTCACCAGGTCCTGCAGGCAGAAGTATGGACTGCCATCGACACCCGCAGTGGAGATCGGCAGGCGCACCGCACCCAGTTCGCGCTCTGCATCTGTGCTGAACCCGGCAGGAAATTGCGCACTGCCGTTGCGCATGTAACCCACGCCTACGGCCACACCTTCGGCTGTAGTTCCGCGCACGAAGTCTTCTACCTCGCGCAGCTGGATCCCAAAGTTCGCCCGCAGGCCATCGTCGATCAACAACGCCACTTCCGGTGTGCTGCTGGCCCGCACCAGCGGCACCACCCGATCAATCGCAACGGGCTTGCCATTCAATTCCAGCTTGAGTGTTGCCGGCGAGAGGGCCGCCGGAGTTGCATCGCCCTTGCCTTCCGCCCGCACAATGATGCGCACATTTGCTGGGCCCTCATCCTGGGCAGCCACACACAGCGGCACGGCAATCATGCCTACCGCAAGAACAATGCCTGAAAACCTACGCATACAGCCTCCCGGGCTCTTACCGGCCCTGACTGTTGGACGCAGAACAGCGGTCTGGGCAGCGCTAGTCCGACTACATTCGCTGGCCACCCGGTCCGGTGTGCGCAGAACGGCGTGAGCCGCGCGATGCATTGCGCGGCCCACATGGCTCACTCCCTCGGAAACCGCACCTTCAGGCCCGCACGCACGGTAAACGGCAGCCCAGGGTACCCGAATGCGCCCGTTCGCTGCTGGCTCAAGAGGTTCTCCAACTGCGAGAACACCGCGAGAGACGGCTTCAGCTGGTAGGTGACGTTCGCATCCAGCCGTGTATAGCCGTACGCCAGGTTGCGATTTGGTAGCAGCAGACTGTTGTCGAACGCGGCGTTGGAAAAGCTACCCAGAAACGTCGAATCATCCGACTTCGACGCCATGGCACCCTTCAGCGCGGCATTCAGCTTGTTCCCGTTGTACTGCAGCACAAAGTAGCCCAGCTGCGGCGCGCGCCGGAAGGGCCGCTGCCCCACCAGCGGTGAGCTGACGCCGATCGCCACGCCCGCATACTGCGGGTTGATCGTCGGCTTGCCGCCAAGTGCGTTCAGCGCGTCCGTCGAAAACGACTTCAGCACGTTGGAGTCCGTGTACGTGTAGCCCGCGTGTACAAACATGCGCTTGAGCACCTGGTACTGCAGCTCTGCCTCTACGCCCTGCGACCGCGTATCCAGCGAGTTCAGGTAGAAGCCAAACAGGTTCTTTGGCACGGTCTGGTTGAAGTACTGGTCGTACTGCGTCGTGGGTACGTACTCAATGCCGCTGCCGTACACGCTATGAAAGTACGTGACGTGCAGCACCGCAACATCGCTGTAGATGTTCTGGTCCACACCGCCCTCGTACGTGCGGCTGCGCTCTGCGCCGATGGGGCTGACACCCAAACGTGCAATGTCCGCTGTATCACCCGCACCCTGCAGCGCCGCGTACAGCGACGACAACTGCGTCGTCAGGCTCGGCTCCTGCACACCCTTCGCGAACTGGAAGCGCGCGCGGGTGCCGTGCAACCACCGGGTGCCGGGGCGTACAGCAGCGTAGCTCAGACCAAGCTGCGGCTCGCCCTGCGTGCCGTACAGCGAGTTACGCTGGATGGCACCGCCAAGCGAGAAGAACACCCGGTTGCGAATGTCGCCCGTGAACTGCAAGGTGTAGTCAGAATTGCTGCGGCCCACCTGCTGGTTGATGCCGTACACGGGATAGCGCTCGGAACCACGCTCGTCCTGGTAGCGAAAGCCGCCAAGCAGCGCATAATGCTGCCGGAAGTGGTAGTCCGTGCGATAGTCCAGGCCATCACGATTCGAAACGAGATCGCCGCGCAACGGAAACGGGTCAAAAGCCACGATGGCGCGGCCAGTCGCCGATGTGCCGTTCGCGCCATGAATGGTCACGGTGTTGCCCAGGTACTCGCCGAAGCCGTCCGGCGTGCCGCCCGGCGCAAACTGCTGCGCCTGCTCCCGCTTGCGTGCGCCAATGTAGCGGAAGGCATTGTGCCAGCCGCTGAGCGGGCGGGTGTCGTCGATCAAACCGGAAATGTAGGTGTCCTGGTCACCCTGCTTGCCCACCTGCGTCAGGCCCTGCAAGTCATACGGTCCGGGCAGCCCCTCTGCCGACACAGCGTCGCGCACCGTGCCGCGCACACTAGTCGCGCCGGTAAAGCTGTAACCCAGGTTGCCCGCTGCCGTGGCCGCGTGAAAGCGGTCGTTCTGCAATGCATTCGAGCTGTCGAACCGCGAGAACGCGCCGTAGTAGTCCAGCTTGTTCGCCGTGCCGGAAAGTGTCGCCTCGTTGCGCCACGTGTGCAGGTTGCCCGCGTCACCCGAGTAGGTCAGGATGGGCCGGATCGATGCACCGCGCGGCGTCTCAAAGCGCACGACGCCTGCACGCGCATCCGTGCCATACAGCACGCTGTCGGGTCCGCGATGCGTCTCCAACGCGCGCACCGCCGTGGACGACACCGTGCCAAAGTCGAAGACACCGCCCACATCGTTTGCGGGCACCTCGTCGATCGTGACCTTGTTCGCGTCAGACGCGCCACCGCGCACAAACAGCGACGTGGCCGCGCCATACTGCCCGGTGCTGACCAGCGACACGCCGGGCTGCAGACGCAGCTCCTGCACAATGCCGACACGCGTCTGCAAGGCTTCGTCTGGGATGACGGCAACGCTCGCGCCCACCTGCTCCACCGGCGTGGGTGTGCCCGTCGCGGTAACGGTGATGGACTCGCGCACGGGTGACAGCGTCATCGTCAGGTCACGCGCGACCACGTCAAGCTGTCTGCCGTAGAAGGGTTCGCTCACCTGCGGGCTTAGGCCATTGGCACTGGTGATGAGCAGAAAACGGCCCGTCTCCGTCGAGCGGATTTCGTAGCTGCCGTCGCCCTCTGTGACCGTCGAGGCGACGACCTCGGCGCCCTTGATGAGCTGCACACGGGTGTACGGCAGGCCGCGGCCCAGCGGATCGTGCACGGTGCCGCGTACCACCACGGCATGCGCCGGGAGAGTCGCTGTTGCAGTGAGGAAAAGCGCTGCAGAGCGCAGACTGGTTACAAGCGCCGCCGTGGGCCTGCTTGAAAGATGTACTGCTGCGGAACGCGCACGGATGCGTGCGCCTCCTATTGGGGCGATGCGGTTCATAAGTCTCCTACGCTCCCCCTCGGGGCGTGGCTGGCTGCCGGCAGCGAAACCGGTCTCCTGACTCTGCGTGCCATGCCTGCGCTCCTCATCGAACCAGCCGCCTTCCCGCTCGCGCAGTGACGCCCTCGTCTCAGAACACTGGCCCTGCCCATGCCTCGGACAGAACACACTTACAGTTGCGGGGCAGTGGCGGACTTTCACCGCGCTTCCCAAAGCATTCCGCTGCGTCTGCGGTGAAGGTGACACAGCGGCTTCGCGCGCTGGGCGAAGCGTCGCTGCAGGACGGCAGGCTCAAGTGTACCTGTGTGGTGATCCGGGACGGTCCCGTAACCGCTGGCTCTCTGGAACCAAACCAACCCTTAAACTTGTCAGGTTGCGGGCTGAAGGCCCGCGTTGTAACAGCCTGGGCCGCAGGCACAGGTAAGGCAGCGTTCGAGATGCGGACTGAAGGCCCGCGTTATGCCGTGCAAGCGGCCTCCCTCGATTACGCGTGTGCCAACGCTTTGGCCGCAACCTGCTGCACAATCTCCGCCGCACGCCCGCACGCAGCCGTATCCACATCGCGATGCGTTACCAAGCGCACACTCCGCGGCCCCACCGCACCGGCCAGCATGCCCGCTGCTTTCAGGTCTGCGACGAACTTCGCCGCGTCCGCCTCCACGCCGAAGATGACGATGTTCGTCTCCACTTCTGCCGGATCGATGCTCACGCCCTCAACGCCGTTCAGGCTCGAAGCCAGCAGTTTCGCGTTGGCATGATCCTCATGCAGCCGCTCAGGCATCTCGTCCAGCGCAATCAGCCCGGCAGCGGCTAAAATCCCGGCCTGCCGCATGCCGCCGCCCAGCGCTTTGCGCAGCGACCGTGCCCGCGCAATGTCCGCAGCCGAACCCACCAGCATCGACCCCACCGGTGCGCACAGCCCCTTGCTCAGGCAAAAGTTCACCGTGTCGAAGCCGCGCGTCAGCGTGGCCACATCCGTCCCGAGCGCCACCGCCGCGTTGAACACGCGCGCACCATCCAGGTGAATGGGTAATCCGCGATCGTGTGCACCGGCAACAAGCTCCTGCATCACGGCAAGCGGCGTCACCGTGCCGCCCGCCATGTTGTGCGTGTTCTCAATCCACACTAGCCCGGTCTGCGCGCGGTAGTACAGTCCCGTGGTCGAGAGCGCCGGTTCAATGTCCTGCCAGCGCAGCACCCCGCGCTGCCCGGCAACGGTGCGCAGTTGGCAGCCGGAAAAGACGGCGGCCATGCCCATCTCCCAGTCCAACACGTGCGCCCGCGCCTCGCACACCACCTCTTTACCGGGCTGCGTGTGCAGGCGTAGGGCAATCTGGTTGCCCATGGACCCGGTGGGCACAAAGATCGCCGCTTCCTTGCCAAAGACCTCTGCCGCGCGCGCTTCCAGCCGGTTGATGGTCGGGTCTTCCGCGTACACATCGTCGCCCACTTCGGCCGCAGCCATGGCGGCACGCATCTCCGGTGTCGGCTTGGTGACGGTGTCGCTGCGCAGGTCGATGATGGGCTGGTTCATGGCTACAGGATACGTCTCACACAGCAGCAGGTTCGTTCGCCAGCAGCTCACCGAAGACACTCGACGACACAATGCGCCCGCGCTGCGTCAACCACACTCGATCACCGACAACCTGCATCAACTCGTGGCGCGCAAGCTCCCGCGCGTTGGCCTCGAACTCGCCCACCCATGCGGGTGGGAACACATGCCGCAACTTCGTAAGGGACAAGCCCTCCACCAGCCGCAACCCAAGGAACACCGTTTCCTCCCACGCAGCCAGCCGGTCTATGCGATCCACCTCACGCTCGCCCGTACCATATGTGTCTAGATCATCGCCGTTCGCAAACCGCACGGCTCTGCCAGCGGAATCCAGCAGCATGGAGTGCGCATCCAGCCCAAAGCCCAGATAAGGCGCGCGAGTCCAGTATTTGCAGTTATGACTGGACCGAAATCCCTCGCGGGCAAAGTTCGAAATCTCGTACTGGCGCAGACCGGCGCGGTCCAGCGTCTCGCACGCCTGCGCGTACAGGTCCGCCACCAGCGACTCGCCCGGCGCGGCATGCGCACCATAGCGA
>CALMOM010000065.1:0-3203 GCA_937873305.1 uncultured Terriglobus sp.
GCCCCAGCCCGGCAACACCGTCGACTACACCACTACCGACGTTAGCAGATGACCTAGCGCTCGTCGCCGAAATTGGGTTCTTCCGCGAAGTAAGCGAGAGGTTGCCTTAAGTATTAACTTCCGATTCGGACAAGCCTAGAATTTTATTGAGGCTCTCCCGCCGAAGGTGCGCGGCGGCGTGGTGCCAACCGCCATCAGATTCGAAAACGGAGCAGGGGCACCGAATACGGGCACGCGATTATCCTCGATGTTACGTACAAACGCCGCCACCGACCATCTGCCGCTGGTAGGCCCAAGCGAGATCTGAGCGTTGGTCTGCCAGCTATGGCTGACATACCCGCCACCCTGGCTGAGATAATAGAAGTTGATGAAGCGGCCGCTCTTGTACTGCGTGTCTGCGCCGAGCACAATTTGATACGTCCCGAGCGGCACGGTCTGCTGTGCCGAAACGTTCGCCGTCCAACGTGGTGCGTTGTTGGCGGGAAAGCCCGAGCAATTGATTACATAGACCGAACCCGACAGGGTGTAGGGACAGCCTACGAGCGGCGGTGCCGTGGCGCCGGTTGTATAGATGAACGACTTGTTTTGTGCGTGCAGGTACTGGACGTCGGTGCTGATAAGCGTGGTCTTTGTGACGAGAGCTTGCACCTCGGCCTCTCCGCCGTAGATCTTCGAATTGCCGATGTTATCGGTGAAATTCGCTGTCTGTCCCCGGCTGTCAAGGCCAATATGGTTCACCTGCTGGTCACGATAGTTCCAGAGGAAGCCCTCCAGATTGACCTGCAGCCGATTGCCGAAAAAGCGGTTCTTGCTGCCCACGGTGTATGCGGTGATATACTCCGGCTGGTAGGTCTCATGTCCCAAAGCTGCTGCGAACCCACCCGAGCGGTAGCCTGTCTCGACGCTGGCATACAGGAGCGAACGAGGAGCGACGTCAAACTCCACCGCGCCGCGGTATGTAACCCGTTCGTTCGTAAGCCGGGCGTTATACACCGAGTCGGTGCGCGACAGAATTGCGCCGCTGGTCCCTAATGGTAGCACCCCACCGCTGATCGCGGGAAATGCGAACGGGAGCTGGGAAGAGGTGTCGGCCAGCGGGAAAAGTGGCGCGGTCGGGCAGGTCAGGCCAAGCGCCAACCGGGTGCAGACTATCGTACCCGACACGGCCGTGCTGCCGAAGCTTTTGTGATCGTGCGTGTAGCGAACGCCTCCAACGAGCCTGAACCTGTCGGTAATATGCGCGGTGAGCCGGCCGAATGGAGCCCACGAGTTGGTGCGGATCGCCTGATCCTGGAACGTTTCCTGTGCCGAGAGGCTTACGGTGGTGTGATAGTCTTCGCTCTCGTGATAGTATAGTGCTCCTAGAGTGTAGTCGAACATTCCTATCCTGTTTCCGCTGAAGCGTAACTCTCCGCTATACTGAAAGTCGTCCTCGCGCTGCTTGTATAAGAAGCCGGACGCATCAGAAAGGTAGTCGAGCTTTGAGTCGCGCCAGGAAGGAATGAACGTCAGCGTTCCTGCGTCCGTCTTCCAAGTCACTTCGGCATTGTTGCCGTAGAATCTGTTGTTCTGATATGGTAGGGGTGTCAGTGCGTCGATGAACCGACCTGCGGGCGCGGCTATGAACGTGCCCTGGCGGAAGGTCTGCGATGCAGCGGTGTAGAAGCCCTGATCGACCCCGATATTCGAAGGCACGAAGGTGTAGCTGCCCGCAACGGGGCTATAGACGTACTTCCCCGAGTAGGATGCGCTGTAGCCGTAGCCGCCATTGTGTGCGTAGTCGAACGACACACGAATCGTGAGATTCGGGGTAAGCTTACCCAGCATCTGGAAACGGAGTGCCTCCGTCTTATCGTCGAACGTGCCGTCCGCAAGATAGCCGTCCCGCCGCGTGACGGTGCCGGAGAGCCGAGCGGCGCCATTCTCGCCCAAGGCAAGGTTGATGGCGCCCTCCCCGGTGAACGCATTGTAGTTGCCGTAGCTCGCCGTTGCGTAGCCAGAATTCTCGCCTTCGTGAGGGTGTTCGGGAATGACGTTGATCGCGCCACCCGTGGCGTTGCGGCCGTAGAGCGTGCCCTGGGGCCCTTTCAGGACCTCGATCCGCGCCAAATCATAGAACGACCCGGTCGTGGAGGTGGGGCGGCCAATGTAGACGTTGTCGATGTTGAACGCCACCGCCGGATCGCTGGTTGGAACCACCGAGAAGTTGCCGACGCCGCGCAGGAAGATCACGTTGCCCGTGCTGCTCGGCTCCACGACCAGTGACGGCGCGATCCGGGTAAGCAGGCTGGCGTTCGTTGTTCCCGAACTGACCAGGTCGGCTCCAGAGACCACATCGATCGCCACGGCGGCGCGCTGCGAGTTTTCCGCTCGGCGTTGTGCCGTGACGACGATGTCTCCGAGCTGTCCGGCAGGCGATGAGCTGTTTTGCCCGGATACAACGGCCGGAGCCGACGTGCCCGCGACGGGAGCTGCCTGCGCTCCGCCATTCTCCGCAGATCCACCGCTCTGTGTCTGCGGAAGCCGTTGGTCAGGCGTGCTGACGAGTCCGGTTTGGGTATTTTGATCAGCCGACGCGGTTTGCCAATGGTGCAGACCCTGGGCGAACACAACCTCAGGCACTAGCGCAAAGCAGGCGACCGAGCTCATCAATATAACGCGCATTCTTCTCCCCTACGCTTTGGTATATCTATTGGTTGAGCGGTTTTGTCATTTGACTCTCATGCGCACCCAGGTCGACTTAAACGGTAAACGCCGCCGCCTGCACGGTCAGTTTGCATGATACCGGTCCGGATAGAGTTAGGTCCCTGCCAGAAGTCGATCACGAGCGCCGGTCTTTACGGGTGCGGCATATTGCAAGGCGCCACGGCAGCGCTCCCGTTTTCCTTATCAGGAGTTGCGGCCGAACCGTGCCACGCGGCGCGAAATTCCATAACGGCGTAGACGGCTCGCTGGCCGGCCGGGCCAGTGTTAGGAACGAAGGCTCGGCAGATGCATCGCAGCGGCTCTAGGTTTGCGCATTGTCACTCCATCCTCCCGTACGTGTCCTGGTCGACGGAACTCGAACGAGTTCGCCAGAACAGCACCGAAAATCCAGCGAACAGGAAAAGCTCTTTCGTCGCCAGCCATCTAAGCGCGCGATTCGATAGACAGCAGGCATCGCTTACAACTTTCGAAGCTTTCAACTTCACGCTGGCACACGC
>CALMOM010000065.1:3231-4123 GCA_937873305.1 uncultured Terriglobus sp.
TGCCGCTATGCTCGGATCTGGTCTTCCCTGTGTGGCGCAGTCAGAAGAGCTGGCCCTCTCGGTGCCTAGATGGGAAAGCCGCGGTGTGGCGCTTCTACGATTCCGCGGTGCGTATAATGCCCTGCAGCCCTGCGCATGAGATCGCTTAGACGCTCTGCTAACGGTGTCAGCGGCATGTCCTTACGACGTACGATGCAAATGGGCATCGCTCGAAGAGGGCCGATGGCCTCAAAAGCCACAATGTAACTTGCGACGGGTGGATATCGAAGCCAGATTCTCGGGAGCTGGGTTAGTAGATCAGAGGTAGCGACGGCCAAGAGAGCACCCAATATGGATCGAGCGTGTACAGCCTCATGGGGTGGAGAAAGGCCTCTCTCAATAAATTCACTTCCAAAGTCCCCGACGCTGTACTTAGACTGCGTTGGCTTGACCCACCGCGCATCTTGGAGTTCCTCCAAGGTCTTGGCTCCCGCGAGCGGATGCTCCTTACGTCCGAAGATATACCGCTGGTTGTCGAACAGCAGTTCAACCGAGAAATCTCGTGAAAGACTTTGAGGGTCCACTGGCCCGACATAAAAGTCTATCTGTCCACTCTTAACTTCCGTCTCGATCATGTCGAAGAAGTGCTCCGAAAGGGTGAGCATGACGTCTGGGTACTCCCGACGAAATGCTGCAATTGCTGATGGCATCAACGCGACCTCTGCGGTTGTTGACATAGATACATGAACTTCTCCGGTAGCCCTCCCCTTCAGTTGCTCGATCTCCTGCTCGGCACGGCTGATTTCGGCCATGACCGCCTTGGCTCTCCGAACGAACGCTCGCCCCATTTCCGTGACCAAAATGCATTTGGCATGCCGCTCGAAAATCGCGACAACAAGATTACGTTCTACAT
>CALMOM010000066.1:0-16267 GCA_937873305.1 uncultured Terriglobus sp.
AGCAAGGGCACACCCAGCAGCAGCCCGCTGCTGAAGCCCCCCAGGTGCGCCATGTTGTCGATATGCAGTTCATCCAGACCAAGCCCATGCATCACCGGCCGAACCAGCGATCCGGCACCAATGAGCAGGTTCAGTGCGGCAAATGAGATGACGGAGCGCCGGATGGCATAGAGCTCCCGGAGCGGAATGCCGGCAAAGCCTGGCCGAGCTTCGGCAAGCCGCTTGTTGGAAAACAACACGATGAGAATGCCCGCCAGGCCAAATACGGCACCAGAGGCACCCGCGCCGACTTCGCCATATTGCCTCTGCACCACGTTGGCTGCCAAAGAGAGCAGGTTGCCTGCAGCACCTGTCAGCAGGTACACCGAGCAGACCCCAAAGAAGCCTAGCAGAGGCTCCCCTATGACGCCCAGGTTCCATAGGCACCACATGTTGGTAAACAGGTGCAGTAGACCCACATGCACAAACATGGCCGTGACGACGCGCCACCACTGGTGGTGCAGCAGCACCGCCTCGGCATTGTTGGCCCCAAAGCGCATCAGGTCCTCTGGCGATGGTGTCAGCCGGTCTACGCCTCGATGCACCATCCACAGGTAGGTGGCGATGTTGAGGATGAGCAGCAGGTACGTGGCAGGTGCCTGCGCCATTGTGCGGATGCCACCCGCGCGGGCGCGCACCGGCAGTACCGCTTCCTTTAGCGCGTCCGATTCCCGCTGAACGTCGGTCGATCCGGCGGAGGAGCGCAATGAGTCTCCGTCGCTCCGCACGGATGGGTCGGGTAGGCCGCTGGAATGCACAGACGCCTTGCTAAATAACGCGTTCGCGGCCCTGCAGCCTGCGTTGCTGGACCGTGTGGGAGATGAGTTCCGGCGCGGGTGTGGCGATGGCAACGAGCACCCACATGAGCACAGAGAACAGCAGACCACCGACCGCAACGGACTGCAGCGTCAGCGCCAGCGACAGGCGATGCATATGCACCTGGGCAAAGGTAACCTGTCCCCATGGCTCGTGGTGCAGGATCATGGTGGCTAACAGGAATACCATCGCAGACACCGTAAAGAGCGAGAGCAGAGCCACATCGACCGTGCGGTGCAGCCGCTGCCGGGCACGGCAGTACGGGCACTCGGAAAGGTGCTGCAGATAGACGCCTCGCACCTCTGGCGAGAGCGCGGACAGGTCATAGCGCCAACTGGAGAGGATGTCGCCTACGACACGATCACTGCAACCGGCGGCCGGGCCAAAGACCGATGCGCGCATGCCGTGGGTACGAACGTCCGCAACGAATGTGCTTGCTGCCTCCGTCGTGGATGTGTCTTGGGTCATAGGTGCTTTAGATATAGTAAACGTCTCTGACGCTCCAAACCTTATGCAAAGGTCCGCCAAGGACGGCCGCAGAGCACGGCTGGCCCACCACTACAGACAGAGCGGTTCGAGCGGCGCGTCCTGCGGCGCGAGTACTACCCGGTTGCCCAGCAGTGAGAGACGGCCACCGATCGCCTGCTCCGCAGCCAGCCGCGCCAATGCCGGTGCGTTGTTGCTCTCTGACAGGTGCGCCAGAACGACGTACAGCGCGCCACCGTCGTAATCACGCATCAGGAACTCTGCCGCTGCTGCGTTCGACAGGTGCCCCACGCGGGACAGCACGCGTTGCTTCACGCTCCACGGGTAGGGGCCGTCGCGCAGCATTTCAAGGTCGTGGTTAGACTCCAGCAGCAGCACGTCACAGTTCTTGAGCGCCTGCTTGACGTTTTCGGGCACGTATCCCAGGTCCGTCGCAAAGCCAAAGCGTAGCCCCTCGGCACTGAAGACAAACCCGCATGGGTCCGCAGCATCATGCGGAATGGTGAACGGCAGAATGTCGATGTCGCCGATGCACAGGTGCCGCCCGGCATGGAAGTACTCAACGGCAGGCAAAAAGGTGGGGTTATCACGCACGCTTTGCCGGGTGCCAGGTTCCGCATCCTCACACAGATCGTCCGTTGCAGCGGTCAGCAGCGCGCTTGCAGGTTCGGCAGCATCTGGCGGTGCGATCGCATTCACATCTATGCCCGCAGCAAAGAAGTGGTCGTCCGGCCGGTCGGAGTCACTGGCCCCTGCTGCGATCTGGTGCGCAAGCGCCTGTGCGTCCAGCCGCTCCTGCTTTTCGCGGCGCACGCCCTCCAGCCACTGCTTGTAGCTCATGGAGGTGCGCGGCGTCATCTGCCGTACCCAGGCGCGGTGCGTCGCCTCGGTGAAGTACACCGGCACGTTGAGCTTGCGCGCCAACACCGGCAAGCCGCTCACATGATCGGCGTGCTCATGCGTAATCAGGATGGCGTCCAGCTGCTCAGCGCTCTCGCCCACCGCTGCCATGCGCCGCATCAGTTCGCGGCAGGACAACCCGGCGTCTACCAGAATGCGCGTCTTCGACGATGCAATCACGGCACTGTTGCCCTTGGATCCCGAGGCGAGAACCGTCATGCGCATCATGATTGAAGTTTACTGCTGAGTAACGTGGATTACGAGGCAGTAACTACCTTGGTTCCACTCAGATGGAGGCACCCTGCCGCAGTGGTGCCAGAAACTTGATCGTGCTTTTCATGACAACGGTCTCGTTCTGGTTATAGGTTTGCGTGTACAGCGTGACGAGGCCAAGCTCAGGCCGCTTTTGTGACACCCTCAGGCCGACAATCTCCATTGCGGTATGCAGGGAGTCTCCGGGGCGCACAGGCTCGGTCCAGCGTATCTCCTCCACGCCCGCGCCAATCATGCCGCCGTGCACCTTGATGGTGTCCACGCGCAGGCGCATGACGATGGCCGCCGTCAGCCAGCCGGACGCGGCCAATCCCTTAAAGAAGCTGCTTTTGCCCGCCGCTTCGTCCAGGTGAAAGGGCTGCGGATCGTACTTTTCCGCAAACTCGGTAATCTCCTGCGCGCTCACCTTGACCGAACCGGTTGACGTGAACTTCTGCCCCAAATGGAAATCTTCAAAATACAGTTCTTCTGCCATGTGCAATTCCCTCAACCGTTACCCTTCCAACTCACAGCCTTCGCTATGGCTCCTCCAGTTCGATGCGAAGCCGACACAGCAGCGATATTATTAAAGTCGTGCGCGAGTTCACAAAAATCGAGCGGTTGCCGGCTTACGGCCCAGCTGAGGCGGCGCGGTATGTTCGCTTACCTGCTGCAAAAGCATCTCGATGGGCGAAGGTTCTAGGTGGCGGTAACACAGAGCAGACGTTCCCAATCAGCTTTGTCAACCTTTTGGAGTTGCACGTACTTAAGGCGATGCGGATCAAACATGCTTTACCCATGCCACGCATCAAGCGTGCGCTTACTGAGCTACAGCAACAATATGGCTGCGAGTACCCACTACTGCAGCGAAACTTCCTTACGGATGGCCTGAACCTCTTAATCAAGCAGGACGACAGCATCATCAATCTGAGCCGATCGAGTCAGCAAGTTATTCAAGAGGTTGTTGACGTGTACCTGCGTCGCATCGAGATCGGTACGCATGCGGCTAAGCTCTATCCGTTCGTCGCTTCCGAGGAAGCCAACGAGCCACGCGATATCGTTATCAGTGCCAATCTGTCATTTGGTCGACCGGTCATTGCTGGCACAGGCATCAGCACGGAAATTATTGCGGCACGATTTCAAGCTCGCGAGTCTATTAGCGATTTGGCAGATGAGTATGGGTTGTCCCCACAGAAGGTAGAAGAGGCGATTCGATGGGAGTCGAACTTCTCCAATGTTGCAGCCTGAATTCACCCTATTTCTGGATGAAAACCTTCACAACTGCAAGCCCATCCTAGCCGTCCTGGATAACTCGCTAATTCGCTATCAACGGCATGGAGATCATTTTGCTCCTGGAACGCACGATGAGATCTGGCTTCCAATCGTCGGCAACAGGCAATGGACACTGCTGACAACAGATCGACACATAAGAACTCGCTACCTTGAGCGCCTGGCAGTGCAGACGAACAGGGTTGCAATGTTTTGCTTCACAGGCAAGGTGGCTGGGGCTGCCGTCCTCGCGGAGTCACTACGCGAGGCACTTCCGGCGATGCAAAAGCTTGTTAAAGACTATCCTCCTCCGTTCATCGCCACCTTGACGAAGGGAGGAGAGGTCAACCTACGGGACGTCTTCTCCTGATCGTTAGCCGTTCAGTGCCGCATTGACCACGTCCCTGGCCTCATCCTGAATCTGCTTCAGGTGCGCCTCGTCCTGGAAGCTTTCGGCGTAGATCTTGTAGACGTCTTCCGTGCCGGACGGGCGCGCGGCAAACCAGCCGTTGGCCGTGGCCACCTTCAGGCCGCCGATGGCTGCGCCGTTACCGGGAGCGTTGGTCAGCACCTGCGTGATCGGTTCGCCCGCGAGCTCTTTTGTGGTCACCTGCTCCGCGGAAAGTTTGCTGAGCTTCGCTTTCTGCTCGCGGCTGGCGGGGGCGTCCACACGCTGGTAGACCGGGTTACCGTAGCGCTCGGTCAGCGACTTATAGAGTTCGCCCGGGTCCTTGCCGGTGCGCGCCGTCATCTCCGCCGCCAAGAGGCCCATGATGGGGCCGTCCTTATCGGTCGACCAGCTGCCGCCATCCATGCGCAGGAACGATGCACCCGCCGACTCTTCGCCGCCAAAGCCGAGCGAACCGTCGCTGAGGCCGGTGACGAACCACTTGAAGCCCACCGGCACCTCGACCACCTTGCGCCCGATACCTTGCCCCACGCGGTCGATCATGGACGACGACACCAGCGTCTTGCCGATGGCCGCATCCTTCTTCCAGCCGCGGCGGTTGGCGAACAGGTATTCGATGGCCACCGATAGGTAGTGGTTCGGGTTGAGCAGGCCAGTCGATTTTGCCACCACGCCATGGCGGTCGTGGTCCGTGTCGCAGGCCCAGCTCACGTCATAGTGGTCCTTGTTGTCGATCATGCCGTGCATCGCGAACGGCGACGAGCAGTCCATGCGGATCTTGCCGTCCCAGTCAATGTGCATGAACCGGAAGGTGCTGTCCACGATGGTTGAAAGCACTTCCAGCGGCAGCTTGTACTTCTCCGCGATGCGGCCCCAATAGTACACGCCAGCGCCACCCAAGGGATCGACCGCCAGCCTCAGCCCGCTGCCCGCAATCAGCTGCATATCGACCACGTTGCTCAAGTCGTCCACATACTCGGCCAGGAAGTCGTGCTTTGACGTGGTGCCTGCCTTGAGCGCCTGCGCGTACGGCATTCGCTTAATGCCCGCGAGCTTCGCTTTCAGCAGGTCGTTGGCGCGGTCCTGCACCCATTTGGTCACATCGGTGTCAGCCGGGCCGCCGTTGGGCGGGTTGTACTTGAACCCGCCATCCTCCGGCGGGTTATGCGACGGTGTAATGACGATGCCATCCGCAAAGCCGTCTTTGCGGTCCCGGTTGTAGAGCAGGATGGCATGGGAGAGCGCCGGTGTGGGTGTGTAGCCGTGCTCGTTGCCCGTCTCGGGCGTGCCGCTGTCGATGCGCGTCGCTACCCCATTCGCCGCCAGCACCTCCAGCGCCGTGCGGAAGGCAGGCTCGGAGAGGGCGTGCGTGTCCATGGCCAGGAACAGCGGCCCGCTGATGCCCTTACCCAGGCGGTACTCGCAGATGGCCTGGGTGATGGCGAGAATGTGATCCTCATTGAACGCCGTCGCAAACGAAGATCCGCGATGTCCGCTGGTGCCGAAGCTCACCGCCTCAGCCGGATTCGTCACATCCGGGTGCAGCGTGTAATACGCCGACAGGAGGCGGGACAAGTCCACCAGGCAGTGCGGGTCCGGCAGTTTGCCGGCGTTGGGGCTGTTGCTCATGAGGTCTTCCTTACAGCACCGGCGGGTAGCCCTCCGGCACGGAACTGCAGTGTACCGTGTCGCACGCGTTCACCTTATCAATGGCGGATTGCGCTGCGTGATATCAGGGGCGATATCACCGGCAATATCTCTTACAATGAGAGTCTCCCAACCTGGTCGAAACGGAACAGCGCTGCTAGACACGAAGAAGCAGCGTCCACCTGCCAAGCAAGTCCTCATGCCGAAGCCGTAACGTGCCCATGTATTTCGCCCTTTTGTCGCCGCAGTGCCGCCGCGCGAAACGTCTTCTGCTGGCGATAGGCCTCCTTGGCTCTTTCACCGCGGCGCTGGCGCAGACAGGCACCCTGGCCGCCGACACGGTCGTGACCAGCGTGCACCCGGCCACTAATTACGGCAACCTCAGCAATCTGTACGTCAGCAGCACCAGCACGGCGCTGCTGCGCTTCGACCTGGGTGCGCTGCCATCGGGGGCGCGCGCCGCCGACGTCAGCCGGGCTACGCTGCGCGTCTTTGTCAACCGCGTCAATACGCCCGGCGTCATCACCGTGTCCGCGATGAGTGGCTCATGGAACGAGGGTGCCGTCACCCTGCAGACGCTGCCACCCACCGGCACAGCGCTCGAAGTGTTCCCTGTGACCGATGAAAACCAGTACGTCACCGTAGACGTGACCGCGCTGGTGCAGGCTTGGTTGACCACACCGGCCAAGAACTACGGCCTTGCACTGACTGCGGCGGCGGCCGACGTGGTGCTGGACAGTAAAGAAAACGACGTGACCGCGCACCCGGCGCAGTTGGACATCGCGCTCTCCACCGGCGAGGCAGGACCCACCGGACCGGCCGGACCGCAGGGACCAAAGGGTGACACCGGATCGCAGGGCCCGCAGGGACTGGCCGGACCGCAGGGGGCCACCGGCAATACCGGCGCCATCGGCGCTGTTGGTCCACAGGGCCCGAAAGGCGACCCGGGCACCGGCGGCGGATTGAGGTTTGAAGGTGCCTGGAACACGTCGACCAGCTACGCGCAGAACAGCGTCGTTACATACAGCAACGCCGCGTGGGTGTCACTGCACGACAGCAATCTGAACAGTGCGCCCGGCTACGTGCCCACTGACTGGAGCGTGCTGGTGCCCGCCGCCACCACCAGCAGCACGGGTACAGGCACGGGGACAGGCACGGTTGCCGCCAGCGGCCTGGCCTACGCTGGCAACTACGCCTCCACCACCAATTACGCCACAAACCAGGTCGTCACATGGCAGGGCGGCGCGTGGGTGTCGCTGCACGATAGCAACCACGGCAACACGCCTAGTGCCTCACCCAACGATTGGGCGCTGATGGTACCCGCCGCCATGGCCAGCGGCACGACCACCACCATCGTGAACGGCCTGGTGTACGAGGGCGTCTACGCCTCGACCACCAACTACGCCACCAACCAGGTGGTCACCTGGCAGAGCGCAGCTTGGGTGTCGCTGCACGACGCAAACCACGGCAATACGCCCAGCGCCTCACCCAGCGACTGGGCAGTGCTGGTGCCTGCGTCCACCAACCCGGCCAGCATCACCACCGTCATCAATGGTCTCCTGTACCAGGGTGCGTATACCAGCAGCACGAACTACGCCACCAACTATGTCGTCACCTGGCAAAACACCGCCTGGGTTTCGCTGCACGACTCGAATCACGGCAACACCCCCAGCGAAAGCGTGCAGGACTGGACGGCGCTGGTACCCGCCGCAGTTGGCCTGCCCGGTGCTACGGGAGCCACTGGCGCGACCGGCCCGCAGGGTCCGCAGGGTGAGCGCGGCTACATGGGGCTGACCGGCGCAACCGGTGACCGTGGCGCAGTCGGCGCGACCGGCAGGCCGGGCTTCGTATACCAGGGTGTGTACGCCTCGACCACGAACTACGCGGCGGGCGATGTGGTGCTGTGGCAGGGCGGCTCCTGGGCCTCCTTGCACGACACGAACCACGGGAACACACCGGATGCGTCGCCCAACGACTGGGGTACGCTGACCACGCGGGGCCTGACCGGCGACACCGGCGCGACTGGAGCGCAAGGGCCGGTTGGGCCACAGGGTCCGTACGGTCAGGTTGGCCCGCCGGGCGCAACAGGCCTCACCGGCGCGGTTGGATCGACGGGACCGCAGGGTCTGCCCGGGCGCGACGGCGCACAGGGTCTGCAGGGCAACACAGGGCCGGTGGGCGCACAGGGCGCACCCGGGCCTGTCGGCCTCACCTGGCAGGGTGCGTACACCTCCGCCACAAATTATGCGACCAACGACGCCGTCAGCTGGAACGGCCAAACCTGGCTGTCGCTGCACAACACCAACCACGGCAACACGCCGGACCAGTCGCCGAACGACTGGACCCTGCTGGCGGCACAGGGTGGAGTGGGTCCACAGGGGCTGCAGGGATTGCAAGGGCTACAGGGCGCGACCGGCAACACCGGCGCACAGGGACCACAGGGCATAACCGGTGCCATCGGCGCAACTGGACCGGCGGGCACCCCGGGCATCTTCTACCAGGGCGTCTACGGCACCGCGGCGAACTACGCCCTGCACGATGCGACGACCTACGCCGGTGCCACCTGGCTGTCGTTGCACGATACCAACCATGGCAACACACCGGACAGCTCCCCTGCCGATTGGCAGCTGATTGCCGCCGCCGGGCTGCAGGGCGCACAGGGTCTGCAGGGAACGCAGGGCGTTGCGGGCGTTGCCGGTCCAGCCGGTGTGCAGGGAACGACAGGAGCAGCCGGCCGGCAGGGACCGCCCGTCACCTTCCGTGGGGCGTGGGCCGCGTCCACCGCGTACAACACGGGTGATGCCGTCTTCTACAACGGCTCGGCTTACATCGCGACGGCGTCGGTCAACGGGAACCCGCCAGGCGTGGTGCCTGCGTGGTCACTGCTGGCGCAGCAGGGCAGCACCGGAGCCACCGGCACACAGGGCGCAACCGGGCAGACAGGCGCAATCGGAGCCACCGGCGCAACCGGAGCGCAGGGACTGCAAGGCCCGGCCGGGCTGCGCTGGCGGGGCACTTACCAGCCCGGCACCGGGTATGTCACAGGCGATGCCGTAGCCTACAACGGTGCCAGCTACGTGTCCCTTTCGGACGTGAATACCAACGTCGTTCCGGGGTCAGGACCGCAGTGGGCGCTGCTGGCCGCGCAGGGTACGCCGGGCGCCAACGGCACGAACGGTGCCAACGGCGCTGCGGGTGCTACCGGCGCGGCAGCCACGGTCGCAGTTGGCAGTGTGACGACCGGGGCTCCGGGTTCAGCAGCCAGTGTGCAGAATGTTGGCACCGCAACTGCCGCGCAGCTCAACTTTGTGCTGCCCCAAGGTGCGGCAGGTGCCGCCGGGACCCCGGGCCTGGTCTATCGCGGCGCCTGGAGCAGCGGGACCGGCTACAGCACCGATGACGTGGTCCTGCGCTCTGGCTCCTCGTACGTGTCGCAGCACGGCAACAACACCGCGGACCCGGTGGTCTCTGTTGCCAATAACACTGGTGACTGGCAACTCCTGGTCTCTAAGGGCGACCCGGGCGCAGCCACCGTCACCATCGGCACGGTCAGCAACGGATCGACGGCAGCCGTCACAAATAGCGGCACGCAGAACGCCGCGGTCCTCAACTTCACCTTGCCGGTGGGCGCAACTGGGGCGATCGGACCCGCGGGGCTCACCTACCGCGGCGCTTGGACTGCCTCCACCGCCTATGGCGTCAACGACACTGTCGTGTACAGCGGCAGCTCCTACATCGCCCTCAGGAGCAGCACCGGCGTGTTACCGACCAACACCTCCGCATGGTCGCTGTTGGCGGCACAGGGCTCTGCTGGTGTGGCAGGTCCGACCGGACCGGCTGGGCCTGCGGGTGCTGCACCTACGATCACTGTAGCCTCTACTTCGACCGGCGCGGCGGGCTCCCAGGCCGCGGTGCAGAATGTGGGTAGCGCCACCAACGTACAGCTGGCCTTCACCATTCCCCAGGGTGCGGCAGGAACTGGCGGCGGTGGCAATGGGGTGTTTTCCGCCGTACACACCGTGGCCGCGAGCAATGCAGGCCTGCAGGTCTACAGCCCCTTGGCAAACGGCAACGCTGCCGGCGACAGCTTTGCCGTACTCGGATACCTGCCCAGCACCTGCAATCTGGCGAGCGTGCTGGTGTACAACTCGGCCCCAACTGACGCTAGGTTTGAAATCCACACCGGCACCCCTGGCAACATGAGCGTGACCGCAGCGGGCACCTGCACCGTGAGAGCAAACAGTGCGACCACCTGTGCAGGGCCAGGTCCCCTCACGGTGAACAACGTGTCCAACAACTTCGTCTCCTTTGGCATCACCAGCGGCTCAAGTGGGCAGACCTTCCTCTACACGCAATTTTCATGTAACTGATGTACGCTTCTCCGCTTATCACCGCGTAGCGCCAGCGTTCTGAGAATCCCAAAGTGGCATGGGGTGGCTCCAATCCAGAACAACCCGACGGCACGTAAACCTGTCTGACACGGTAGTTGCGGCGCTCAGCCGCAGTCACCATCACACAGCACGTGCACCACTCAAGGGAGACACAGTGGATCAAACACTGAAAACAGTAGTAGACAAGGCATTTTCCCGGCGAGGCTTTCTTGCCGGCGCGGGTGCCGCCACAGCCGCGACGCTCATTGGCTGTGGTGATTCCACCCCGGTCACTTCAACGGTGCCCACCACACCAACAGCGCCATCCATTATGGATAACGATATCCTGAACTTTGCGTTGAACCTTGAGTACCTTGAGGCAGAGTTTTACCTGCGCGCGGTGACGGGCAATGGCGTTCCGGCAGCAGACGGCGGCGGTGCAACCATTACTGTGCCCGGCACCACGATCGTGAACTTCACCGATCCGTTCATCAAGGCGATTGCCGTGGAACAGGCGCAGACCGAATTGAGCCACATTCGTGCGCTGCGTGCCACTATCGCGGGAAACGGCGGCACCCCCATCAACCAGCCAGCCTTGGATTACACCGATGCGTTCAATACCATTGCAATGAATGCAGGCATCGGTTCCGGCTTCAATCCGTTCGCAAGTGAACTGAACTACCTGATCGGTGCGCTGACCTTCCCTGATGTAGGCGTAACAGCGTATACCGGCGGTGCAGCGCTGCTGCAGAGCAAGACCATTCTTGCCGCTGCCGCAGGCTTCCAGGCAACCGAGGCATACCACGCAGGCATGTTCCGTAATGTACTCGCCTACCAGGCGCTGACGGCCAAGGACACCACGTACCTGAACTACTTCAACGAAGTGGTGCAGCTGCGGAGCAAGCTGGGTGGCGGTAACGAGACAGTGCTGTACCAGGGTGCGGGCACCCTGCCTTCGTTCACCACAGCCAACGGAAAGACGACGTATACCGGCGTTGCCCCCAGCACCATCGTCGCTGCGGATAGCAATGCACTGGCGTATGCCCGCACCACCGACCAGGTGCTGCACATCGTCTATGGCACCATGCCGGGCACGTTCACCGCTTCGGGCGGCTTCTTTCCTTCCGGCATGAACGGCACCATCAAGCAACCCACCACCTAAGCAGCGACGGAGACAGACATGGCAACTCAGGAAACACAGCAACTCGATTCCATCATCGCGAGCCGTCGCGCACTCCTTATGGGCGGTTTGACGATCGGTGCATTGGCAATGACTTCCGGCGTAGCAAATGCGGCTATTCCCGCGATGCCGGGCGATCTAGATATTCTTAACTTTGCCCTCAATCTCGAGTACCTTGAGGCGCAGTTCTATACCTTGGCAACCGAGGGCGTGTACGGTGAGAACTCCGCTAATACTCCCATCACTGGCAATGGTGCAGGGGCGGCGACCGGTAGCAAGAACACTACCTCTACTATCATCACCAAGCCAAACACCTCACCTAGCGGTGCCAGCACGGTAATCGCGCCTGTGCCTTTCCAGAGCTCTTCCATCGCGGCGTACGCGTTTGAAACGGCTCTTGAAGAGCGTAAGCACGTCAACTTCCTGCGCAATGCACTGGGTGCCTCAGCAGCAGCACAGCCGGTGCTGGACCTGTACAACAGTTTCCTTGGACTGGGCTTGGCTCTTACACCGCCCATCGCTGCGTTCGACCCCTTCGCGAACGACGCCAACTTCCTGCTGGGCGCATACATCTTTGAAGATGTGGGTGTAAGCGCTTACCACGGTGGTGCCCCGCTGCTATCCGCTGCTAACTTGGTTCCTGCTGCTAAAATTCACGCGGTCGAGGCATACCACGCAGGCCTGATCCGTTCGACGCTGTCCGGCTTCGACAACGGCTACATCAAGATCCCCGGTGCTGCCCTGCCCCCCGGTTACACCAGCCTCAGCCAGATCACGCGTGCGATTTCCGCCGTGCGTGCTACGGTGGACGGCACACAAGGTACTGCCGCCCAAGACGATAACGGCCTGGGGCTAACACAGGTGGCTCTGAACACGTCCTCAGCAACCTTCACCTCCACCAGCATCCTCAACGGTGACAGTAACTACCTGGGACGGTCGCGCACACCCCGCCAGGTCCTGAATGTGGTGTACGCAACCGCTGGTTCCCCTACCAAGGGCGGGTTCTACCCCAACGGCCTGAGTGGCACCATCAACTAACAGGCATTACAGACACAACGAAAGGGGCAGGCTTTATAGCCTGCCCCTTTCGTTGCCCGCACCGGGCTTACTGATCGATCGTCTTCATGCCGCCTTCGTTGTAACGATTGCCAGCAACATCGCCCTGCGGCACGGCTGCCTCCAGCTCCGCCACCTCTTCTGCAGAAAGCTTGATCTCCACAGCCGCTGCATTCTCCTCCAGGTACTTGCGGCGCTTGGTGCCGGGAATGGGTGCCAGATCGTCACCCTTGCTGAAGATCCATGCCAGGGCAAGTTGGCCCGGCTTAACGCCGCGACGCTCAGCGATGTCGCTGATGCGGTTGACGATGATCTGGTTCCGATCGAGGTTCTCACCGGCAAAGCGCGGGTAGCGCACCTTGCGGAAGTCCTTGCTGTCCAGCTCTGTGTCCTTGCTGATGGTGCCGGTCAGAAATCCTCGGCCCAGCGGGCTATACGGCACAAATCCGATGCCAAGTTCGCGCAGCGTGGGCAGGATTTCGTCCTCCACGTGGCGCTCCCACAGCGAGTACTCCGTCTGCAACGCCGTGATCGGATGCACCTTGTGCGCGCGGCGAATGGTGGCAGCCGACGCCTCCGACAGGCCCAGGTACTTCACTTTGCCCGCCTGTACCAGCTCCGCCATCGCGCCCACGGTCTCTTCGATCGGTGTCTCCGGATCGACGCGATGCTGATAATACAGGTCGATGTGTTCAAGCCCAAGCCGCTTGAGGCTGGCATCGCAGGCCTGCTTCACGTACTCCGGTTTACCGCTCACGCCCCAACTGTCCGGCTTGTCTTTGGTCCGCAGGTTTGCGAACTTGGTCGCTAGAAAGACCTCATCGCGCCGTGGCTTGATCGTCTTACCGACCAACTCCTCGTTGTCGCCGATGCCGTAGACGTCCGCCGTGTCGAGAAAGGTGACGCCCAGGTCAAGCGCGCGCAGAATGGTGGCCGCTGACTCCTCGTCATTGCGCTCGCCGTAGAACTCGCTCATGCCCATGCAGCCGAGTCCCTCGCGGGAAACGGTTGCACCCTGTGTGCCCAGCTTGATCGTATTGATTGCCATACACCATTGGATGAGAAGGGAGGGTTGCCGCTGCTGTGCGTGCGAAGCTAGTCAGTACCGCATCGGCAGGATTGTGCTTGGACGGGCCTCTGTGTTCCCCGGCATGACCTTCGATTGCTTGGCAAAAGACATAAAAATGAAGGTTGCCAGCAGCACCAACAGGACACCAACAAACACACACATGACGGTACGGCGGGAGCCCTTGTTCGGTTCGTTCCCGCTGGAAACGGCGTTAGCCATTGAAATTGCCTCGGTGGCAGTAAGACGCACACGGTTGCACGGCAGCCGCACCCTCGTTGCAAACGTTTTCGTACAATCAACGCCATGGGCCGCATCCGTGTACTGTCCGACCAAGTGGCGAACCAGATTGCCGCGGGCGAGGTGGTGGAGCGCCCTGCCTCTGTAGTGAAGGAGCTGCTGGAAAACGCCGTGGATGCCGGTGCCACCCGCATCCGGGTGGAGGTGGAGGGCGGCGGCCGCAAGCTCATCCGCATCGTGGACAACGGCCACGGCATGGGCCGCGACGACGCCATGCTGGCCTTTGAGCGGCACGCCACCAGCAAGCTGCGCTCTGCCGACGACCTCTTGCATATAGCAACGCTTGGCTTACGTGGCGAGGCGATGAACTCCATCGCCTCCGTCGCGCGCGTCGAGCTGGACACTCGCGCTGAAGAAGACGCGGTGGGCACCCGTATCGAGATCCACGGCGGCAAGATGACGCGGGTGGAGGACACCGGTGCGCCGGTCGGCACCACGCTTGCCATCCGCGACCTGTTCTTCAACGTGCCCGCACGCCGCAAGTTCCTCAAATCCGAGCCGACGGAGCTGTCGCACATCGCCGCGCTGGTGATGCACTACGCGCTGGCGCACCCGGCGAAGCACTTTGAGCTGCACTCCGCGACACAGGCGCTGCTGGTGGCACCCGCCGTACGCGACGCGAGCGAGCGACTCTTCCAGATACTTGGCGGAGACGTGTCCCGCGACATGCTGCCCTGCGCCGCAGAACTCGACTTTGCCCGCGCGGGCTTGCCGGAGCCGCCGCCGTGGCGTCGCGAGGCCGACTACGAGCCGCCGGAGCCAGGCTTTCTGCGCGTCAGCGGCTTTGTCTCAAAGCCGGAGTTGCAGAAGCTGAACCGCAGCTCCATCTACATCTTTGTCAACGGGCGGCAGGTGCGCGACCGGCTCATCCTGCACGCGCTCACCGAGGCGTACCGCAACATCATTCCGCCTACGTCGTTCCCAGTGATCCTGCTGTTTCTGGAGATGCCTGCCGCCGAGGTGGATGTGAACGTGCATCCCGCCAAGACGGAGGTGCGCTTTCGCCAGTCGAGCTTTGTGCACGACTTTGTGCGCGACACCGTGCGCAACACCGTGCTAAGGGCGCGACCGGCTGCCAGCTTTCTACAAGCGATTGCAGCACCGCAAGCTGGCGACAACCTCTTGAACGGCGGCGAAGGCATCGAGTTGGACCCGGTGCTGCGCGGCCCCGGCCCGGGCAGCGATGCGCCCTGGAGCGAGCACCAGATTCGCGAGGCGACAGAGGCAGAAGCGCGCCGGATCAGCGACCCGGTGGATGCAGCCCAGGTAGAGCCGTTCTCGCTGAGCACCCGCGCGCTGCCGCCGATGCCGGGGCGGCTGGCGTTCTCTGAGGCTCTCGCAAACAGTGGTGGCGAGCACGCACACATGCAGATCCCTCCGCTGCGCTACGGGATGACAAGCGGGGGTGGGTGGGACGAGCAACCACTACCGGGTAAGAGCGACAGTGCAGCAGCCGCTCCTGGCGCAGCCGTGCATCAGGGTGCAACGCTGCCCGACGCGCATGCCCTCGCTGCACGCCCGCGGCAGAGCGCATCGAGGACACGGCCAACCTCGCCGGTCTGTCCGGCCTTCGTCCGCTGGGCCAGGTGCAGAACTCGTTCATCATCGCCGTGAACGAGGAGGGCCTGTGGATCATCGATCAACACGTGGCGCATGAGCGCGTCCTGTTTGAGAAGGTACTGCGCGAGCGGCAGGTTGAGCGCGTGCAGCGCCAGCGCCTCTTGATGCCGCTGCTCATCGACCTCCTTCCCGCGCAGATGGCCAACTTCGCGCACATGGCCGACGAGCTGCACCGCAACGGCTTCGAGGCCGAGCCATTTGGTCCGCGGACCCTGGCCGTGAAGGCCGCGCCTGTGGGGCTGGAGGGCCGCGAATTGGAACTAGCCTTGGCGGAACTGCTGCAGACGGGCGACGAGCCCGCACAGGCCGACAACATGGAGACGCGCCGCCGCCGCATTGCCGCTAGCATCGCCTGCCATGCCGCCGTCAAGATCAACATGCCGCTGGACACCGCAAAGATGCAGTGGCTGCTGGACGAACTGGGCAAAACGGAGAACCCCATGGCCTGCCCGCACGGTCGCCCCATCGCGTTGCGGTATGCTCATAGAGAGATTCAGCGGGCGTTCCAGCGCATTTAGCTTCTACAAAGCTCACCGTGCAACGCACATCAACTGCCTTCTTCTACGAACCGCCGTGCGGTTCCTCTAGACCGCGAACACCGGACGAACTCCAGCATGGAGCGTGTTTCGCGCGGGAACTGGTCAGGCTTATACCTGAGCCATTCCCAAACATGTGACAGACAAAGCGCGGTGGGCTGTGCGGGTCGTCTCCGCGCTGGCACCTTGCGTACCTGGCGACCACGTCGCCGCCGAAAGAAGGCTCATCCATGGCATCCGCCGAAACACTGACCTCCAAACAATTGAAACTTGCCCGCACCACGCTGTGGCATCAAAATGGCGACGCGCTGCGCACCGCTG
>CALMOM010000066.1:16277-18307 GCA_937873305.1 uncultured Terriglobus sp.
CCGCTGATAGCACGCGTGAATGGCTTGAGACTGCAGGCCTCGTTCCCTACTACCCACATGCGCAGTTTGCCGCCGCGCCGCAGGGGAGCTTCGCTGAAGCCGTGCTGGGCCGCCCTGAACAGGGCTGGGTGCCAAACGCACCGTCTACGGCCAACGCAGCCGTGCAGGATGACGCCGACCTGGACAATGAGGACGACACCGACGACGAAGACCTTGACGATGAGGAGTCTGACGAGGACGACTTTGAAGACGACGAGGAGTCTGACGAAGACGCTGAGGAAGACAGCGACGACGATGAAGACGACTCCGATGACGAAGAGACCTCGGACGAGGACGAAGACTCCGACGAGGAAGACGAGTCCGAAGATGAGGATGAGTCCGACGAGGACGCCGTAGCCGCCTCCGCAGACGCAGCCGAAGCCACCGACCCCGAGGTCATGCTGTCCAACGACGACGAGTTTGCCGAGGACGAAGGTGACGAAATCGCCGAGATCGACCGCATCCACGCCGGCGACGATCCCCTGCCCGACGACCTGAACGAAGGCACCATCTCCAGCGAAGGCGCAGAGGAAGATAGCCCCGCGGCACCCGCGCCCGAGCCAATCAACGGCTTCTCGCCGGAAGAGCGTGAGACCGTCACGCGCACGCTCGCCCGCATGGTTGAAGAGGGTTCCGCCGTACCGTTGAACCTGCTCGGCTCCAACAACGGCGAGCCGGACTACATCTGCTCGGCGCAGGCGTTTTCGTTCATCTACACCCTGCGCGGTGACAAGACGTGGAAGCAGGAACCGGCCCAGACCGGCTCCATGCGCGTGTCACCACTGGCCGTCAAGGTGTACACCCTGCTCAAGGATAAGGGTGCGCAGGCACCGCACGAGCTCACCACCGAGCTCGGCCAGGGCGTTGTAGATTCCGCCGTGCTGCGCGCACTCAGTGAGTTGTGGGCCATCCAGCGCGTCATCCCCATACCCGATGCAAACGGCGAACCCGCAAAGTGGGAACTGCTGACAGGCCGCTTCATCCGCCACGTAAAAGCGGGCAGCAACGCGGGCCAGCCCACGGCCCTCTCTGCCCTGCTCTCGCTCTACCTGTCGCAGGCCGTCGCCGCCAGCAGCGATGAGATGGAAATTTACCTGTCGCCGCTCTCCGCACGTTCGCGCGTGCGTGAAGTGGTGGGCGCACTGTCCGCCTCGCGCCAGCTGGAATCCACCGTGGTCGAGGGCAAGGAGTTGCATTACCTGCCCGGCGCGCTGGACCACCTGCCCAAGGCACAGGCCGACGCGCAGCCCGCGTACACGCAGCGTTCGCGCTACGAGGACGACGATCGCCGCGCCATGCAGGAAGAGCGCGCCGCACGAGGCGCTGCCGAGGGTGGCAGCGCACAGCCCGCTGACTTCCCACGCCGCAAACCCGCAGGTGCACGTGACGGTGGCTTCCGACGCGACGAAGGCCGCGCACCACGCACCGGTGGCTTCGACCGGCCACGCACCGGCGGCTTTGGCGGACCTCGCGGTGACCGTCCCGCAGGTAATCGCCCGTTCAGACCCAGCGGTGACCGGCCATTTGCACCACGCGGCGACCGCAATGGGGGTGGCTTTGCACCACCTCGCCGGTCCGGCGATTTCGAGCGCCGCCCCTTCCAGCGCGATGCGGATACACCAGCGCGCCCACGCAACGAGTTCGCACGCCCCTGGGAGGAAGAGGGCGGCAGGCCGTCTGCCCCACGCGAAGGCAGCGAGCGTAGACCGTTTGCACCCCGTGGTGACCGCCCCTTCACACCGCGTGGCGACGGCGAACGCAGGCCATTTACTCCGCGCGAAGGTGGCGAGCGCAGGCCGTTCACACCTCGGGGTGACAGCGAACGTCGCCCATTCACGCCGCGTGAAGGTGGTGAGCGTCGCCCGTTCACACCCCGTGCTGATGGCGAGCGCAGACCATTTACGCCGCGTGGCGATGGCGCACGCAGACCCTTCACGCCCCGCGAAGGTGGGGGTGCGCGTAGCCCCTTTACGCCCCGCGAAGGTGGCGGG
>CALMOM010000067.1 GCA_937873305.1 uncultured Terriglobus sp.
ATATTGCTGCTTACGGTGAGACGAGCGCGCTTCCCCGTGGTGCGTTCCCGGACGAGCATCGTTGGCAGATCACAGACATTTACAACAGCGTCTTTGGCAAGCACAGTGTCAAGGTCGGCGTCGACGTCAACCTGATCCACGAGCAGATTTCCAATCTGTTCCAGGGTGACGGCAGCTTTACCTATAACACCGGCACGGCAGAATATAACTTCGCTAACTGGGTGCAGGACGTGTACGGCGTCAATGGCCGCAAGCATTACAACACCTTTACCCAGGTGACAGACCCAATTACCGGCGTGGGCGCGGACGACTTCTGGAACAAGGACCTGGATGTCTTTGCGCAGGACGACTGGAAGGTCACGCCCAAGCTTCTGTTGTCGCTGGGGGCACGGTATGACGTGCAGTTGGTGCCCCAGCCGGAAATGCCGAATATGTCATCAGCAGTTGCACAGACATATACCAGCAAAATCAACATCGACTACCACCAGGCTGCGCCACGTTTCGGATTTGCGTGGACTCCCCAGGAGGGCACTGTCGTCCGCGGTGGCTATGGCCTGTTTTTCGCGCTCACGTCCAACTCTACCTTCTACGCCAACCGGCGAGAGAACGGCGTGTACCAGAAGCAGTTCAACGTAACTGCTTCTACCGCGCCGAACTCGCCATATGTGGCGGCCAGCGCCACCTGCACACCCGCACCCGGCACCAATCGCTGCTTTGTGCAGTCGGGTGCATACCCCACGTACGCTCCCATTGGCGGCATTCCGGCGTTCACGCCTCCCGGCCCGGCACCGGTCAACCTGGTCACCGGCACGCCCACGCCTGCAGTCAATCCAGGGCTGCCTGCCTCCGTGCTGGCGGCGCGCGGTAACGACCCTGGCTTCCTGAACCCGTTCACCCACTCGTATGATCTAGCGGTGGAGCAGCAGCTGCCGGGCCGGGCTACGCTGACTGTCTCTTACGTGGGCACGCGCGGTATGCGCCTACCGATCTTTGTCGATACCAACGTGGATCCTACGTCCGCCACGCTGCGCACCTACACCAACATCGCGGCGAACGGCACCACCACGGTCATCCCTGTCACCACCTACACGCGGCGCCTTTCCACCAACACCGGTTCCGTACTCACAGGCTTTTCCGACGTGAACAGCTGGTACCACTCCATGGCAGCCTCCGTGCGCAAGCCGCTGTCGCACGGTGTGGAAGTGCTCGCCAACTACACGTGGGCGCACAACATGGATGGCGGCCAGGTGTCGGGTGTGAACGGCACCTTTAACGGCACAGACGTCGCACTAGACCCGTTTGCCACCGGTCACCGCTCGGGCCGCGGCGCGGAATACTCGCGGTCTGACATCGACGTGCGTGGCCGTTTTGTAGGCTCGCTTGTAGCGACGTCCTCATTCGGCATCGACAATCGGTACGCCAAGTACGCTGTGAACGGCTGGCAGCTGACGACCACCGTCACCGCGCAGACCGGTCCGCCGATTACCGCATTCTTGAACAACTCGCCCACTTCGCCCATTGGCGATGGTGGACTGTCCTTTGCGGCACTCTCGCTGAATAACGCCGGAACACCAGGCCGCGTACCCACAGCCATCGCACCGCGTAATGCCTTCAAGGGGCCGGGTATCCACAACACGGACATGCGCGTCTCCCGGCAGTTTCCGGTTCGTGAGGGCATCCGGCTGGAGTTTGCGGCGGAGGCGTTCAACATCGCCAACCACCGCAACCGCCTGGGTGTCAGCAGCACCTTCGCGGCGTACACCGCGGGTGGCACCACCAGCAACGGCGTGGCCTGCCCCACGTCTGCGGGCAGCACGGCTCAAACCAGCGGCGGTGCCGGTTGCCTGGTGCCGTACGTGCAGGTGCCGTTTGAAAACCAGACCAGCACTTCAAGCACACTGTACGGTCCGCGCCAACTGCAGTTGCTGGGGCGTGTGTACTTCTAGACAGCAAATCTGTAGACAGCAAAGCCCCGGCAGAGAGCCGGGGCTTTTTGTTTCAGAAGATGGTGCACTCGAGAGGATTCGAACCTCTGACCTACAGCTTCGGAGGCTGCCGCTCTATCCAGCTGAGCTACGAGTGCCTGCTTAAAGTGTACTGCAAAGTGTTCTCGCTGACCCAGACCAAGCGCGCGCCGATGGCCGAGGATTATTGCAGCCCTGCGACAATACACAGGACATGTTGATTCCTTCCATCGACCTCATGGGCGGCCGTATCGTCCAGTTGCAGCAGGGTGAAACCCTCAAGCTCGCCTTTGACGACTTTGACTACTGGATCGAGCGGTTTGCCAAGTACCCACTGGTGCAGCTCATCGACCTGGATGCGGCCATGCGGCAGGGCAGCAAGCGTGATCTGATTCAGCGCTTCCCCTCCACGCTCACCTGCCAGGTGGGCGGCGGCTTGCGCTCTGCAGCCGACGGCCGGAGGATGCTTGACCTGGGCGCCAAGCGCGTCATCTATGGCTCCACCCTGTTCGGCGGCAACAACGAGCCTGACCGCAAGCGTCATCCGGTCATGAACCTCGACTTCGCCGAGAGCCTCCGCAAGGCGCTGGGCGAAGAGCATCTAGTCTTCTCCGTGGACACCAAGGGAGGTCGAGTCGCCGTCAAGGGCTGGAAGGAGCAGGTGGATCTCACGCCTGAGGAAGCCGTCACCTGGCTGGAAAACGACTGCGTTGCCTTCCTCTACACTCACGTCGATACCGAAGGCACCATGACCGGCTTTCCCATCGAGGTCGCCGCCATCCTGCGCGCCTGCACGGCCAAACAGCTGATCGTGGCAGGCGGCATCAAGCAGCAAAGCGAGGTGGACGAGCTCGACAGGATGGGCGTGGACGCCGTCGCAGGCATGGCTGTGTACTCCGGTGCCATGGAAGCCTGAATCAGCGGCGGAGCGACAGACCGGGCGCTCCTGATTGACAGCGCAGCGGCATCTGCCATGCAATAGTGCACATGCGCTGCATTCCCGTCCTCTTATTCGTAGCCTTGTGCATTCCCACCGTGCTTAGCGCACAGGACACGGCTCCGCCAAGCCCCGTGACGCGCGAGGAACTGCCACCCAGCGCCATTCTGCAGAACGGGTTGTCGTCGTTCGATCGCATCCGTTCGGATATGGCGAACTGGTCCGACATTGAACTGGCTGCCTTTGCAGCAACCGCAGCGCAGGCGAAAGCAGATTGCCTCCGCATTGAGCAGACCGCGCATGAAGGCGACGAGGAGTTGGCGCTGGCCAAACTCTGTGCTCTTGGTCGGGACTGGGACGGCGTCTACTCTGCCGCTCGCTGGTACACCCGGCCCTCCGCACCTGCAGAGCAGGCCATGCATCTTCCTGTCGCTTACGCTCTGCTTCTGCAGGCAGACTTAAATTTGCAGGCCGTCGAACGTGCAGTGAACGAGTTGGCGGAGATGCAAGAGCGCCTGCCATTCACAGCGGATACCGACGCAATCTTTACCTATGCCATTGAAGCCATGGAGGTAAACCGGCCCGAGTATGGTCTGCGGGCCGCCCAATTGCGCCAACCGTCACTGCTTGCGGCAGTATCCGGCGTGAACGAAACCCTGTCCGCAGGTCCGGCGGAAGCCCAGGCGTGGCACACATTGGCCCTATTGCACGCAGCGGGCCTCAGCAAAGACGAAGCCGCGGAAAAAGGCAAGCTGATGGATGCGGTTGCACACCGTACAGCGGCTCTTGCGCCGATGGATCGGTACCTTGCCCAGCAAGGGCGCACACAGTACGGGTGGCTCGGCGAAGCACCACCACCCTTCACCGTGAAGCGTAGCACCTACGTCTCGCAGGCAAAGCAGAAACCTGCCGCCGCGAAAGCTGTTTTGCTGGTCATTGACATGAGCACCGCCGCAGACGTGGCGACACTCTCGCTCGCAGTGGACTCGCTGCGGACAAGACTTGCGCCTGGGACAGAGGCCCGATTGATTCTGGTTGAAGCGGAGAACGGCAAGGTTGACGCCCGTACGCCCTCGCCCCATGCACACTTCGTCCGTGAACCGGTGCTGGCTGCGCTGGGGTTTGAGTCTGGCCCTGTGTTCCTCACGCTGGACGCAACTGGCGTGGTGACCTGGCTTAGCTCAGGAACCCCCGCATGGTTGAATCCGCAGCAACAGGCGGAGGTACTGCTCAACCGAGCTCTGTCGCCGCCCGCAGAATGATGCGGAGGGAGCGACCGACTTATTCTGTGTTCGAATCCGCAACGGCATAATAGCCCTTGCGTGCCTGTACCTTCACATCCTTGCCGCAGGTGATGTTGATGTTGCGAAAGGTGCCGTCCAGGTTCGCGTTCTTGGGCGTGTAGCTCACAAGGTACTGCGTTCGTAGCTCATCGCTGATCTGCGCAAAGGCCTCGTCCAGCTTCTTTGCGTTGTGGCCGATGTTGATAACTCGGCCACCCGTCTCGCGCGCCAGGCGGTCCATGTCTGCAGCTGGGTTAAAGCCGATGTACTGCCCAAAGAAGCCCTGGTCGCTGATCAGGATCACGTAGATGATGGCGTTCGCCTTTTGCCCGGACTCTATGGCTTCCTTCAGCTTGGTGTTACTGCCCTGATCGCCGCCGTCGGTCAGCAGCACCAGCACCTTGCGCCCTGCCTCGTCGTGCAGCTTGTCATGGGTTGCCAGGTACACGGCGTCGTACAGCAGCGTGCCCTTGGGCGTCATGTTGCCGGTGACAGAGCCGGTTCCCGCGCCCGTGTTGATCTGGGCCTTGTCGATGGCGCGGCGCAACTCGCGCGCGCTGTTGGTGTAGTCCGCCAGCAGGTCCACATTGATGTCGAACGAGATCAGGAACGCCTCATCCTTGGGTGTGAGCATGTCCTTTAGGAACTGAGCACCGCTCTCCTGCTCCAGCGGCAGCACGTATTGCTGGGAGCCGCTGGTGTCGAGCAGGATGCCGATGGTGAGCGGCACCTTCTTCTCCTGCGTGAAGTTCTTGATGGTCTGGTCT
>CALMOM010000068.1 GCA_937873305.1 uncultured Terriglobus sp.
TTGGCTTTTTCATCGTTGCCGGTGGAGGCGCCCCATGGGCTGATCGTGGCCGTGTTGATCTCGCGCGTGTGTTCCTTTGGGTCAAATCGTATGAGTGACAGATCACGAGTGGTGATGGTTGCGCCGCCAAAGGTCTGATTGTCCTGAGGAATGTAGGCGTAGAAGGTTGGAGCGGTGTCCGGCGTTTGCACGCTGGCGTGGGCGCCATCGATGGACGCCTTGACGTGTGCCTTGGTGATGCCATACGTCATGCCGGAGAGGAAGGCACCACTGGACTTCGTGTTCTTCGACGTGATGTGGTCGAGCATGGTCAGGTGCTGATGGCCGTCTTTGCCGGTGGCCAGCATGTACACGCCGGGGGAGTGAGCCGCGGCAGGATCGTCTGGATTGGGCGCTGCGGGTGCCGCTACCGCTGGTGCTGCCGCAGGAGCAGACGGATCGACCATCACACGGATCACGCTGCTGGAAACGCCGCCAGCCTTCAGGGCCTTTAGGCCAGCGATTGAGGTGTCGAAAGAGGTGGATGGCGCGGCATGGATCTTTGCCAAGATGACATCGTCTGACATGCCGGCACCTGCCAGCGCGATTACGTCGTCGTTCGTCATGCCGGTGGCAGCAACGGATGCGGCGGGGGCTGCCGCGGGCGTGGAGGTCAGTGGCTTACGAGCGTTTTTCTGGCCTACTGCGGGCAGGGCAATAACAGCAAAACAGGCAAGTGACACCACGGTCTGCGGCAAGCGGCGCATTCGGGAGGACTCCGAGCAGAGTTTTAGGAACGAACCCACGCTACCACGAATCGTCTCAGCCTCGAACAAGAAACGGGCAACCAGACACACTCAAGGCTGTGCTGCTGTCATCGCTCTACTTGGATTTGCTGGTCCTCAAAGTGCTTGCTCTCTTCACCGGTGCCGCGCAGCAGGAATGCGTTCGTCACTTCGGCCTTGCCCTGCGCGATGGCCGTGATGACGTAACTACAGCCATACCAGTGCGCTTCCGCAAAGTCGGTGGTGGACCACTGCGCCGGGTGGTCGGGGTGCGAATGGTAGAAGCCCACGATGTCCAGCCCTTTCTTGCGGCCGGTGCGCTGCGCGGCGATCAGTTCCTGCGGCGCGATGTGGTAGCGGTTGTGGGCAGAGTCGGTGCGGGTGTTGCCCGCGCGCATGATCTCCACCACTTCGTTTCCCTCGCCCGCGTGACCCAGCAAGATGCCGCAGCACTCGTGCGGATAGGTCTCCTCGCCGTGGGTGCGCAGGGCGTCGTAGTCGGTCTGGGTTAATTTCAGCATTTCTTTTGACCTCACTAGTCCCACGTTTCCACAGCCTGTAAAGGACCAAGGTCTCCCTGTATGACGTACATCTTATAGCTATATGGTCCAGGTTGCTTCTCTATGTAATACATACAACTTTGACAGTCTCTGACAGAAGAATCGGTATAAAAGTTTCCTGCGACAACCGCTTGAGTGAAACCAGTCTTGAACTTGTATTTCTGGAGAAGATGCCTAGTGTCTTCTGGTTTTTATGCGAGCCTTGAGGAACAATGGCCACCATGATGTACCTTTTCTTCGACTGTTAGGTCTGAAATGCCTTCATTGGTAAGAGCATGCTTAGGGTAGTAACAAAACCGCTCCTGTGCACGCCAACAAAGCCCACACGAAGCCACAGCAAGCAGCGCAGCCACACAATAAATCCCTTTTTCACCGCTTTGTCTCGGCTAGTCTTCCGTCCAAAATCGCTCGCTTAAGTACTTTTCCGCGCCGTCACACAGCACTGTGACGATAACGGCCTCGCGTCCGGCGGCGTACTCCTCCTCAGCAATCTGCAACGCGGTGTTCACGTTGGCTCCGGCGGAAACGCCTACCAACAAACCCTCCTCGCGACCCAGCCGCTTGCACATGGCATAGGCGGGCTCGGTTTCAGCCCAGATGTTGCGGTCGGCCAGCGTGGGGTCGTAGATGGGCGGCACGATGGCCGTGGGCATGTGCTTCAGGCCTTCAAGGCCGGTAAACGGCGAGTCCGGCTGCATGCTGATGCACTGTATCTTGGGGTTCAACTCGCGGAAACGCCGGGTGCAGCCCATGAAGGTGCCGCTGGTGCCCATGGCAGCGATAAAGTGGGTCACGGTGCCGTCGGTCTGCTGCCATATTTCGTTGGCAGTGGTGCGGTAGTGCGCCAGCCAGTTGTTGTCGTTGCCGTACTGGTCGGCGTAAAAGTACTTTTCGGGCGACGCGCCGTAAAGCTCGCGTACCTTGCGGATGGCACCGTCGGAGCCGTCACCCGCAGGGGTAAAGATGACCTCTGCACCGTAGACGTGCAACATCTTCTTACGCTCTGGGCTGGCGCTGGCGGGCACGCAGAGCGTCACGGGGAACTGCAGTGCCGCGCCCAGCATGGCGTAAGCGATGCCGGTGTTACCGCTAGTCGCATCCAGCAGTGCGCGCTCCGGTTGCGCGTCGCCCAGTTCGCCCGCGTCCATGGCCGCCCGCACAATGGACGACGCAGGCCTGTCCTTCACCGAGCCGCCCGGATTGGCAAACTCTGCCTTGCCCAGCAGCGTGATGCCGGGCAAGTGGCTCACGATGCGGTCCAGCCGCAGCATGGGCGTGTTGCCGATCTTGTCCAGGACTGTCTGGCCGAGCTTCTCTGTCGCCACTGCCGTTGCTGTTCCCATGCCTGCTCCTGCGCCCACGATATGCGAAAGTAGAATCGTAACCTTTTGCGGCTTTCGGCCCTTGCGCCGCCCCGCAACCATCTGAGGGCACCGGTCTATGTTCTTCAAGAAAAAAGTTGTAAAGCGCACCTTTAACGACGTGCTCACCAGCCTTGGCGCGCAGAAGTTTGATGTTGCCGCCGCCGGAGAAGGTGCTGCGGGCCGGCGGGTTGCCGGTGCGTACCGCGTGTCAAAGTACGGCTGCGCCGCGGAACTTGCCCCCTCGCCCGCTGCGGATGAGAAGATTGTGCCGCCACCCGCGCCCGCGGAGATCGTGACCAAGGCCGGTGTGCTGCTGAATGGGCAGATCGCGCGCGTGCTGGACCGTGGTTACCAGAAGTTCTTGAAGACGCCAAAGCTGGAGATCGTGGCGACCGCTGACCACCTGCGTGCGCTGCATAAATTTCAGGAGGAGCTGGACCTGGCCTCGGGTACCACCATGCTTTACAACGAGAGCATGGGAGCGGTCAGCGATGTGTACGTGTATGACCGGGTAAAGGGCCGTGAGGGGCACGCGGAGGCAGGTCATGGCAAAGGCACAGCGGAAGGCAACCGCCACACCAGCAAAGATGAGCTTCTGAAGTCCGAAGCCGTGAGCGGCAGCGGTACGGACGCGGCGAACGACCTTTAATCAGGCCTTGCCGCGCGTGCGTTGCCACTCGCGATAGGCCTCGCTCTTGCCCATGCCGCGTTCGCGGGCCACGTGCTTCAGCGCGTCCTTTTCGTCATCGCCTGCCGCCATGCGGGCGCGCACTGCCGTGGCCAGTGTCTGCGTGGCGGCCGCCTCCGCGGCCACGTCTCCGGACAGCAGCAGCACCATTTCGCCACGTACGGTATCCCGCGCCGCCAGGATCGCCTGCACCTCCGCCACAGTGCCGCGCAGGAACTCTTCGTGCAGCTTGGTCAACTCGCGCGCCAACACAATAGGGTGCGCAGGACCAAAGACCGCCGCGACGTCTGCAAGGGCCTCTGTGATGCGGTGGGGTGTCTCGTAGAAGATTTGGGTCGCGGATATTGCTGCCGTCCGCGTTTCTGCCAGCGCCTGTTCCAGCGCGGAGCGTCGCTCCCCTGCTTTGGAGGGCAGAAAACCACGAAAGGCGAAGCGTTCCGCGGAAAGCCCGCTGGCCGCGAGCGCTGTCAAGACCGCGTTTGCCCCGGGGATGGCAAACACAGGAATCCCAGCCTCAACCGCCGCTCGCACGATTGCTTCCCCCGGATCGGCGATGCCAGGCGTACCCGCGTCACTGACCACGGCGATACGTGCGCCTTCGCGCAGCTGTGCGACTAGCTCCTCTGCCCGGCCGCGCTCGTTGTGCAGGTGGTAGCTAACGGTGGGCGTGGTAATGCCGTAGTGCGTCAGCAGTTTGCCGGTCTGGCGGGTGTCCTCGCAGGCGATGCGGTCGGCAGAGCGCATCACCCGCAGCGCCCGCAGGGAGATATCCTCCAGGTTGCCGATAGGCGTAGCTACAAGGTACAAGCCCGGTGCCAGCCGTGTGTTGGCGGCGGGCAGATCATCCGACAGCGCTTTAGTCTCCACGAGCACCAGTCATACGCACCAGCCGGCGTACCCGTCCCAGCGCGGCCATCGCGTGCTGCAGATGCCCCGGCGTCAGAATGCCAACCAGATGCTCACCAGCCATCACAGCCAACATTTGTGCTGACCGCTTCCCCTGGATGCGTCGCAACTCAGGCAGCAGGAGGTCCTCCGCCGCGACAACGTCCAGCGTGCGGTTCATGACGCTTTGCACATAGCTATTGCGATCGGTACGCAGGGCAGTGACCAGGGTATCTCGGCTTACCGCGCCCACCAGCAGCGGCCCACGCACCACCGGAAAGACATCCTGCGGGCTGGGCACGGTGCGGCGCAGGGCGTCGTGCAACGTGTCCGACGCGGACAACGTGGCAAATTCTCGCAGCATGACCTCACTGACGGTAATGGACTCGGCTGCCGCAAATGCCATTGCCGCCTGCCCCTCCGAGCGGCTGGACAGCAGCACCGACACGCCCATGAGAACCACCCACAGGTTCGCCATGGCTGCACCCAGCACCACAAGCAGCAGCGCGACGCTTTGCCCAATCCCGGCTGCGGAGCGGCTGCCCGCAGTGGTGCCGCGTACCCGCTGCAACTGTTGGCGCAGGAGCACGCCTGCATCTAGCGGCACGGCCGGCAGCAGGTTCAGACCACCCAGCAGCACCTGCGACCAAATGGCTGCGCGCAGGAGATGGCCAGGGCTGAACCAGGGCCGCTCAAACAACCGAACCTGCGAGGTGGCTGCAAACATGAGCAGCGCCATCGTAAGCCCGGCAACAAAGTTCGATACTGGCCCGGCCAGCGCAAGCAGCCGCTCCCTGAGCTCGGAAAGCTTGATTTCTGGCGTCTCCGCCGCTGAGATGGCGCCAGTGGGTAGCAGCACCAGCCGCGAAATGGGGATGCCGGCAGCCTCAAACGCGATAGCACGGCCGGTTTCGCGCACCAGCACGGCCAGCAGTAGCAGCAGCCACAGCACTATGGCTCGAAAACCGCCCGCGCCTGAAGCCGCACCGACGAAGAGCAGCACCGGCAGCAACAGCACCGTCAACCAGTGGAGACGCAGCTCCACGCCAAAGTACCGGCCAATCGATAACGACCACGGACGCACACCACCATTGTATTTGGGAGGGCAGGGACGCATAGTAACGAGACGGAGCGGGCTCATGTACCATCGCGCCAGCTATGCGTGTGATTGCCGGTACGTTTCGCTCGCGCCTCTTGCAGGCACCTCGCGGCCTGGCCACACGGCCCACCAGTGACCGCCTGCGCGAAACGCTGTTCAATGTGCTGGGTTCGCGCGTGGTCGGCTCATGCTTTGCCGACCTGTACGCCGGCTCGGGCGCGGTGGGCATCGAGGCGCTTTCACGGGGTGCCGCTGCTGCATACTTCTCCGAGAAAGCACCCGCAGCCGTGCAGGCCATTCGAGCTAACCTGCGCACCTTGGGTATCACCGGAGCGAACGTGGAGGCGGATGGCACCGCCGCTCTGCTGCGCCGACTGGGGAGCAGCCGTGGCGGCACGGGCGCAGGCGGGGCGCTCGACCTGGTCTTTCTTGACCCTCCCTACGAGGCGGCGGAGGAATACCGCAAAACGCTGACCGCCTTGGGCACAGGCGACCTAATGCGGCCGGATGCCATGGTGGTGGCGGAGCATGCCAAACGCGAGCCCCTGTCGGCCGCCTACGGAAATCTGGCCTTGATGCGAACCTTGCTGCAGGGCGACGCCGCACTCTCGTTTTACGCGCTGGCAGACAGCACATCTGCTGCCCCGTAGAGACGCCCACTTAGGGCAGAAATGCGCCGCCAACAAGTTCGCGCGTGCGCAAATCCAACTGGAACGGCAGCTCACGGTCTGAACGCATGTACCAGCCGGTGCCGTGCACCACGCCGTCTTTGATACCGGTGACGGTGACACCCTCCCAGCTGAGCCGTGCAGAGGTCCATGCAGCTCCCTTTTGCAGTACGTACGCTGCGTGGAAGCCCAGCAGTATGAGGCTGGATGGCTCCTGGACGGGCAGGCAGGCAACGACGGGTCGGAGCGGCAGCAGCGTGCTTCGCTCCGGCGCGGCGGTGTCCACGCGGTAGGCGTAGCCCCCCGCAATGGCGAGCAGCACGTCCGGTTCCGGCGTTGCCCAAATGCCGCTCAGTACTTTGCCCCCGGCAAAGCCCAGCGCGCATTGCAGCAGAACGCTGCCTCCGGAGCGCGGCCGCACCTCCGCCCACAGCGCGCCTCGCGCGAGTGCGTCTTCTTCGCCGGACACGGCCAGCGGCAGCACGATGTGCCGCGCAGGTACAATCAGCGGCGGCCCATTCAGCTGCCTTGCCGTCCACGACGCCGGAAAGGCCGCGTTTGCGTCGGTCACGATGGTCACAGGTCGTGCTCCCAGCCACCGCCCTGCAGTGCTTCTCTCAACTTCGCCTGCTGTTCTTTCCTCACCGAGGCTTGATCAATCAGCACCCCTGAGCCAAATGTAATCACGCCAACACGGGTGACCGGCACACCGGCGATCCTCTTCGGAACGCGGGCTGTTCTGGCCGCCGTGAACAGCAGTTCGTAGTCTTCGCCGCCACGCAGCGCCATGGTGTGAGCCTGCTCCGGGGACTGCCGCTGCAGCAGCGGATGGTGCGGAAACATGTCAGCGTCAACCAGTGCGCCCACCCCAGACTCCTTGCAGAGGTGCTGCAGGTCGGTCGCAAGGCCATCGCTCAGATCGATGCAGGCCGTTGCAAGTCCCCTGCGCCGCAGTTGGCTTCCCACCGCAAGCCGCGGCACAGGAAAGAGGTGCGGGTGAGTGCCGTCAGCGACGGCCGTGCGAAAGCGCGAGGGGCGATGCGACAGCATCTCCAATTCGGCTGCCGCACCGCCGAGCGCACCGGTCACGTAGATGCCATCGCCTGCTCTGGCGCCGCTGCGACGCAGCTCCGTGCCGCGTGGCGCACTGCCCAGCAGCACGATGTCGGCCAGCACCTGCTCGCCCGGTGCGGTAGCTGTATCGCCCCCGGCGAGCGGCGTGCCAGTGCGTTCCGCCAGCGTGAGCAGGCCAGCAAGGAAGCCGTCTACCCAGCGCCTGCCTGCTGCTGTTTTGCGCAGTCCGCGCGGCAACGCCAGCGAAAGAAATGCCGCCATGGGACGCGCGCCCATAGCCGCCAGGTCGCTGAGCCCCCGTGCCAGGCAGCGATGCCCAGCAGAGTGCGCAGGGTGCCAGTCGCGGCGAAAGTGCACACCATCCAGCGAGAAGTCGGTGGTCACGAGCACGTCATGTCCGGCAGGCGGCCGCAGCACGGCGCAATCGTCGCCGATGCCCAACCGCAGCGCGCCACCCGTGCGAGGTGCAGAGCGCCGGAGTTGTGCTATCCACTCGAGCTCGCCGCGCACCGCCATGGCTTAAGCGTACAAGCTCGAATGCACGCTGCAGTCTTTGCCAACCCGGCTTGTGGGCTGCTGGCAACGCCAACTGCTGTTCCTTGCAATCCACGCGATTACCGGTGTCGGGCAAGTGTTCGGTTGCGCGCAAGCAGCTGCCGTGTGGCAGCGATACCGGCATCACTTTGCAGCGCGGCCAACGGCAGCATCGGCAACAGGCCATGCAGCGGGGGCGCATTTACCGGGTCTGTCACCAGCACTGCAGCTGTGCCCGGGGCCGGACGCCCGGCAGCCTCTTCCGGGGTCAGCAGGCGCAGCGTGGGCGGGTGAAACGCGCGTGCAAACCGCTTGGCAAAAGTCTCGTCGCTCGCGGTGTCCAGGCTTGTCAGCACCAGTCTCTGACCCGGGTAGCGGTCGAGTGCAGTGCGTAGTACCTCCAAGGTGTCCACCTCCGCCGGCCGCAGCGGACCGACGCTGAACCCGGCCACGCCGCGCGCCAGCCAGAAGCGCTGTTCGCCGCTACTGTTGGCCAGCCGCAGCAGCGGTGCGGTTAGCAGCACGTGCATGCGCCGTGACGAGGCCTCCCGCAAAAGGGAATCCAGGTCATCCATAGTGCCGAAGCGATCGGCAAAGGGCGCTGCGCCGCCCGGTTCCGGCTCCAGGTCTGGCAACAGCACCGTGTCCGCTCCGGCTTCGCTCACCTTATCGAGCGCTGCCGCGGCTTGGACGAAGGTTGTGTCCGGCTGCAGCTGCACCACCGCCGCCTGCTGCCACCAACGCTCCGCTGCAATGCCGTTACCACGCCAGCCCGGGTGCGCCAGCGTCTGCGCTGTCGCCATCGCGGGCACAAGTGCAGTCAGGAGTGCTCGGCGGGTGTGCTTCACGTTTTCAGGCTACCTCGTCCGCTATTTGCGCGTGCGAACGCAGAACCCACGTCTCGCGTTGCGAGACATGGGGCACCCAATCTCAATCCAAAATCCAAACGGGTGTCCCTAACTCGCGAAGAGAGATGTGGGATCGTTCTTCGCCAAGCACGTCTGTAGCAAGCATCGTTCTGCGAAGATGGAAGGATGCTGCACCTTAGCAATGGGAGCAAACATTTCGGCCACAAGCAGCTGTTCGAGGGGGCCAATTGGCTCATCACGCCAGACGAACGCACCGGCTTGGTCGGCGGCAACGGCACCGGCAAAAGTACGCTGCTGAAGGTGCTGGCTGGCGTGGAGCAGCTGGACGGCGGCGAACTGAACCGCAGCAAGGGCCTGACCATCGGCTACCTACCGCAGGACGGCCTGGTGATGCGCGGTAAAACCGTCTTCGACGAGTGCCTGTCCGTCTTTCACGAGGCGCTGGCCATGGACAAGGAGATGGACGATCTCAGTGACAAGCTGGCGCACTTCGCGTTCGGCACGCCGGAGTACGACGCCGTCGCCGACCGCTTTTCGCTGGTCAGCGACACCCTGCAGCAGCACGACCTCTACAACCTGGACGCGCAGGTGGGCGCGGTGCTGGGCGGCCTTGGCTTTAGCAAGGAGGATTGGGCGCGGCAGACGGAGGAGTTCTCCGGCGGCTGGCAAATGCGCATCGCGCTGGCCAAACTCCTGTTGGAGAAGCCGTCTCTGCTGCTGCTGGATGAGCCGACCAATCACCTTGACCTGGAGACGCGCAACTGGCTGGAGGACTATCTTCGCAGCTACCCACGCGCCTTCATTCTTATTTCGCACGACCGCTACTTCCTCGACGTGACCGTCAGCAAGATCACCGAGGTGTGGAACAAGCGCGTGTGGTTTTACACGGGTGGCTACGAAAAGTACGTCAAGCAGAAGACCGAGCGCCGCGACCAGTTGGCGAAGGACTATGCGAACCAGCGCGACCGCATTGAGCAGTTGGAGGCCTTCATCAGCCGCTTCCGCTACCAGGCCACGAAGGCCAAGCAGGTGCAGAGCCGCATCAAGGAACTCGACAAGATCGAGCGCATTGAGGTGCCGGAGGACGAGGAGACCATCCACTTCTCTTTTCCGCAGCCACCCGCGAGTGGCAGGCTGGTGTGCGAGGTTAGTTCACTGTCCAAGCGGTACGAGCCCAAGCAGATTCTGAAGAACGTAAACTTCACCATCGAGCGTGGCGACCGCATCGCGCTCGTCGGGCCGAATGGCGCGGGTAAATCCACGCTGATCCGCATGTTGAGCCAGATGGAAGAGCCCACGGGCGGCACCATCCGTTACGGCCACAACGTGCTGGCCGACTACTTTGCACAGGACCAGTACAAGGTGCTGGACCCCGACGCCAAGATGCTCGAAGACATCAGCAGCGCCGCGCCCAAGGTGCCGACGACGGAACTGCGCAATCTGCTGGGTGCGTTCTTGTTTGTGGGCGACGACGTCTTCAAGCGCCTGGGCGTGCTGAGCGGCGGCGAACGCAATCGCTACGCGTTGGCGCGCATGCTGGTTTCGCCCGCCAACTTTATCCTGCTGGACGAGCCGACCAACCACCTTGACCTGCGTGCGAAAGATGTGCTGCTGGAAGCCATTCGCGCCTTTACCGGCACGGTGCTGTTTGTCTCGCACGACCGCTACTTCATCGACGGCCTGGCCACGCGCGTGTTCGAGTGTGAGCACGGCGGCGTGCAGGTGTTTCCCGGCAACTATGAGGATTATCTGTGGCGCAAACAGGGTGGGCCAGACCAGCTGCAGCAAGCGGCTATGGAGATGCAGCGCGCCCACATCCCAGCCGTTGAAGCGCCACCGGCGCCCATCTCGCCGGTGACCACGCTCGCGGTGGCCAACGTGAAGAAGGTGAACCCCATCAAGCTGAAGCAGATGCAGGACCGCGTCCGCTTTGCCGAAGACGAAATGCCCCGCATGGAAAACCGCATGTCCGCGCTGGAAACGGCGCTGGGCAACTTTACCTCTGCCGAGGAGAGCCAGCGCCAGACCGCCGAACTTGCCCAGCTGCGTCGCGATCATGAATCCCTGATGGATGAGTGGCAAGACCTCTCCACGCAACTAGAGGAGCAGGCCGCCACGGTGTAAGCAATGCAGACCCTAGATCCTAACGGTTGGCGTGGTACAAGGAGGGAATGCTGTCATCCACGATTCGGGCCTGCGCTGCCGTGACGCTGGCCTGTGCACTATGCGCCGGAGCAGGCGTGGCCCAGGCGGTACCGCTGCCGGATGCATATCCAGTGCCGCTGCGCACCGACGTGCCGCGTCTGGCAGACGGGCAGCGCGCCGCTATGGGCCGCGACTTGATGGAGATCACCATCCCTCAGCTGCAGGCGCTCTACGCACGGCATCGCTACACCGTGGAGCAGGTCACCTGCTGGTACCTGGACCGCATCGCCCGCTACAACGGCATCTATCGAGACGTGCAAACGGTGGACGTGGAAGGCGCACTGAAGATAGCGCGGCAGCAGGATGCAGACAGCAGGGCAACGCACGGTCCGCTGTGGGGAGTGCCAATCGTCATCAAGGCGAACACCGCTGTGCAAGGCCTGCCGGACACGGACGGCTGGGCAGGGTTCGCCATCACGGGTCATGCGTTTGTCGCACCAAAGGACGCAACGGTCGCGGCCAAGCTGCGGGCGGCAGGCGCGGTCATCTTGGGCATTACCAACATGCCGGACTTCGCGGCCAGCGATACCAATCGCTCGACAGCATTCGGACGTACGGGCAACGCCTACGACGTACGATTTTCGCCCGGTGGCTCGTCTGGCGGCACCGTCACGGCAGTCACTTCGAACGAGGCCATTCTTGGTACTGGGACCGACACAGGCAACAGCATTCGCATGGTGGCTGGCACCAGTTCCGTCGTAGGTGTGTTTCCCACACGCGGCCTGGTGTCGATCGCGGGTATCGCGCCGCTGGACTGGCTCTTGGACAACACGGGACCCATCGCCCGCAATGTCACCGATGCGGCTACTGCCCTGAGCGTGATGGCGGGCGAGGACGCGGCAGACTTTAAGACCGCAGGATCGGCCGCAAAGGCGCAATCCGGGCCATACACGCAGTACCTGAAGGCGGACACGCTCAAGGGCAAGCGCTTCGGCGTACCTGCCTTCATCTTCGACACCAAGCGCACGCCACTGCAGCCGGAGACCAAAGCCATGCTGCTGCAGTGTGTAGACCTGCTGCGCAAGGCTGGTGCGGAGGTCGTCATTACGCCGGACCTCTTACCCGTGTCGTTTCTCGATGCGGAGAATGCTGTGAACACAGGGCCGTACCGCCGTGATGGCGCCATGCAGTGGCTGGCCGCATACGGTCCCGCCGAGTACACTTCCTTCGATGCATACAAGGCCGCGACAGGGCACAGCCTGCCACCGGTCTTTACCGGCGTGAGTGGTTCGTTAGACGACCTGGTGGACGCCGCCGCCCCGCCAGCAGAGCCGCCGCCGTCACCCGCTCCCGGCGCGCGTCGTGGTGCCGAGCGCAATCGCAACCTGCCACCGCAGCGCGTGCTGCACGACGACCCGGATGCCAACAAAAACTACTTCGGGCCGCGCGACGCCATGCTGCAGCAGTACGTGGACGCGCTTGACCGCTTCCACCTGGAGGGTCTCGTCTACCCGACAGCGCAGATGCCGCCACCAGACGAGACAGTGCAGCAGGACGGCAGGCTCTCCGGCGGTCCGCACTCGGAAACGGGCTGGGTCAACAAGATCGGCGTGCCCGCCATCGCGCTGCCCGCCGGCTACTATCCCAACGGCCTACCCTTCGGCCTTGAGATCAGCGCCCGGCCCTGGCGCGATGGCGACCTGCTGGGTTGGGCGTACGGATGGGAGCAGAGCACCCGGTTGCGCCACTCACCTGTGCTGGTGGAAGGTGGCTTGACCACAGCCGGGCCGTACAAGCAATAGGCACGTGCTTACAATCGGCGGGTACCATAGAGCGGTGTTGAAGTTGTATTCTTCTGGATCAAAGGCGCGTCCATCCACAGGCCGCTACAGCAGCGTGTGCGCCACAGCAGTCTGTGCCGCAGGTTTGCTCTTTTGCAAAGTCTTGCCAGCGCAGGACCTCAACCTAAACCCAACACGGCCCACCATTGCCGATTCCGCGGGTGTGCAGGCGAAGGGCGTGCTGCAGGTGGAAGTGGGCCAGGACAGCTATCCGGAGCTTGTGCCCGGCGACGAGCAGACGCTCGCCCTCTCACTCTTCTACACGCCCCTGGACCGGCTGCGGCTTGACTTTAACCTGTCGGCCTTTGCTTCGGAGGCTACACCGACGGAAGAGTACAAGGGCGTCGGCACCATTCAAATCGGCGGCAAGGTCGTGCTGTGGCAAGAGGACTACCACAAGGCCATGCCGGGCATCGCGCTGCAGTATGAGGCAACACTGCCCACCGCCTCCCGGCAGGAGCTGCAGGACAAGGGTCAGCAAATCATTCTCCTGCTGAACCACCATTACGGTAAGAACGGCGACATCGATGTCATTGTGAACGGGTCTCTGGTGCAGTACAACTGCGCCGACGCGGACGGTTGCCGCTACGGCGGGCAGCAGGCATTGGCACTCAGCTACCACGTCAGCAAAGGGGACCGTTTATACGCGGAATTCTTTGGCCAAAACAACACAGCATCGAACACGCCAGCCGGCACCTACGCATTTGGCGGGTTCTACCATAAAGTGAACGATCACCTTGGTATTGATGGTGGCGTGCGCTTCGGGCTGAGCGATCACTCCGCCAGCTTTGGCCCCACGCTGGGCGTAGTCTTCGGCAAGCGGCTGCGTGCTGAGCCCGCCCCGCAGTCAAAGTGATCCTGGGTCTGCAAAGAACCGTTTTTGAAAGGTACCTCTGTGACATCGAAGACCAATGTTGGTCACGTCCTGGCCCCATGGCCCTTCCTTGTGTTCGGTGCGCTGGCTGTGCTGGTCAGCGCGGCGGTGTGCCCGTATGCAGGCTTGTCACGCGGCGTTATGGTCGCGTTTGATACCGCGGCCTTCGCCTTCTTTCTGATGTGCATACGCCTGTTTGATTATGGGCCGGACCAGATGCGCGCCGCGGCACAGCGTAACGACGCCAACCGTGGCATCATGCTGCTGATCGCCGCGGTGGTGGTCGGCGTCATCCTGGTGACGGTGGCCAGCGAACTCGCGCAAAAAGGGCGACCCAGCAAGGTCGATCTTGTGCTGGTGTTGGCAACGCTGGTGTGCGCCTGGTGCTTCAGCACGCTGGTGTACACGTTGCACTACGCGCACCTCTTTTATGTCAGCGATGAGAATGGAAACGATTGCGGCGGCTTTAACTTTCCCCACACCAACGAGCCGGACTATTGGGACTTCCTCTATCAGTCCACCTGCCTAGCCATGACGTTTCAGACGTCCGACGTTGACATTCAATCGAGCATTTGTCGCAGGGCGGTCATGTTCCACTGCCTGGGCGCGTTTGTGTTCAACATTGGCATCATCGCCTTTAGCATCAACATTCTGGGCGGCAGCTAAGCGCCGCGTGAGTTGCCTTGCGTTTGCTTAGCGTCGGTACGGAGCAAGTTCCGCTGTGCTGGCGGTAAACGGATTGAGGTAGCGCACACCTCCAATAAGGTTGCTGTCCGGTATGTTTTCTGTCAGGATCAACCTGCAGCCGCTCCGTCGCGCGGTAGCCCACAGCAGCACATCCCAGAACTGCACGTTCCTGCGCTCATGTTCCGCGATCGCCTCCGCAAAATCCTCTGAAGAGGCGGCAACCACTTTCGTGGTCTCGCGAACCTCAGACAGCAGAAAGCGCGCCACGCCCATCTGGCCACGATGCTTGCGCCAGAAGCTGAAGTACGCCTCGCTCAGCGCCTGCACGGTCATCACGCAGGTGTGGCGCGATGCCGCAATCACCAGATCGACAGCAAGCCTGTGCTTGGCCCCGGCGGTGCTATCCACCGCATAGAACAGGATGTTCGCGTCCAGCGTGTACGGCTCAGTCGAAGCCATGCATCTCGGCCTTGCTGGGTGCCTTGCCGCCCAGCGGTATGCCCTTCATCAATCGCCGTCGCAGTTCACGCAGGCGCTTCTCCCTCGCCTCGTCCACCGGTTCGCTGCTACGGAACGGAATGATCTCCGCCACGGGCACGCCGCGCCGCTCCAAAATGACCTGCTCGCCGGATTCGACTTCCGCCACCAGGCTGGCAAAGTTCTGGTTAGCCTCACGCATCGATACTCGCCGCATCGCTGCCTCCCATGACAGATTGTAGTACGTCACTACATCCAAGTGGCTGCTAGACTTTACAGGCCATGCGTGACTTGACCGGTAGCCAGATTCGAGAAGAGTTCCTGCGTTTTTTTGAGGAAAAGGGGCACCGCCGCGTGCACTCGTCCTCGCTTGTGCCGCACAACGACCCCACGCTGCTGTTCAGCAACGCGGGCATGAACCAGTTCAAGGACGTCTTTCTCGGCGCAGACCAGCGCAGCTACAACCGCGCCACCACGTCGCAGAAGTGCGTGCGCGCGGGCGGCAAGCACAACGACCTGGAGAACGTCGGCTTCACGCGCCGCCACCACACCTTCTTCGAAATGTTAGGTAACTTCAGCTTTGGCGACTACTTTAAGCGCGACGCCATTCGCTACGCGTGGGAGCTGCTGACCTCGCCCGACTGGTTCGGCATCGACCCCGCGAAGCTGTACGTCACCATCTTCGAGGGCGACGCGCAGGTGCCGCGCGACACCGAGGCCGAGCAGTTCTGGCTCGAAGTCGGCGTGCCGCCCGAGCGCATCTTCGGCCTGGGTGCAAAGGACAACTTCTGGCAGATGGGCGAAACCGGTCCCTGCGGCCCGTGCAGCGAAATCTACTACGACCTCGGCCTTGCCGCGAGTGAGACCGGTGACGACAAGCCCTTCGGCGAAGACGACCAGCGCTACATGGAGATCTGGAACCTCGTCTTCATGCAGTTCGACCGCACCGTGACCGGGGGCGGCGCAGCAGAACTGACACCGCTGCCCAAGCCCTCTATCGACACCGGCATGGGGCTGGAACGCATCGCATGCGTGCTGCAGGGTAAGTTATCGAATTACCAGAGCGACCTATTCCTTCCACTTATCGCAAAGGCGATTGAACTTACCAAGTTCACCAGCATGGATGTGGAGGAAGCGTCCGTCAGCGATGCCAAAGGCGCGGCCTCGCTGCGCATCATCGCAGACCACGCACGCGCGGCGACCTTCCTTGTCGCCGATGGCGTAAATCCCGCGAATGAGGGCCGCGGCTACGTGCTGCGCAAGATTCTGCGGCGCGGCATCCGCCATGGTCGCCTGCTGGGTCAGGAGCAGCCCTTTATGCACGAGATGGTGCACGCCGTAGTCGGTGAGATGAAGGTGGCGTACCCCGAACTCGTCGATGCAGCAGATCGCGTGAACAAAACTGTGCTGCAGGAAGAGCAGCAGTTTGCTCGCACTCTCCAGCTTGGGAGCTCCCAACTCGACCTCGCACTCGCAGATCTCCTGCTTACTGCTATCGAGAAGAAGTGGCCTGATCTCCACAATGGTGCAAGTGTCCCAAATCAAGTCCTTACAACCGAGCGCGTGAATGGCAACCTCAATTTCACGATGAGTGATGTGTCCAGACAGCATCCACAACGGGTGTTTGCGCTATTCGCTGCGATCAAGAAGTACGTAGTTGGTTTTGGCAGTGATATAGCCGTAGACGGCGCGGTCACATTCCGCCTGTACGAAACATTCGGACTCCCTATCGATTTCATGGAGGACGCGGCCCGTGACTTTGGCGTGCAGATTGATTTAGTCGGTTTCGAGCAAGCCAAGGAAGAAGAGCAAGCCCGAGCACGCGCCTCCTGGAAAGGTAGTGCGCAGAAGACGGCTAGCCCGGCCTACACCGGCCTCGACAAGACCGAGTTCCTTGGCTACACCGCGCTGCGGGCCGACGATGCCATCGTGCTGGCGCTGGTGAAGGATGGCGTGGGCGTGCCCGCGCTGCAGCCCGGCGACGAGGGCGAGGTGGTGCTGGATCGCACCACCTTTTACGCCGACAGCGGCGGCCAGGTGGGCGACACCGGCTGGCTCTACCCCACGGACCACACCGGCGCGCTGGCCGACGTGCACGGCTGCACAAAGCCCGTCGCGGGCGTCTTTGCGCATCGCGTGACGGTGCGCCGCCCCATCGCCGTGGGCGACAAGCTCGACGCCGTGGTGGACGGCACGGAGCGCAGTGCCACCACGCGCAACCACACCGGCACGCACCTGCTGCAGGCCGCGCTGCGCGAGGTGCTGGGTACGCACGTGAAGCAGGCCGGGTCGCTGAACAACCGCGCGCGGCTCCGCTTCGACTTCTCGCACTTTGCGCAGGTGGCCGACGAGGAGTTGCAGGACGTCGAGGACATCGTAAACCGCGAGGTGCTGGGCAACGTGAAGGTGGAGACCTTCGTGGACGTGCCCATCGACGTGGCCATCAACGAGTTCAAGGCCACCGCGCTGTTCGGTGAGAAGTACGGCGACAAGGTCCGCGTGGTCAAGATCGGCGACTTCTCCACCGAACTCTGCGGCGGCACGCACACCGGTGCAACCGGCGAAATCGGCCTCATCAAGCTGACCGGTGAAAGCTCCGTCAGCAGCGGCATCCGGCGCGTGGAAGCGGTCACGGGCACGGGCAGCCTACGCGAGTTCCGCCGCGACGCCTCGGTGGCGCGCGTCGTCACCGGCCTGGTCGGCGGCGCAACCGACTCGCCCGCCGCAGCGCTGCAAACCCGCCTGTCGCAGCAGGACGAAGAACTGAAAAAGCTGCGGCGCGAACTGGACCAGGCACGCATGAAGTCCGCCTCAGCCTCGACACAGAACGCGGCGGACGCAGCCGTCGAGGTGAAGGGCATCAAGGTGCTCGCGCAAAAGGTCAGCGGACTGGACCGCAACCAGATGCGTTCGCTCGTGGACACCTTGCGCGCGCGGCTTGTCAGCGGCGTGGTGGTCCTCGGCACGGCGACGGAAGACGGCAAGGTGGCGCTGATCGCAGCGGTCACAAAAGACCTCGTCGGTAAGGTGCAGGCAGGCAAGGTAGTCGGCGCAGTGGCTGCAAAGGTGGGCGGCAAGGGCGGTGGCAGGCCTGATCTGGCAGAAGCGGGCGGCAGCGACCCGTCGCAACTGGACGCGGCGCTGGCGACTACCCCGGAGATTGTTGGAGAGCTTTTGAAGTGAGGCACGCAAGAGCACCTTTGTTTAAGGCAGCAATGGCTGCACTTCCTGCTCTGTGCCTATGTCTCGCTTGTGTACTGGGATGTACCGTCCATGAAGAGAGCAACCTGGGACAAGCACAAGATTCGGTCACACACTTCTGGGCTGCAGGCGCATACGCATCCCTCTTCGTACTTGTTTGCTTTCTTGTTCTGATTGTCGTCTTGGCTCCACGCCAGCCCTCAGACCAACGCAGATAGTAGTCCAGATGAACACCCGGCATACACTGTTGCTTGTCATGGCAACCGCAGAAACGATCCTCGAAGCTCCTCTCACCAGTATCGCAAACATCGGTCAGCATGAAGGCCAGGCCGTCACCGTGCGTGGCTGGCTGTATAACCTGCGCTCCAGCGGCAAGCTGCTGTTTCCCACCTTTCGCGACGGCACCGGTACCATCCAGGGCATCGTGCCAAAGGCGGCGGTATCGCCGGAGGTGTTTGAGACGCTGAAGGCGCTGCAGCTGGAGTCGAGCGTGGTGGTAACGGGCCGCGTGCGAGCTGACCAGCGTGCGCCAAGCGGCTTTGAGCTCGACGTGGACGACGTGCACGTGCAGCAGGCCGTCAGTGCCGACGATCCCTTCCCCATCACGCTGAAGGAGCACGGCCCGGACTTCCTGATGGAGCGCCGTCACCTATGGATGCGCACGCCGCGCCAGTCTGCTATTTTGCGGGTGCGCGCTACCATCATGCGAGCGGCGCAGGAGTTCTTCGACACGCAGGACTTTACCCGCACCGACCCGCCCATCCTGACGCCCGCCGCCTGCGAGGGCACCAGCGAATTGTTCGAGATGAAGTACTTCGACGAGGGCAACGCCTACCTGACGCAGAGCGGCCAGCTCTACATCGAGGCCACGGCGCTGGCGCTGGGCAAGGTCTACAGCTTTGGCCCGACCTTCCGCGCGGAGAAGTCGAAGACACGCCGTCACCTGACCGAGTTCTGGATGATTGAACCCGAAGTCGCCTATGCGGATTTAGACGACCTGATGCGGCTGGCTGAGGACTTCCTTGCGCACATCGTCACGCGCGTGCTGGAGAAGCATCGCATCGATCTGAAGACCATCACGGGTGGCGACGACAAGGTGGCAAAGCTCGCGAACATCCAGGCGCCGTTCCCGCGCGTGAGCTATGACGAGGCGCACGCCATGCTAGAGAAGGCCTTCGCCGAAGGTGCGATTGAGAAGCCGCATGAGTACGGCGACGACTTTGGCGCGCCCGACGAAACATACATATCGAACCAGTTCGACCGGCCCGTGATGGTGCACCGATATCCGGCGGCGGTGAAGGCGTTCTACATGCAGCCCGACCCAGAGGACGCCACAAAGGCGCTGTGCGTGGACGTGCTGGCACCCGAAGGCTACGGCGAAATCATTGGCGGCTCGCAGCGCGTAGACAGTTACGACCTGCTGAAGGAGCGCATCCTCTCGCACGGCCTGCCGCTTGAGTCCTTCGAGTGGTATCTGGACCTGCGCAAGTACGGCAGCGTGCCGCACAGTGGCTTCGGCATGGGCATCGAGCGCTGCGTCGCGTGGATATGCGGCCTGGAGCACGTGCGAGAGACCATCCCGTTCGCACGGACGCTCAATCGCATCTACCCATAAGCAACATTGGGGAACTTACTAATTGCGGTAAGTGCTACTTAACGTCTTGTCATAAGTCCTACGGTGAGTGGCTTGCCGTGCTGCCACTCACCGTAACCTCTATTAGAACTTGACCAAAAACGCACCCGTGATGCGGTTCTCGCTGTTGCGCAGGTCTGGCGTCCAGCCCGGCACCAGTGAGCCAGGCGTACCCTGGTTGCCGCCCGGCGGTGTTACCCCGCTAGGACCACTGAAGTACGGCACGTTTGCAGCGCGGTGGTTGTACTCCAGCCGGTAAGTGAAGTACTGGCTTGGCATGTAATCGGCAGTAAACGACGCGTCCCAGGCTTTATAAGGATCACCGGGGTTCTCGGTAAAGTACGGCGTACCAGAAGCAGCGGTTGCGCCATTGATGGGCGGCAGCAGAACCAGGTAGCGGCCAGGGTTGTTGATCTTGCCGCCGCCGACTGTTACGGCATAACGGTCCCGATCGAACCAGAGCCGGTTGTACGCCATAAATCCGACAAAGCTCTGCTTGGGCCCGTTCTTACCATTGCCAAAGCAACTTACACCGCCACCTGACTCGCAGCCTAGATCTCCAGTAAGGCTGAAGGCGGCTTTGGAGAGCGTCTTACCGGGATTATCGTAGAACTTGTACTCGACACTGTCGTCGGTGTGGAAGCGCGTCCGGCCGGTGACCCCGAGCGCGTCGCGGCCCACCGCATATTGATTACACAGGATGGACAGCTTGCCGTTGGGCCGGTAAAGCACCTGACCACCGATGCCAGGCCGGTTGTTGAAGCGGCCATAGGATTGCCAGCCATTCACAAACCACGGCTCAATCTTAAGCTTTGCAGTGGGGAACCATTGCACACGCACACCGTTGAAGAACCACGGCGTGTTCGACGAAACATACGATGGCTGGTAGGCCCAGTTATCGAATTGGTAATACGAGAACAGGCCGACGTAGGACATGAAGATGCCGGCGTCTATATTGATACCGTGTTGCACGTTCAAGTGGTAGCCGCCATAGGCTTCCGACAGGTAGCGGTAGGCATCAGCCAGATTCCACTGACCGCGTGCCGGGCTGGCGTCATTTCTGGGTGTGGTTTGCGAGTAGAGTCCGAACTGCGTCATGACCCGCGCACGAACATTGTCGAGGTGGAAATCGCCGCCCACGCCCAGCTGTGTGACCTGAACCTCGTTGGCGCGGAAGATTTCGCTGGAGCCGCTGATCGTGTCATCCTGCGGGTGCCGGAAGTCGTACACGTAGTCCACGTCTGCGCGTATTTCAGGGGTGAAGAACTTGGTTGCGTATGGGGTGTCCTTGGTGCGGGCATTGCCATTCAGCCAAGTAAAGTCGGCAAAGGCTAACGGCTCCGAGTGGGGACCGTTAGGATTGGCGATGGCGACGGCGTCCTCCGTGGCGACAGGAACAACCGGTGCCGAGGCCTTTGCCGTCGTAGTGCCCTGGACGGTACGGTCGGCAGCGTCGGCCTGCACGGTGCGTTCGGTCCGGTTGATCGGCACTGTCTGGTCCGCGGCGTTGGCCTGGAGTAAGGCCTGAATCTGCTGCTGAAGC
>CALMOM010000069.1 GCA_937873305.1 uncultured Terriglobus sp.
GTGTTTCCACACGGATGTCGCCTTCTTTGGTTCCCTGCCGTATGAGCTCGTTAAAGGCGTTATAGTATGCTGGCCGACAGTCCGGGTAGCCGGAACTGTCCTGCTCCACCGCGCCGATAAACACCGTCCGTGCGCCAAGGACCTCCGCCCAGCTGACGGCTGCAGCGAGGAAGTGCGCGTTGCGGAAGGGCACGTAAGTGACCGGCACCTCCGATCCGGATCGCACGCTGGTTGCGTCGGCTTCTCCGTCATCCGCTGCCGGCACCGCGATGGTGGTATCTGTCAGGGCAGAGCCGCCGATGTGGCGAAACAGGTCCATGCGCAACGGCAGCAGTTGCACAAAGCCCAGCGCAGAGGCCACGGCAGAAGCGGACTGCAGCTCCCGCGACTCTGTTCGCTGACCATAGGAGAAGTGAACCGCGAACGCATCAAAGTCGCGTGCCGCAAGTGCCGCGCAGACCGTGGAATCCATGCCGCCGGAGAGGCAAACTACGGCTTTTTGACGTGCCGAAGACGTCACAGACATGACCCTGCCGGGAGTAAGGAACCGAGCTGCGCGTGTTGGACCCGCACTAGAGCTCGTCGCCGTTGTCGGCCAGGGCGGCACCGTGTGTCGACGCTCCACTCAGGGTGCCATCTTCCGTCTCAGCCGTAGCGACTGTATTGAGCAACTCGCGGGCTGTTTCCAGATCAGCCAGCCGTACCTGCAGGCGGGCACCGCTGACCGGCAACAGGATGTTGGCCTCTTCGCCCGACATAAAGGAGTCAATGCCAGACCCGTCCAGCACAGACTGCGCCAGCGCCGCCTCGCCGACCTCTGAGTAGCTTGCCACTGTTACGTAGTCATCTTCGTCGCGTTCCGCCATGGATTCCTCTCTCATTCCGCAGTGTATGACGCGGCTGGCCGCCGGCACGGTGCCCCGTCCTGCCAACGTCGCTTATGGTGCGGTGAGCTACTGCTTCGGCGCGGATGCGTCCTTCAGCGCAGCACTGGCAAAATCTCGAGCAGGATGAGCACGACGACCTTGCCGGGAACGCGGTCGGGCATGGCCGCTGGGACCGCGGCATGCGTCGGCGCTAGCAGCTTAAGCAGCAATCGAAGGGCGCAAGCCATGTGCCAGAGCCGTTACGCTGCTTCTCGCAAGCTCAGGGGATGCTGTAGAGACAGTCAACCATGGCCCTGGTGATGCGGTAACAGTCACAGGCCACCGCGGTTAGGCCGGCACGGTCGACAATATGGACTTGGCCCCGCTGGTACCGGATGAGCCCGCTGCGCTGGAGCGAGCCCGCAGTCAGCGCGACCGTTGTCCGCCTCACACCCAACATCTGCGCGGCCGATTCCTGTGTAAGGGGCAATATGTCCGCCTCCGCACGGTCTGCGGCAGTCAGCAGCCATCGCGCCAGCCGCTCCGCGGCATTGTGCAGGCGATTGCATGCAGCAATTTGGCTGACGGTCAGCAATTGCTGCTGCGTGCCCTGCAGCACCCGGTGCCGTACTTCAGCGGACTCGTCGAACAGCCGTTTCATGTCACTTGCGGGTAGCCGGAACCCTGCTCCAGCTATTTGCATGACGCAATTGGCCACAGGTGCGTACGAACCCAGCAAGCAGTGACTGCCAACCATGCCTTCGTTGCCAACCATACCGATTTCCGCTGATTCGCCCTCGCGCAGCGCAATGACGAAGGATGCAACGCCGCGCGTCAAAAAGTAGACATCGTGGGTGACTTCAGACGACTGGGTCAGCAGATATCGCTGCGGTAGCGCTACGGAGCGAGCCCCGGCAAGTAGCTGCTCCCGTACCCGTGGGCTTAGTGCCTGGAGCAGGCGATTGGTTCCGTGCATACGTTCTTTAAGCTCCCTCGGCACGGATTTAGGACCACTCCATGGAGGCGGCATCTCAAGCGTTCTCACGAACGGCTGCTGGTATCCGCAAGCCGACAGATTACGAATTGTTGTGCGCGTTGACTGCCCGGTGTGTAACATTCATTGAGTAACATCTGTCGGGAACCATCTCAATCCTGTGACTATGTCGGCTGTCCTGCATACGGCCCCCTTGTTCCACGTAGGTTCGAGAGAACAAGGATTCCGTAAGCAGGCAAAACCATAGAGCGTGCCTTAAAGCGCTTCATGCACCTGAACGGTCGTGAGCGTCATGCCTACTGAGAACCGTCTGCTCGATGCCTTGAGTGCCCCCCTGCGTAACCGCATGATCCGGGCTGGTAAGCCGCTGGAGTTACCAATACGCACGTCTCTCGGAATTTCGGGCCACATGCCTGACTTTGTGTACCTGCTCACGCGGGGTGCCGCCTCCATCGTGGTGCGATCGCGGAGTGGTGGCTCTGCGGAAGTAGGCATGATTGGCAACGAAGGGCTAGTCAATGCCACTGCGCTGATGGGCCCCACACCGTCGCAGGCTGACACCTTCATACAAATACCTGGTGCTGGCCTGCGTATACCGCTTCCCATGTTTCGCGCCTGTTTTAACGACAATGCCGAGTTGCGGGACTACGTGCTGCAACATGTACAGGCACAGGTCGTGATCACCGGCCAGCTTTCTGCCTGTAATCGTCTGCACGCGGCGGAGGAGCGCCTGGCTCGTTGGCTGCTGACCGCCGCCGACCTGACGCACCAGGAAAATGTAAGCCTGACCCAGGAGCTTTTGGCAGAAATGCTGGGCAGCCAGCGCACCACCGTGGCACTGGTGGCAGGGGCACTGCAGCGCGCGGGCTTTATCGACTATAGCCGCGGTACTGTTCGCATCATGGATCGAGCGGGACTGGAGCAGGCGGCATGTGCTTGCTATCGCGTTACCCGATCTGTCCTTGCTTCGCTCTACGTCCCGTATAAAGCGGCGGTTTGAGCAAGACAGCATAGAGCCTGATGATGGAGTTTGCGTTCAGCCGTATGTCTGGAATCGAACTTAGCAGTGTGCGGTAGCCGTTACAGGCGTCCTATGTTGTTTACCGTGCAGACGTGTCCCAATACGAAAATCCAGACTCAGCTTGCAGCCTGGAGATTCCATGTCGGAATTTGGCAAAACGCACTGCTGTGCCCTGCTATTCGGCCATCACAAACTGCTTCTTGAGACGCGTAAGCGTTTGCTAACCCTGATCGGCTGCAGTGGTGAGACTGCGCTCAACCTGCGCGACTTTCACACTTATCTTCTTCGACATCCTGTTCAATTGGTGGTGCTGTGTCAGTCCTCGACACTTGAAGAGCGAGCGGAGGCTGTGGCCATTGCGGCGCAGTACAGGCCGGATGCACGGGTGCTCATGCTGTATAGTCCGGCTCGCTGGTGCAAACCCGGGAACGATCCTGCGCTGCTCGACTCGATGGCTGGCCCGGCGCGGTTCTTAGAGGCGGCCCAGCAACTTCTGGAAACAGGAGCACTAGAGCACGCCTGAAACGCTGCAGTGTGGCCGCGGGCTAATGCGCCGTGTACTTGACGTACTACACGCCCTTCTTTTGCGGCTCCCAAATGAACTTATGCACCTGCAGCGACAGACGCGCTGGAAGGCCGTCGTCAAGCATCCACTGCACCAGATCGCGCGCATCCAGCTCCATGTTGTCCGCAGTGCGCAGAGGGGACGGGTTCTGCGCGAACGCGGGAGAAAGCAGGATGCCGCCCAGCGTGCCTGCCTCCATGCGCGTCTGGAGGTGCTGCTGGACGAAATCGCGGGCAAAGTCGTAATCGCGCCGGTCACGCAGAACAAACTTCACCTCGTCCCTGACGGTAAGGGTGTCGAGATTGCTGGTGCGAAACGAGCCAAACGCGGGTCCGCTACCGGGGCACTTCACATCCACGATCTTGTGGACCGCAACAGGAACGTCCCCCAGGGGGCGTTCGCCGCTGGTCTCTATCATCAGGGTGTATCGAGTGTCCCTGTCGCTGAGCAGGCGGTCCATGAGCGGCAACAGCTCTCGGGCGTGCAGCATGGGTTCGCCGCCGGTGAACTCGACCAAGGTGCATGGGGTCAGCGCCTCGATCTGTGCGACGACTTCGTCTTCGGTAAATGGCTGCCCGCCGTGGAAGGTATACGTGGAGTCGCACCAGCTGCAGCGCAGGTTGCACCCCGCAAACCGCACAAAGATGCATGGCATGCCGGTAAAGGACGACTCGCCCTGTACGGATTTGTAGAGTTCGATCAGGCGCATTGCTTACTCGTAGTAGGTCGCCTGCGAGGTATCCGTCTCGAAGACGGTACTCTGCTTTACTCGGACGCGGCCACCGGTCACGGCCGACAGCTCCTCGTTGGTCCGGTCGAAGAAGTATTTCGCCAAGTTCTCCGCAGAAGGGTTCACCGTGGTGAACGGTTCGAGATCGTTGATCATCTGGTGGTCCAGGTAGTTGATTACCGGCTTCAAGATATCCTTCAACACTTTGAAGTCAAGCAGCAGACCGTTCGACTCGAGCTCTGCGCCGTGCAGCGTTACCAGCACGCGATAGTTGTGGCCGTGCGGGTTTTCGCACTTGCCGTAGTACTCACGCAGGTAGTGGCCAGATGAGAAATGGGCCTCGACGGTGACTTCATACATGAGAAACGATTCCTTGCAGCGTGCTCGCGTGGTGGCAAGCGGCGCACTCCTAGTTTACGGGAGGCGGCGTACTTTGCCCCTGAGACTTGCGCAGACGCCTATTTTCGCGGTCACGCTCACGCTGCTGCAGGTACTCACGCCGCACGCCCGCCTGCCCGCCAGGCGTGCGGCGGTCTGCCTGCTCAAACATGCTCTGCAGCACTCCCAGCAGCGCCACCACCAGTGAAAGCAGGAGCATGACAATGCCGATGGTTCGCCATAGGCTGGCATCGGCGGGTGCGCCGGGCTCATGCGCGAGGCCGGTAAAGGCAACCGTGTACGACAGCAGCGAGAAGAAAAGCAGCGTTCCGGCGAGGATGTAAAGATTGCGGCTCAGCATGGCATGGTTTGCGGGTGTTAACGAAGGCTTGAGCCATGGTCTTGCATGGCATCCGCCGCGGCGCGCAGGCTTGCGGCGAAGACAGGTAGCGCGAAGAAGACTGCGCTAAATACGAGCGTCGATAGGAGGTCGTTGCGGTAGAACGGCAGGCCGGCCACGTAGCTTTGCCCCAGCCCTGCGGCGGTGTGTGGGTACATACCGCTCCGCAGCCACACCATCCCGTTGCTCAACAGAAAAAAGCCTGTAGAAGATGCCACGGCAGCAGTTCCAATGCGGAGAACGCTGCGCTCTCGCCCCAGCCAGGCAGAAGCGCCAAGGCATACCGCTCCATACCAAAGCCAGGTGGGCAGGTAGCCCGTGATGTGGAACGGGTAACCGTAGGCGACTGTGGTCAGCCAATAATCTGACACCGCCAGCAGGCTCAGGGCGGGCAGCACCCAAAAACGTTGATCGCGGCGCAGGTTTGCGCCGAAGAACAGCACGCCTGCACCGAGCATGGTCACGTTTGCCCCGGTGACATGCAGCAGTGCCGGCAAAACGCGGCTGAACACGGCGAGCAGGAGCACCAGGAAGGCCATACGGTATTGTCACATGCGCTTCGCTGACGAGTCGTCGCGTGCAGTTGGTGACTGCCTAATTGTCAGCGCAAATGCTGCTCTGCGTCGCCGAAGAACACGCGTACGACGTTTCCATTTGCATCGACCCATGCCTGTGCGCCAAGCGGTGGCCTGGCCGAACTGCCCTGCCCAAGCACGTTGTATCCGAAGCGAAGATCGCTGAACTGCACCACGCGCAAGTCGCGTTCGGTTGGGGACAGGGCAAGCTCCGGGTGCACCTCTGCGGCGGTGCCCGCGTCCACTACCAGCGGAAACGCTGACCAGTTCAAGTACACCTGCCCCAGCCAGCTCCGTTTGGCGGCAAGGATGGCGGGTGTATCCGCTGGCTTTGCAAAGATCTGCTGCGGTTCCGTGTGAAACTGGCCCGTACGGGTGTCAGCGCTGCCTGCCTGAAAGTTCAGCGGCGTCTCCGCTAGCGCGTGCCACTGGTAAGGAGTGATGGGGTACGGGTCCATGCTGGTGCGCACAATGAGTCCGCCGCGTAGCTCCTGTGCGTGCAGCAGGGTGAGCGCGTCTTGCCGCTGCACGCTACGGAAACCCCACAATGCCGCCATGAGCAGCAGTGCGGCTGCGGCCAAGCCCCGACCGTTCGACTTCGGACGGCGAAGGCCAATCTCTCGCGTGTGGAGCGACAATAGCAGCGGTAGCAGCAGGGCGCCGCCAAGAAACAGCAGCAAAAGCGGCTCCACGATGAAGACCAACTCGCCCGCGTACCAGCGTGGGTTCCATGGTGCAAACGGACGCACACCATAGTTGTTGGTCCAGTCCAGCAGGAGATGCGAGAGCAACGCCAGCAGCGCCATGCCACCCAGCAGCACCCAGCGTGTGGGCGCGGGTTCCTCTCGCGAACGCCGCCGGTGCAACGTGCGCCGCACGGCATGCCAGCCCATACACAGCAGCACCACAACAGCAGCTTGCAATGGGAGCGACCATAGGGCGTGTGTCCAGCCTCGGTGGTGCTGAAAGTACAGTAGCGGGCCGCCCAGCCGGTAGACGTAGTCCGCATCCGGCAGTTCAGCCGCGATCACGCACGCCGCCGTTGCATAGCGCGCCCGCGCCGGGAAGCCGCACGCCCGGGAAAGGCAAGCACCGGTCAGCATGTGGGTAACGGGTTCCACGGTTGGAGCATACACGGCGGACCGTTCCACATTGCTGCGCCGCACGAAACTGAAAGGGATGACGGGGCAAAACTCGGGAAGCCACCCGCGTCTTACCTGCTTGCCTATGTTCAAACCCGTTACAGCCGAAACGCCCCAGCAGCAGATCGACACCTTGCGCGCCGAACTTGTGCACCACGAGCACCTCTACTACGTGCTGGACGACCCGCAGATTACCGATGCGCAATACGACAAGCTCATGAACCGACTGAAGGCTCTCGAGGCCGAGCACCCCGACCTCGTCACGCCCGACAGCCCCACCCAGCGCGTGGGCGGCAAGGTGAAGGAGGGCTTTGCCAAGGTGGCACACTCGCGGCCCATGCTGTCCCTCGACAATGTCAATAACGAGGCGGAACTGCGCGCCTGGGCCGATCGCGTGACTGGTTCCCTGCACCCCAACGACGTCCTCGAGTTCACCTGCGAATACAAGCTGGACGGCCTGTCGCTGGCGCTGCAGTACGCCGGGGGCGCGCTCCAAACCGGCGTTACGCGCGGTGACGGCTCTGTGGGCGAGGACGTGACGGCCAATGTGCGGACCATGCGCTCTGTGCCACTGTCGGTCAGCACAGACAAGCGGAAGGCGGCGGGCTTGCCGGCGGACTTTGAGGTCCGCGGCGAAGTGGTCATGCCGCAAACGTCCTTTCTCAAGCTGAACGAGGAGCGCGAGCGTGCCGGCCAGTCGCCTGCGGCCAACCCGCGCAATGCTGCCGCGGGCACCATCCGCACGGTGGAGCCCAGCGTGGTGGCGCAGCGCCGCCTCGATTACTACGCCTACTTCCTGCTGAAAGATGGCGAGTTCCTCTTGCCCACGCAGTCTGAAACGCTGGCTGCGCTGGCTGCCGCGGGCTTCCGCACCAATCCGCATGCGCGCACCGTCGGCACGGTCGATGAGGTGCTCGCCTTTGTTGGGAAGGCAGAGGCGCAGCGCGACGCTCTTGGGTACGAGATTGACGGCGTGGTGATCAAGGTCAACGCAGTCAGTCAGCAGCGCAGGCTGGGCTTTACCGGCAAGGCGCCGCGCTGGGCCGTGGCGTACAAGTTTCCCGCGCGTGGCGCGGTCACGCAACTCCTGGACGTGCTCTTCCAGGTGGGCCGCACCGGCAAGCTGACGCCCGTCGCCGCGCTTGCGCCAGTGGGCATTGGCGGCATCACGGTGGCACGTGCCACGCTGCACAACCCGGATGAAATTGCCCGGCTCGGCGTGCGCATTGGCGACTTCGTCGCCGTGGAGCGCGGCGGCGACGTCATCCCCAAGATCACCGAGGTCGTCGATGACGCGGAGCACCCGCGCGGCACCCGCGACATTGTCTTTCCCACGCGCTGCCCCAAGTGCAAGGAACCCGTTCTTCGCGAAGAGGGCGAGATCGACTTCCGCTGCGTCAACGCGAGTTGTCCCGCGCGCCTGAGTGAGGAGTTGCTGCACTTCGCCTCGCGCGGCGTCATGAATATCGAAGGTCTGGGCGAGGCCATGGTGGCACAGCTGCTGGGTCATCCCATAAACGATCCCGTCTCACTGCCTGCGGACGACCTCCCCGCGGCAGACAACACGGAGCAGACGGCCGAGGAGCCGACCCGGGCAGCGCTCGTCCATACGGTGGCTGATCTCTACAGCTTGTCCAAAGAGACGCGCTGCGAACTCAAGTTCCCCCCCAGTGAAGCGGAGCAGGCCAAGGCTGCCAAAGAAGGTAAAGTGGCAAGCGCGCGCCGCTTGGGCGAGAAGCGCGGCACGCTGCTGTACGAGCAGATTCAGCGCTCCAAACAATCACCGCTTTACCGTGTGCTGCTGGGCCTGGGCATCCGCCACGTGGGCGAACGCACCGCGCAGGACCTAGCCGGGAGCTTTGGCAGCATGGATGCCATCATGGCGGCGGACGCCGAGGCGTTGGTGCAGGCGGAGGGCATTGGCCCCATCGTCGCGCAAACCATCTATGACTTCTTTCAACTAGAAAAGAACCGCGCCCTGATCGAAGCGTTGCGCAAAGCGGGCCTGCAATTTACGGCGGAAAAGAAGACCATCGGCGACACACTTGCCGGGTTAACTTTTGTGCTCACCGGCACACTGCCCACGCTCACCCGCGACGAAGCCAAGGAATGGATCGAGGCAGCGGGCGGCAAGGTGTCCGGCACCGTGTCAAAGAAAACCAGCCATGTGGTCGCCGGCGAGGAGGCAGGCAGCAAGCTGGACAAGGCACGCGAACTCGGCGTCAGCGTGCTCGACGAAGCAGCCCTGCTGCAGCTGCTAGGCTAGCTTGACCTTCGTGTCCCAGGTTTACTCGGGTGCGACTGAGTAGGGATGAGCAGCAATGCGGAGTGGCGGTTCCGCTAAGAGCGACAAGATTTCGTCCCGAAGCTCGTCAGCAAGCGGGCTGTTCTCATAGTTCTCCTTCGCCGCATCTGATCGGAAGACTTCCATATTCCACAGCACATCCGGATCATTGTCTTCACGGAGGATGATGAAACGGTCTGACGAACCGGACTTCTTCATGCCGGCTGTGGCAAGTTCAAAAAGCTTATCGCCTGTCCCGGGCTTCGCTCGCATCTTAATAATGTAGGCAGGCTGGCTTGTAAGGTTCATGGCTTCCTCTTACTTGAGGGTAGTCGCGTTCGTGGCTACTTAGCAGCTGCAACTGAGCACGACGCTACTGGCGTACGGTAAAACGGCGGCAAGCCGGGTCATGATGCATCACATGACAGAGTGAGCGGTGTCGGACTACCCTCGCTGAGCCAACAATCCGCCCTACCTCCGGAGACACCATGCACCGTGCTGCAGTCATGCTTTGTGCGCTTTCACTCCCGTTCACCCTACGCGCACAGCAGCCGGCCAGCACCTCCGCGCCCGCACAGCGGCCCACCGGACCGGTACCAGCGTCGTCGCAGACACCCGCGCCCAATGCACCCAGAGCCACCATGATGACGAGCGACGGCAAACCCATCGCGGCAGACCCCATCCTGCTGGCCCCGACGGAGTCGCTGAACCAGACCGAAATCAAGCGCATGCAATCCCTGCTGGGTGATTACGCGCAGCTGGGCCGCTACGCTGCCGCTAACAAAGCTCTCTCCCCTGCGGAACCGGGCCGCGTCGTCTTCTACGGCGACAGCATCACCGATGCTTGGGGCAACGGCGCCAACAAGGCCTCGTTTTTCCCCGGTAAACCGTACCTGGACCGCGGCATCAGCGGCCAGACCACGCCGCAGATGCTGATTCGTTTCCAGCAGGACGTAGTCGCACTGCATCCCGCGGCAGTCGTTATCCTGGCGGGCATTAATGACATCGCAGGCAACACCGGCGTGGAGACAGCCAGTATGGTCGAGGACAACTTTCGGTCCATGGCAGCCATCGCCAAGGAAAACGGGGTCAGGCTGATTGTGAGCAGCGTGCTGCCGGCAAGCGACTTTGCCTGGCGTCATGGCCTGCACCCGGAGGAGCAGGTGCGCACGTTGAACACGTGGTTGCGCGGCTTCTGCGCGTCTGCAGGCTGTACCTACCTGGACTACTACACTGCGCTGGCTACGTCTGAGGGCACCATGAAGCCGGGCCTAAGCAAGGACGGCGTGCACCCGACCGCGGAGGGCTACGCAATCATGGCGCCGCTCGCGCAGGCCGCCATCAGTCGCACCCTGGGTGTGCAGAATGACGCACCCCTCACGCCCCAGTAGTACCTCCACTGGTTCCCGCGCCGGGGCCATGCCCTGCTAGGCTCAGGGCAGCATGATGCGTTCCATCAGCACACACGTCTTTTTGCAGCAGCGGCTTCATGGCGGCTTGCTGGACGCCCTGGTCGCGGGTGGTGCGCAATCGATCGAGCTATTCGCCGCGCGGCACCACTTCGACTACGCCGATCGCACCGAGGTGAAAGAGATTGCCAAGTGGTTCGGCAGCAATCCCTGCCGGGCCACGCTGCACCAGCCCGTCTTTGATGGCAGAACGCGGGGCGGGGCCGACTGGAGTAAATATGTGCAGCCCACCATCAACTTGATCGACGTGGAGAAGACGCGCCGCATTGAGGCCATGGACGAGGTAAAGCGCGCACTTGAGGCGGCGGAGCAGATCGCGATCGACAGCATTGTGCTGCACCTGGGTACGCCAAGCGACACCTGGAGCGAACGCACGCTCGACCTGTCCATGACCGCCGTTGAGCACATCAAGGCCTTTGCGCACCCCCTGGGCGTCAGGACCCTCGTAGAGACGCTACCCAATGACGTGACCACGCCAGAGCACCTCGTGGAAATGCTGCGCATCGCGCACCTGGACACGGTGGGCGTGTGCCTGGATGTGGGTCACATGAGCCTGCCTGGGATGCCCGGCGTTGCAAAAGCGTTTGAGGTGCTGGGCGCGCGTGTCAAGCAACTGCACCTACACGATAACGGCGGCGAAAAAGACGAGCACTGCTGGCCTGGCGAGGGCAGGGTGGATTGGAGTGCCGTCCGGACTGGCATCGCCACGCTCCAGCAGGTCCCCGTGGCCACCTTGGAAATTCGCTACCAGCCGGAAACGGAACCTCGAGCCGTGAGCGAGCGGGCGGCAGCGGCGTTCCGCATGCTGGAACAGCCGGTCGAAGCGCTCGCATAGCGGCGCGGCCTGGGAACGGCCTCCATCAGGTAACCAGGAAAGCTACCCGCCTTCGAGTCAGCACGGGGCACGGCCCATAGCCGACAGTACACTGAGGGCGGCTTGGCTGTTTGCACCACATTCCGTCGCGCGGCATGCGCAGCCCTGGCACTACTGCCACTCGCTGCTGCTGCTGTGCCCCGCCATGCCGCGGTACCACCGTCGCCATGGCAGGTGGCAGAAAAGGCGCGGCAACAGCTGCTCGCGATTCCCGCGCCGCAGCGCACGCGTGAAGACTATGCGATGGTGATGGACGCGTATCGCCTGATCTATCACGGTGCGCCCAGCGACCCGCATGCGACCGAGGCCATCTTCGACGTAGGGCTTTTGCTCGCGGAACAGGGCAATATCCTGCATGACAACAAGGCTTCGCACGATGCAGTCGGCCAATTCGAATTCTTGCGGACGCAGTATCCACACTCCCAGTTCCGCGCTGCGGCGCTGCTGCAAGAGGCGCAGATTGCGGCGGCTGACCTCCGCGATGTGAAGCTGGCGCGGTCGAAGTACACGGAGTTTGTGCAGAGCTACCCGCAGTCCACCCACGTTGATGAAGCCAACGCGGCGCTTAGGAGCCTGCGCGCGGGTACGCTTCCGGTGCCTCCTGTCACGCCCGGAGCAGAGACAGGCGCGGCCCGCAGTGCGGCGGCTGCTTCCAACGGTGTGCCCGGTGCTGCTGTATCGCCTGAGCTGCATGCGGAGGCGAGCCTGGCTGCGTCGCAGGGCACGGTGCAGCAGCCAGTACCCGTTGTCTCCTCCACGGCGCAGCCGATGGCAGACGTGTCGCGCCCTGCAGCTACCGTACGTCCCGCAGGTGAGCCGGTGCAGGATGCCCAGGCAAACGTACCCGCACATACAAGGAGCGGGCTGGCCACTGTTTCAGCCATTCGGCACTGGTCCACGCCCACCTACACGCGGGTCGCCATTGACCTGGGAGACGAGGTGCAATACGAAGCAGCGCGCGTGCCCGGACCGGATCGCATCTATTTCGACCTCCATGGCACACGGCTGGCGCAGGAACTTGCGGGCAAGAGTTTCGCCGTGACGGATGATGGCTTTCTGAAGCGCATCCGCGCCGCACAGTACTCGAACGACATGACGCGCGTGGTGCTGGACGTGAACGACGTCACGGAGTACTCGGCTTTTCTGCTGCCCAATCCGTACCGGCTCATCATCGACATTCACGGCGGTCTAAAGGGGACAACATCCGTTGCGGGCCCTGCGACCACTACACCGGCTACACCGGGGCCGCCCGCGCAGACCACCGCACAGGCCGGCGCCACGCCTGCGGCACGCAGACCTGCCCCCGCTCCATTCACACAGGCCGCTGGTGCAAGCAGTACCGTCTCCGCCGTTCCCAGCACAGTAGCAAGCCGCACCACGACCGGCGGTGAAGTAGCCGCCTTGAGCGCGTCGCCAGAGACGGAGCGCGCCACGTCCAGACCCACATCGCAGCCTATCGCGGTTGGGTCCACACCCGCGGCTCTCTCCCGGAGCAAGGCGAAACGCTCCGCCGACGCCGACGCCGCGCCCGTTCACGCCGCCGCACCTACTGCCAGCGGCGAACGTACGCTGCAACGCGCGCTTGGGCTCAAAATTAGGCGCATCGTGATTGACCCGGGTCACGGCGGCCACGACAGCGGCACCATTGGCGTGGGCGGCATTATGGAGAAAGATGTGGTGCTGGACGTGGCGCTGCGTCTGGGCAAGCTCCTGCATGACAAGCTTGGGGCAGAGGTCACCTATACCCGCTCGGACGATACGTTCATCCCGCTCGAAACGCGCACGGCCATCGCCAACAAGGCAGAGGCAGACCTCTTCATCAGTGTCCATGCCAACAGCTCTGGCGACGAAACAGCGCGCGGCGTGGAAACCTACTATCTCAACTTCACCTCGCAACCCGACGCACTAGATGTGGCGGCACGCGAAAACGCCGTGAGCGATCAGGGCGTGCACCAGCTGGCCGACCTGGTCAAGAAGATCACGCTGAAGGACAAGATCGATGAGTCGCGCGAGTTCGCTGCGGACGTGGAGCAGTCGCTCTATGACGGTCTGCACAGGGGCAATGAGGGATTGAAGAACCGGGGCGTTAAAAAAGCGCCATTTGTGGTGCTAATCGGCGCAAACATGCCGTCCATTCTCACGGAGATCAGTTTTGTGACCAACGGCAAGGATGCGGCGCAACTGCGCACACCGGACTACCGTGAGCGCGTGGCGCAATCTATCTTTCGGGGCGTTGCCGCATACACGGGCGGTCTTTCCGGTGCGCGCGTGTATGCGGCCAAAGCGGCGGACACCGAGGGCCAGTCAGACGCTACCCATCGTGCGCCGGTCATAGTCTCACTCCACGTATGCTACGTGCTTTCCATCACTCCATGCGAATGTTTGC
>CALMOM010000070.1:0-24052 GCA_937873305.1 uncultured Terriglobus sp.
TCGGCATGCTGCACGGCCATGGCCTTGCAGCGCTGCCGGTGCGGTTGCCCATCCCACTGGCGCTGCTTGCGGCAACGTACCTCCTGTGGCGCTACCGGCGAAGTTGGTTTTACCTCGAGTTGCTCCTGCTGCTGCCGTCCATGCTGTGGCTGGTGTACACCGTCAACAAATCGTCACGTTACCTGGCGATTTTGGCACCGGTCATGGCGCTGGTGCTGGCGGGTGCCGTAGCGGCTGTGTGGGGGCGGCCACAGTTGCGGCGCTGGGCTGTATCAGGTCTGCTGCTGGTGTGCCTGGCGCAGTTCGGCGCCAACCTGCTGTTGCTGAATGCGGCACGGCGCGCAGACTATCACCACGTCATTGCCGAACTGGAGAGCGTGCTGCCGCCGGGCGCGACGACGTATGGAACCATCACCTTCTGGTTCGGCCTTCGCGATCATCCCTATATCTCATCGGAACGCACCGATCCGCTGCAGGCCGCGCAGGACTATGGCGCAAAGTACTTCATCGCGGGGGATCGCATGATGACGCAGGGGTCTGTCACCGACGCCGCGTACTTTGTGACCCTGCGGCAGCACTTCGCCCAGGTAGAGGCTATCGGCACGCTAGTGGGTGAGTTCGATGACCCGTACTACGGCGACCTCAAGGTGTACCGCCTACCGTAGTCGCAGTTGCGTAACGCCGCGATATTAGCCCGACCCGGATGCGGTCTGGGCAGCCTGCTGTCAACAGCGTGGGCGAGGCAGCCTGCGCCACAGCCAAGGCGAGACTTGGGCGCCGCGCACGGCAGAAACGATCTCAAACCCAACTTGCGCTGGCATCCGGCGCTCCTGAATACAACTTCGACTTGGCAGCGTCAACGGCTTGCAACTTTTTCGGACGGCACATGAATGCAGACCGATGCGAAAGGCCTGCGGCAGTGTCACATAGCAGGCAGACGCTTCCGTCCACGGTTGTCGATCATACGGCTGTACCAAAATGGACCTAGAGCAACCGTTGTGCAACGTCTGCGCTGAAAGGATCTTGCCATGGCACATGAGCATACCGCGGTAAGGGAGCTGGACGGTACCTTCATCCTGCGCGACACCCAACTGGTACACGCTCCCATCGATCGCTGCTTTCAGCTGTCGTGTTCGCTGGAACTGGTGCATGACGAGTTGGGCATGGTGGCCGTGAGCAAAAAAAAGCATGGCCTGGTGGAAGGTGGCGATGTTATCCGCTGGGAGGGCTGGCAGCTGGGCCTGAAGCACTTTCACGTGTCGCATATCTCCGGCTTTCAGGAACCCGTCTTCATGCAAGACACCATGCTGGACGGCCGCTTCAAAGCCTTTCAGCACGACCACCACTTCCGCGAGGTGCCGCACGGACCCAAGGGTCCGTCGTGGACGCAGCTGGAGGATGAGTTGCGCTTCTCACTTCCGTTGGGCGCGCTGGGCAGCCTGGTAGCCAGATACATCATGGTGCCGCACATCCGCAAGCTGCTGCGCAGCCGCTTCCAACGCATCAAGCGCATTGCCGAAGGCAACGACTGGCAGCGCTACCTGTCCGCGGAACACTGCCCCTCCACGTAGACGCGAAGACTGCATCACATCGCAGTGAGGTGCACCATGAAAGCAGTTCGCCTGCACGAGTACGGTCCAGCAAAAAACCTGAAGTTTGAGGAAGCTCCTGATCCAGAAATCGCCGACGATGAGGTGCTGGTCGCCGCCGCCGCTGCAAGCATCAATCCGATCGATTGGAAGATTCGGTCTGGCGCTGTCAAAGACCGTTACCCCGTCAGCTTGCCAACCGTCCTTGGGCTTGACGTGAGCGGCCTTGTGCGCGCGGTAGGCTCGAACGTGCGCGGTGTCAGCGTGGGAGACCGTGTTGTCGCCCTGTCCCAGGGTGCCTACGCGGAACTGGTCGCCGTCAAGGCGGATGCTTTGGCCCATGTGCCGGAGGGCATGCGCATCACGGATGCCGCCGCGTTGCCGGTGGTAGTTTTGACCGGCGACCAGCTCATTCGCGAGGCATGTGGGCTGCAGTCCGGCCAGTCCGTACTTGTAACCGGTGCGCTGGGTGGTGTGGGACGTGCCGCGGTGCACGTCGCCAAAAAGCTGGGCGCTCGAGTCATCGCCGGTGTCCGCAAATCGAGCCTGGAACAGGCAAAGGAGCTTGGTGTCGACGCCGTGGCGCTTAATGACAAGGACGCGCTTGAAAAACTCGGCAAGGTGGACGTGATTGCCGACACACTAGGCGACAAGGCGACTACGCCGCTGCTCAACCACCTTCGAGATGGCGGCATCTGTGGCACAGTCACTACACCACCACCCGACGTGTCGCTGCATCCGGAACTGAAGCTCGTGCGCATGCGAGCGCACCCTGACCCTGCAACGCTACGCGAGTTTGCGGAAGACTACCGCGATGGCAAATTCATTTTGCCGGTCGTCCGTCAGTTCCGCCTGGATGAAGCAGCCGAGGCGCACACCTTTGCCGAAAAAGGCGGCGCGGGTGGCAAGGTACTGCTGCTGGTGGTGTAGCTTTCCGGGAGTGACTAAACTAACCCTGCACAACTCCAGAATGCAGGACCACTAGCCCGAGTTGTTTCCATGCAGTCATCCTACATGTCCAGATTAGGTGGCCATACGGGTGACAAGATACTGCTGCTGGCTGTGTAGCACGTGCCATGTGCGTGCCGGCCCGACCGAAAAAAGGGACCTCAGACATCGAGGTCCCAAGTTCTTCAGCGTTCTGCATTACGCGATGAAGCGACGGCGGAAAACTCCTGCCATTCCAACGAGTCCAGTTCCCAACAGTGCCAGGCTGCCCGGCTCAGGCGTGACCGCAGTTGTCGCGGGGCTCGCGTTGGTGAGCTGGCCACTGATGGCTTGATAGCTAAAGCCAGTGTTGCCATACGACGACGCGTAAGGGGTGGAATTCGACACTGTGCCGATGGTGATGGTGGACAGGTTGGCAAAGGTAGTGCCCGGCAAATAGAAGTACACGCCTGCACCGGATGGGTTGCCGACCGACACAAAGTAATCGTTCGCAAAGGTCGTCGGCCCGGTCTGTACCTGCCCCTGGGTGTACACCCCCGTCAAAGGCTGACCGTTACTGCCGTTGTTGGCTGGAAAACCGCTCGTAAGCAGGTTGACAGCGGAAAACGAGCTTGTGGTGTTGTCATAGGTGAGGGTGCCAGCGATGGAGCCTCTGTTACCCGGCGAGTTGAAGGTGGACTGGAGGTTGTAAACGGTGAAGGTATCTGCATGCGCGCAGACACCGGTAACGAGCACAGTGAGAACCAAGGAGAATAGTGTCTTCATTTCATTTCCTGTCGGGAAGTGCGTCAAAGGATGACGTATGCGCTTCACAGTAGGGGCCATCTTGCGCTGCTGGGAGTTAAACCACGTTACGCAGGGGTAAAGCAGACGAATGAAGGCGTCACGCGTGCCGAGGTGCACACATCGTGCTCTCGTAAACCACTTCCGAACTGCCCTGTCATCGGGCGTTCACGCTCATGGTTTGCGCGTGTTCTGAGGGGTTACGTGACGTTACACGCGAGCCTGTACACCGGGCGGACGCAATGGCAGGTGTTCAGCTGGCGAAGCCCAACAGCCCTGCCCCGGCTACTTGCCACGTTGAAGCATGTAGAGTTCGGCCGTCTGGGGCTCTGATTCCACGACAAGGGCGCTGTCGCCTTTCGGCTCCAGGGTGAGAACCGAGTCACCCATGAGCAGTTTGTGATCGAAGCTGGTGACCAGGGTTACAGCATGGTTCCTGAGCGAGAATCGACAGATGGCGGTGCTGCCATCCTTTAATGGGCTGTCGGCCACGAACCAGAAGCCGCCCGGTGCTACATCCCATGCGTTACGCAGATGCTCCTCGTCCATTTGGAGCAGCCGGTGGCCCGGCGCACACTGCGGACAGGCCTGGTCCGGTGTTCCCGTCCTCTGTGCGTAGAGGCCGTCTTCAGGATGAAACCGTGCGACCAGCAGCAGTGGTTCTCCCCAGGCCTCGGCAGCGCGAACAGCTCCAGAGCTTGTGATGACTTCAGGCTCTGTTTGACCCAGCGTCAGGCGGTAGATTTCTTCAATGCCGGAGCGTTTGGACGAGAAGTAAAGGTGTTTGCCGTCGGCGGAAAACTCGGGCTGCTCCTGGTTGGAGTTCCACGGTACAGGGTGCGTGATAGGTCCACCGGACGTCGCAATCAGGCAAACATCCGTATGTCCGCCGTCGCGGCACTCAAAAGCGAGTTGCTTGCCGTCCGGCGACCAGCGGACGCGACTGACGGCAGGTCCGCCTAACCTGGTCAACTGGTGCAGATGTTGCCCCTGCGCGTCCGACAACCAGATTTCACTTGATCCGCTGCGGTCACTGCGAAAGGCAATGGTCTCTCCCTCCGGTGACGTCTTTGCATCTGCATTGAACGTGCCACCTGCAATCAGCTTTTGCGGAGTGCGGTGGCCCGGCCAGATGCGCCAGATGGATGAACTCGAGCGGTAGGACGCAAAAAGGATGGTCTTGCCGTCAGGACTACGGGCTGGAAAGCCAGCCGTGGTAACCCCGTCTGTTAGCCGGGTCATGCCTCCGGCTTGGGGCGCCGATTGCCAAAGCCGCAAGGTACCGTCGATGCGGCGCGACGCCAAGATGAAGCTCTCCTCACCTGCGCTCCAGCAAAATCCCATGATGTCCCGGTTGTCCCAGGTCACGCGGTGGGCAGCACTGCCATCGGTCGCCATCACGTAAATGTCACCCACCAGGGTGCCCGTATTGCGAAGAAACGCGATCTGCCGCCCGTCCATGGACACAGCAGGCTCCACGTCTGCTACTACTCCGTCGGTTCCGCTGCTTAGCACCTGCTCAACCCCGGTGCCCACATCGATTGAAACGATGCGGCAGGGGGTGTTCGGAGTGGTGCTGTCCGCCGTGATGAGGTGCTTCTCGTCATGCGTCCACGAGATGCGGGGTATCTCACAAAGCCAGGGAAACGTGCCTTTCAAAAGCGCAATCGTCCGGTGGGAATGGTTCTTCAGGGAGTAGACATCCACCTCGCTTCGGCCGTCCCTGGTGCTCAGATAGGCGATCTCTGTTCCGCTCGGCGACCATGCCGGGCGCGTGCTCGATGCGGTGCCAGTGGCGAGCTCCGTAGGGCTTTGGCTGCGCACGTCCTCAATGAAAATGTCGCTGCGGTCAGCGTCCTCATCCTGCGACATAGCAAACGCAACCCCCGTGCCGTCCGGTGAATAGTCAGGGAACGTAACAAGCCCTGCCGGACGCAGAAAAGGGTGCGCAATCCAGCTCCCCTGCGCCGTTGCGGCCTGTGGTTTTTGCCAGGGGGCGTACCAGAGTGCGACAGAGAGCAACAATGCCACGACCGCCACTGTGAGCGGGAGATGGGCGCGCAACCGTGTCACCATGGAATGCGGTGCGGAGGGCGCTGTAGCGGTCTCCGGCCGGTCAAGGTTACTCGGTACTGTGAGCGGGGCTTCCTGCACCAAAACGGCTACCGGACCTTCCGGAGCCGGCTCCGTGGACCTCCCAGGCCCAGTGTCGGCGTCGTCCTCCTGCTCTGTTCGAACATAGCGGGGAACATACGCGCCCCGTGGCACCTCAATCTGCAATGCCGATGAACTCGCCTCTGCATAGCAGGCTGCCAACAGGACGCGCAGGCGCTTTGCGTTCACACGAACCAGGGCATCGTTCTTGGTGTCGTAACCGGCGGAGCGGCCATAGTGGGCGTGTCCTACGTAGCTCTCTTTTAGGCTTTCCGCTTCGCCTGCGAGTTCCTGTTGAACGAGGAAGTTCAACAACCGCTGTGACGATGGGGAACGCACAAACGGCTCGCTCGCGGTGACACGAGCGAGTTCGTCCAGAATCTGCAGTCTGTCCGCTTCGGCATACGGGGGCTTCAGGGCAGAGATCATCCCTCCACCCACTTCTTTTTCATTGCTGCGTTGTGATGGCAAACCAAGGTCATTATAAAAAGCGCGGGTACCCGATCATGTGAACATTGCGTCCTGCGGTGCTCTCATGACACCAGGCTCACGACAAGATTCAGCATGGATACGTAACCAGGCCAGGGAACGGACGTCTGCCGTTTACCTATTGCACCGGGTCCGTGCCCTCGCCGCCGCGCGTGGCACGGTGGGTGCCGCCGCGCAGGCCAGCGAGAATCTGCTGCAGGAAGTCATTGGCTGCGCCGGGGTTGTTGGGCAGGAAGAGCGTGTTTGTGCCACTGCGTACGCCGATGTCCTTGAGCGTGTCGAAGTACTGGGTCAGCAGGACGAGCGCCATCACGTCTTCTGCGGTGGCACCGGGCACCGCCTCGCGAAAGTGCTCAATGCTGGCGCGCAGGCCGTCAATAATGGCCTGCCGTTCGGCTGCGATGCCCTTGCCCTGTAACGCCTTGCTCTCTGCCTCTGCCTCGGCCTGCTTCACCTTCAGTATCTTGTCGGCTTCGCCCTTGGCCATAGCTGCCACCTGGCTGCGCTGCGCCGCGTTGATGTCGTTCATGGCAGCCTTGACCTTGCTGTCCGGAATAATGTCGGTGACCAGCGCTGTGAGAATGTTGAAGCCGAACTCGCGCATGGTGGCGTCTAGCTCGACTTTTACGGCGATGCTGATGCCACTCATCTGCTCGAAGGTCTCGTCCAGCGTCAGCTTGGGCACGTGGCCCAGGATCGAGTTGAAGACGAAGCTTTCGATCTGCTTTTGTGGGCGCGACAGGCGGTAAAAAGCGTCGAAGATTTTGTCGTCTAGCACCTGATACTGGATGCTGACGGGAATCTGCACGAAGACGTTGTCGCGCGTCTTGGTCTCAACAGAGAACTGCGCCTGCTGCACCTGCAGATCGACAAAGAAGACGCGCTCCGCATACGGGATGAGCAGGTGGATGCCAGGCCGTGCGATGCGGTGGAACTTGCCAAAGCGCTCCACCACGCCTGCCTGCGAGGTGCGAACGGTATACAGCGTCTTCAGCAGCGTGACTACGACAATAATGGCAACAATGAGCAGGAGAATGCCTGCAACTGGACCGAACGATCCATCCATGATGAGCGGCCCCTCCGGGCCTTGCTTTAACGATACGCCTGACATGGCAACGGCCTGAAACCGTGGTGGCTTCAGGCCGTTGCGACAGCAGTAACCGGGCTCACTGACCAGACACAGCGTCATCCTGCAGCAGCAGCTCGGGCTGTCGTGCTTCCGCAATCTGCAGCGTGGGAACGTCACGCTTCTGCTGTACGTTGGGGATGGGTGCGGGCGTTGTGCCGATGCCAGGCTGTGTGAACCGGCCGGGTACGCCCTCCAGCGCGGCATCCAGCAGCTGGGCCGCGGCACCATCCTGCTCGGCCACGTGACTGCCGCGGATAAAGGTTAGCTGCGACTCGCGATCCGTTGCGAAGTCCACGTTGCGCAGCTCCGCGGCTGCATGGCCGGTCATCGTGGCCACGTCTCGCCAGCTGCCCTCATCGCAGACCACCAGAAAGTGCCAACCGCTTGGCGCGCCGCGCCGCCGCACCGCCTCGCGCACCTCCGTCATCTTGGCGCGGCAACTGGTTACCTGTGCCGGTGACAGGTTGTCCAGGTCACCGCCCACACAAAAGTGGATTTGGGCAACGGCAGGAAGGGCTACGGAGAGCAGGGCGGCGAACAGGTTCAGGGTGCGGGGCATGGGGGAGGGCTCCAGAGAAGGCCAGGTGTCTAACCGTTTCTTCGGCCTTCGGGACTGTGTCTTAAGCTCATTCTGGCACTCTGACCCTATACAAGACAGCGCCCTCTACCAGTCTTCGCCTTCATGCTCCCAGTGAACGCAGCCGATATGGAATAGGCGGTGCCAACGTGGGAATACTCCATCCGGCATATCTGCACGTCTCGTACTATAAGCGCGGCCGGGACCCCCAGTCCTGTACGCTGTTGGGGAAGGGCAATCTTTTGTACTCGTTTCTAGAGGTGGTATGCGTCTTCGACTCCTGGCAACTTCCTGTCTCCTGGTGGCGATCAGCGCTGGCGGCGTAAAAACGTTGGCAGCCATTCCGGACTGTGCCCGCTGGGTAAAGGAGTATCAGCAGGGCCTGGCAAAACACGCGGTCAGCACCAAGCGGCATGTGGTGCGCGCCGCACGGCACCTGGGTGTGCCGCACGCGCACCTGGTTCGCGCCAGCGCGCCGGTCCATCGGTTACGTCCCGCAAAACTCATCCCGCAGGAAATGCTGAAGCGCTTCCGCGTTCTGTGCGGAGAAGACTTGCCGGACGACACGATCCCCGCGTCTTTTGTGCCCACCGACTATGAAGCGCTGCTGGTGCCGCCCGCATCCCCTGTGGAAGCGCCGCCGGTCACAGAGTTTGGCGAACCCGTGACATTTACACCGGCAGGCACAGCTCCCACGCCGCAGGGCAACACACCAGGCCCGAACTTTGGGAACCCGGTTCCCCCCGTGGTCGTGCCCGGTGGCGGAGCGCCTGGCATCGGCACGCCGGGTGGCGGCACGGGCACGGGTTCAGGCTCAACGCCAATTGGAACGCCCAGTACTCCGGTTGTCACTCCCTCGCCTGTGCCAGAGCCAAGCTCCCTGCTGTTGCTGCTGACGGGTGCTGCGGCAGCGGTACCGCTGCTGCGCCGCCGCTTGCGCGCGTAGCCATTCCTCCGCCAGAGGTGCAGAGCGTCCGGGTCCAGCCGGGCGCTTTGTTTTGCTTGCATTCGGCCTGCAGGCCGGCACCCATCGTCCCGCGGTGCGTTACAGCAATTCTTCAGTCTGAACGGGAGCCACGCGGCGGCTCAGCCAGCCGTAGGTCAGGTTAACCGGAGCCGCCAACGCGGCGGGGCACGACTCCACGAGCACGCGGAAGCGTACGAGATCCTCCTGCTCAAAGACGCGCAAGAGGCCAGCGAGCAGAAGAAACGTCAGAACCGACGACATCCCACCCAAAACAAAGCCCACCAGCGGTCTGGTGTGCACCACACACAGGTAGCCCACCAGCGAAGCAAACACGCTGATGGCCACCACGCGCCCAAAAAATACCCAGGGCAGCCGCACCTGGTACTTGCGAATGGCCATGGTCCAGAGCGCACCCACACACAGCATCTGCGCCACGCCGCTGCCAATGGCTGCCCCCAACGCGCCGTAGTGCGGAATCAGCAGAACGGCGACCGCCACGTCAACGAGCGATGCCACGAGGGTCGCTGAGATAAACAGCGACTGCCGCTCCAGGGTCTCAAACATAGTCTGCACTGGCGTTAGGAACGCCTTGGCGATGCAGAGCATGGGTGCAGCCATGGCAACCGTCACGGCTCCCGCGTACTCGTGGCCGAAGAAGGTCAGCAGCGCTGCGCCCGCTAAGGACGTGGCGATAATGTGCAGCGGGATCGAAGTGAGTCCCAGGTAGCGCGCGGAAGCGGCGGTCAGCGCGGGCAGCCGTGAACGGTCGCGCCCAAACTGGGCGAACATGCTGGCACCAGTTGCCGAGGCAAACACCGTCGGAAAGACCAGCAGGCGTTCCGCCAGGCTGAAAGCGTTGGAATAGAAGGCAATCTGCCGAATGTCCGAAGAGAAATACTTCAGCAGCAGCACCTCCGACCGGTCCCAGACCACTAGTGTTAGCAGCATGCCGGCCAGGCTTTGCAGGGCAAAGCTATGCATGCGCTTCCAAAGATTGGGAGGCACCTGACTGCTGTCAGCCTGCCAGCGATGGATGCGTAGAAAGGTAGGCACGAAGCGGACAATGAAGTCCACCAGCCGCATGGTCAGCATGGAGAACGCAACACCCATCACGCCCCAGTGCAGCAATACCGTCAGCAGAGTAATGACGAAAAAGACTACGGTCGAAGCGGCGGATGCCGGGAGGTTCGCCGATAGGTCTTCCGAGGCTACGTTCGCAAACGCCGAAATAGAATTGACCATGGACGGCCAGATGCTGAGCACCAGCAGGACAGAGGCCGAGCGGTACTCCGGCTGCACATCGCGCAGCACCCAAAATAGGGCGCCTGCGGTGACAAGCGTCGCCATGCCAAGCTGTGCCGCTAGCGTCAATCGGTATACGTGGCGCGCCGCTGCCCGCTGGTCCGCGCCAAGGAACTCTGCCATGTACTTGCGCGTGGTCGCCGGAATGCCGATGCCGCCTAGCGAACTGCAGATGTTCACCACCCACAGCACGTACACGACGTAGCCCATGCGGGTGGGACCTAATGTGCGCGCGATCAAGAAGGACGCAATCAGCGACGCGCCGAAGCTGATAATGTTTTCCAGCGCGAACCACAGCGTATTGCGCAGTATGGTTTTTGTGTTCAAGCCGTGCCTGCCGCGGTGCCCGGCCTTGCAGGCAGCCGGTGGCCCCTAGCTACTCGTGAGCAGCTTGAGGCAAGACCCCGGAGACCGATGCCATGAGGGCGGTGTTGCGTCGATGACGGCTGCAATCTAGCCAAGTTTGTCGAGCTCTGCCTGCGCCTTCTTGCCGGTATCGGAGCCGTTCGCCGTGTCCACGGCGCGCTTCAAGCTGGTTTGCGCAGCAGCCTTGTTGTTCAGCTTCTCGTACACCAGACCCATGTGGTAGTGAATGCTCGCGTTGTTGGGTGACGTCTTGACCGCACCCTGCAGGAGGTCCAGGGCAGAGCTGTAGACACCCTTCTTGTAGTACACCCAGGCCAGCGTGTCGCTGGTATCGGGAGAGTTGGGCATGGCGCGCTGCGCGGCCTGGGCCAGGGTAAGCGCCACGTCGGTATTGCCGCCGCTGTCGGCCATCAGGTAGGCCAGGTTGTTCTCCACCACGGGCTGTTCCGGCTGCAGCTGCAGCGACTTCTGGTAGTACGTGATGGCTTTGCCCTGGTCGCCCGACGACTCCGCCAGCATGCCCAGATACGACTGGGCCTGTGCATCGTTGGGATGGCTGCCGGCCCACTTCGTCCACAGCTCGTTGGGACCGTTCAGGTCGTTGGTGGCCAGCCCTGCCTCGGTGTAGATCCGCATGGCCGCCATGTTATCCGGCTGCACCTGCATGGCTCGCTGTGCCGTGCCCAGGGCTGATTTGGGATCGCGGGCCGCCATCTGCACCTGTGCCAGCTGCACCAGTGCGGGCACACTGTTCGGGTTGCGCTGCACCATGGCTTGCATGCGGGCCACCGCGGCCGCGGGTTGGTTGCCCTGCAAGTCCATGCCCACCAGCACACTCAGGGCGGCACTGTTGGGGTCGGCTGCAAGCGCCTGCTCCAGCAAGGCCTTGCCCTCCGCAGCTTTGCCTTGTTTTACGCGAATCTGGCCCAGCGCGGTCATCGCCTGCGTGTTCCTCGGCTCCAGCTTCAGCGCCTCCTGCAGATCGGCGGCCGCCTGGTCCAGGTGGTTCTCGCTTGCCTCGGCGGTGCCCAGCCAGATATGCGGCGCGGCGGCATTGGGGTACGCCTTGAGCATCTGCTCCGACACCTGGCGCAGGCCGGCCTGGTCGCCACGCCGGGCGGCCATCTCTGCCACACCCGCTGCCGCAGCCATATTGCTCGGCGATCGCTGCAGGGCCGCGCGGAAGTTGGTGTTGGCGGTATCCAGGTCACCGCGGTCGCGCGCCACCACGGCATACAGCAGCTTCAACTCCACGTTGTCAGGGTTGTTCTGCACGCCCTTCTGCAGCAGGGTATTTGCCTCGTCCTGCTTGCCGTCATGCAGCAGAAGGCCTGCCTTGACCTGCACATACTGCGGTTCGGTCCCATGCGCCTCGGTTTGCTTGTTGACGATTTCGTTGCTCTTGGCGAAGTTGCCTCGGAGAGCCAGCACGCGGGCATAGGCCATTTGGATCGGGAAGCTCTTGGGATGCTTGCCAGCCAGGTCGGCGTACGCTGTCTCCGCCTTATCCACCTGACCGTCGTGCAGATAGAAGCGCTCCAGCACCGTGGCACCTTCGGGGTCATCGGCAAAGTCGTCGCTCGTCTGACGCACAACGCCTTCTGCTGCCGAAAGGTTCTTCTCCGAGATGTACAGCGTGGCTAGTGCCACACGGGCCTGCAGGTTTTTGGGAGCAACGCCGATGGCAGTTTTCAGCTGCGCCTCAGACCCGGCATAGTCTTTTTGCACCGTCAGCAGTCCTGCCAGCAGCAGATGCGCCTGCACATTCTTGTTATCGAGTTGGACGGCCTTCTCCAGCTCCGCGTGTGCGCCAGGCAGGTCTTTGCCACCGCTGCCCAGCAGAGCGCCCATGGTGGCATGCAGATCTGACCGGTTGGGTGCCGCTGCCAGCGCTTTTTGCATGTCGGCAACGGCTTCGTCGCGGTTGCCTTTTTCCGCAGCCACATTGGCCTGCATGGCCAGTGCGTCAGGATCATTGGCCTTCAACTTCAGAACCGCGTCTGCCTGCTCCGCCGCACGATCGGGCAGGCGGCCCGCCAGCAGCAGGTTTCCCAGCTCGACACGGGCCGGCACGTTATTGGGAGCAAGGTGGACGGCAGTGGCCAGTTCAGGATAGGCCTGCGAAATCATGCCCATCTTCAGGAACGTGCGACCCAGCTCATAGTGCGCCGGTGCAAAGTTCTTATCGGCTTTGAGCGCGTTGTAATACTGCAGCGAGGCTTCTTTAAACTTGCCCTCGTTATAGTAGCGTTGGCCGCTCTCCAGATACTTCTGCTTGCGGACGTTGGGGTCGCGATTGCAGCCAGACGTAAAGAGCACGGCAGACAAGGCGACGGCGGATGCGGCGAGCTGTACAGGGCGGGAAAGGCGGTCTAGCGGCATGGGTAGGTCGTCCTTGTGGCGGGGCAGATGGCCGCCAGGTCTGTAAGTTGTACGAGGCTGCATTAATCCGGGATGTAAGCGGGCAGCATGGCCGCCACCTGGCTGGCAAAGGTCGTGGCGCGGGTATGGGCAGAACCTTCCGCCTCACCCGGCACCAGCGGCGTAATCACGCGGATCAGCGCGCCGTCTGTGCGGTTGTACCGAATGGCGTCTAGCAGCATATACAGCTTGGCCCGGTAGTCGCTGGCAATGCTTCTGCCGTGCGCGCGATACCAGTACAGCACTTCCTGCTTCTGCGTGCCATCCGTAATCACGTACTCGCCCACCTGGTATTTGCGGCCGTCTGCGCCCGGCAGGAGGATGGTCTTTTCCGACTCAAAGGTCCAGCCCGCGCCAGGCAGGCAGTTTTGCGGCGAGTGGATGGACTGGCCGGTGCGCTGCGTTGGGAAATAGCCAATAAACAGGCTGACTGGGATGGCAGCATCCTGTGCCGCCGCGGTGGCGGTGGCGGCGTTTGCGGCAGCCGTGCCTGCGTCCGCGTCGCCATGGCTGGAATACACCCGGTTGAGGAACCGGCCCTTGCCCAGCAGCTGCAGCGTCACATCCGGAATGGTGATGTCCACGGCGCTGCGATTATCGATGCGGTGCGGCAGCAATTCCAGCGGCACGCTGCTGGGCACATCGTCTACCGCGCCCCGCAGGAAGACCATCGCAGCCGTTGCCGTCATCATGCCCGCGACCAGCGCAAAACGAGGAAAATTCATGCGAGACGCTCCCCACGCCGGGCGGCCATCGCCATGGCTTTCTGCAGAAGGTACACCAGCCCTAGAGAGAACAGAAACATTAGCCAGCCAGAGAACTCGTGAAAGAAGCCCATTGCCTTCTCCGGGTCCCAATACTGCACGCACAACCCAGTGCCCACGATGCGCAAGACATTGGCCGCGACCGCAATGGGAATGCTGCCCAGCGCCAGCAAGGTGCGCCGCCAGGTAGAGGGCTCCAGCAAGTAACCGTAAATGATGGCGACGGTAAACAGGCTCATCAGCGAGCGGATGCCGCTGCAGGCTTCCGCCACCTCCAGCTTCATCATGGGCAGCTCGATCACGTTGCCCTCGCGCAGAACGGGTACGTTAAACCACGGCAGCATGCCGCTGGCCAGCCGCGACGCAAAGAGCTGCAGGGGAAAGGTGATCTGGTTAAACACGACCGCAGGAAAGGGGATGGCCAACAGCAGTACCAAAAGCGGAAACTTGAGCACCCGCAACATGGACATACCGGCAAAGGTCCAGATCAACCCGCCCAGCACCATCAGTCCAGAGATGCGTGCCAGAAAAAGCTCCGCGCCATAGACACCGGTGATGTAGGTCAGCATGCCCAGCAACACCAGCCCGGTGCCCGCCCAGCTCGGCTCTAGCGGCGTGTTGCGCACTGCTTCACGCTTCTCCCAAATAACCCAGGCGCAGAAGAACGGGATAAGAAAGCCATGTGCGTAGTCGGGCGTGACGTACCAGTCCACCAGGAGCTTGCCGCACACGCGCAGGTACAGCATCAGCAGCAGGGCAGCAAGAACGGCGACAGCCCACATGGGCAGAGTTGCCGCCGCAGAGAGTGCGGGGGCGCGTTCTGAGGTCGCCGTTGCAGGCACAGTAGCGGTCTCCATCGGCATGGTACGTTAGCTCCGCGGGCGTCTGCCGCTCTTTCTTATATCGGCACTGCCGATGTTGGTCCTAGCATCGGTCAGCATGGAAACTGCTTTCCATTTCATTCGGCGAGTGCCACACTGGGTGCAGTCAAAAGCAGTGGTGCCGCGCAGTATGAGTTCTGTTTTTGTCACGGTCCATTGTCTAGCAGGTTCGTCATCAGAATGAAGCTTAAATTCGCTCTTGTTTCAGTTTTCGCGCTCCCGTTACTTCCGGCCGGTGCACAGGTCGGTTCTCGTCCCGTTTTGACCGCTGCACCCACGCAGGCAGCGCCTCGCGGACAAGCCCCTGCCGCACCCGCCGGCAAAAATGGTGCTTCGCTGGCCCTTTCACCGGAGTACCGCATAGGCGCGTACGACACCCTGCAGGTGACGGTGTGGAAAGAGCAGCAGCTTTCCGGCGTCTTTCCCGTGCGCCCAGACGGCATGATTTCGCTGGTGTTGCTGGGCGATGTTCCGGCGGCAAGCCTTACGCCCATGAAGCTCGGCGAAAACATCGCCGAAGCACTCAAGAAATACATCCAGGATCCGCTTGTGACCGTTACGGTAACAGCGGTCAACAGCCAAAAGGTGTACGTTGTTGGCCAGGTGGGTAAGGTTGGGCCGGTGGAGCTGGCACCAGGCATGACGCCCCTGGAGGCAATTGCCTCCGCTGGCGGCTTGGCACCGTTCAGTTCCGGCAAAAATGCGTATATCTTGCGCGGTGAGCCGGGCAAGCAAAAGAAGATTCCGTTTGACTATAAGAAGGCTTTGAAAGGCAAGGAAGATCATGCCGTCCTGCTGGAAACAGGCGACACGATCGTGATCCCGTGAACGCCCCGCATACATCGTCGTATCTCGCCTGGGGTCTGCTTCTGCTCCCCTCGCTGCTGTCTGCGCAGAGCGCTCCGAGCGCGGATGTAGGCGGCACGCCCAGTAGTTCTGGCGCATTGGCAGTAGCGGGCCAGTTGACGTATACCCTGAGTGCCTCTGGCTCCGTCGTTACCGGTTACAACGGCGTGAATGGTGTAAGCGACAGCATCAACATCGCGGGCAACGCGGCATACGTGTCTGGAAGCGAGCGGCACCCCACCAGCTTTGTGTATTCCGGCGGCTACCTGTTCGGCAACAACGGCCAGCCCTCTACATCGTTCCAAAATTTCGGCGTGTCGCAGGTGTTAAGCACTCGCGCGTGGAATTTTGTGGTGAGTGACACCGTCAGCTTTCTGCCCTCGACGCCGCGGTACGGCTTGTCCGGCATTCCGGGCGTGGGCGATTACGGCAGCACGCCCATCACGACCACCCAGCAGATTGGCGATGTGGCGCTTACGAATTATGGTCAGCGCATCACCAACTCCACCAGCGGCTCTGCCACCTACCGCTTTAGCCAGCGCACTGACATCGACCTGAACGGCGGCTACAGCCTGCAGCGCTTTCTGGATGGCAACGGCGGCTTTACTGGTGCGAACGGCAACCTGCTGAACAATAACGGCGGCATCAACAGCAACCTGCTTTCCGCGGGTGCGCAGGTAAACCACCATCTGACCGCTGCCACCACGGTGGGTGCGGCCTATAGCTATAGCCACGCGAACTACCCCTCACCCTACGACTACAGCTTTTCGTCCAATGCCGTGCTCGGCGTATACCAGCACACCTTCAGTTCACAACTTTCGCTCAGCGCCTCGGTAGGCCCGCAGTGGACGAGTGGATCGAACGCGATCTTGTTTCCCACCCGCCTGGGCGTAACGGCAAACGTCAACCTGCTGTACGCTGCTGGTCGCAACAACTACACCCTGGGCTATAACCGCAGCACCAACACGGGATCTGGCGTGCTGTTGGGTGCAGTCGTCGATAACCTGTATTTTTCCGGGCAGCGGCGCTTCACCGAGAACTGGCACGGCGGGTTTTTTGCCAGCTACGGACGGGTTAAAAGCCTGGCAGCAACGCCTGCGCTGGCCGCTTCGGTCGACTCCTTTACCGCCGGCCTGCAGGCCAACCGCCGGATTGGGGAACACTGGTCGGGCTTTGGCAGTTACGCCTTGCAGTACCAGACCGTGAATCAACTACTTGCAACCGATAATGCTTTCAATGGGGTGGCGCACGTGATCAGTTTTGGTGTGACCTACGCGCCACGGCCCATCCATCTTGGCCGGAGGTAGTCCCCTGTGTTAGGCCACCGTACTCTCAAAGCCAGCGATTACGTCGCCATCCTGAAGCGTCGTGCGCTTTGGATTGTCGTTCCAACCGTGCTGTGCACCGTGGCTGCGCTGGCCATGAGCTTTTTTATCGCACCCCGCTACGTCTCGCAGACACTCGTTCTAATCGAGCAACAAAAGGTGTCCGAGGACTACGTCAAGCCGGTCATTGCGGCGGATCTGGATGCGCGACTCGCATCCATGAAGGAACAGATCCTCAGCCGTTCGCGCATTCAGCCCATTATTGAGAAGTTCAATCTCTATCCAGGTTCCAAGATGGATGAGCGGGTGAACGCAACTCAAAAGAACATCGACATCAAGCCCATCCGGTCGGAGATCAGCCGTTCGAACGGCCTGCCGGGCTTTTTCATTCTCTTTACCGCAGGCGACCCGCGCACGGCACAGCAGGTGTGCAGCGAGATCACATCGCTTTTTGTAGGCGAAGATCTCCGCGCGCGGGAACAGTCGGCCCAGGGCACCACGGATTTTTTGGAAGCGCAAATGGCTGAAGCCAAAAGCGCGCTGGATACCCAGGACCAGAAGATGGCCGACTTCCAGACCAAGTACGTGGGCAAGCTGCCCGGCCAGCAGGCGCCGAACATGGATATGCTGACCAGCCTGAACACCCAATTACAGACCGCGGGCCAGCAGCTGGCGCAAATGGAGCAAAATCGCGCGTACCAACAGTCACTGCTGTCGAGCATGCAGACTGTGCGCGACAGTACCGGCGCACCCGTGGCGCCTGCCGCCGTGCCAGATGAACGTCAGACCCAGCTGTTAGCATTGCAGGCCCAGGAGGCGGATCTCTCCTCCCGCTATACGCCGGACTATCCGGATGTGATCGCCGTCAAGCGGCAGATTGCCGACCTGCAGCGGCAGATCAAGACAAAGCCGGCGGGCACCACGGCCGCCACGGGTGGCGGCGGAAGCAAGCCAGCGGAGACCGCAGGTGTACTTCAACTACGCGCCGCGCTGCAGGCCTCCGATACCGGCATCAATGCCAAGCGTGCGGAAGTAGCCCAGATTCAGGGCAACGTCCACCTGTACCAGGAGCGCATTTCGTCCTCACCGCTGGTGGAGGAGCAGTACAAAGCCCTGACCCGCGACCAGGATACCGTCAAGAAGAACTATGACGACCTCCTAAGCAAAATGAACCAGAGCAAGATGGCGACCAGCCTGCAGCGCCGTCAACAGGGTGAGCAGTTTAGCCTGATGGACGCGGCCAACCTGCCCGACTCGCCTGCCTACCCCAAGCGACCGCTCTTTGGTGTGGCGGGCGCATTTTTTGGGTTGCTGCTCGGCCTGATCGTCAGCGCATTACTGGAGTACCGCAATACCGCGATTCGAACGTAAGATGACTTGTACTCATTCCTGCAGCTCAACACACTAATCGCAATCGAGCAGGTAGGCGACAGGCCCCTCGAGTCCACTCCACAGCAGGAGGCCGTGCTTAACAGCAAGCAAGGCAAACGGTTCGGCAAACCCGCGCCCATTGCCGTAGAGCAACCGTAAACGCGCTCGGGCACCGGGTCTCAAGAGGAGAAGCGTACAGGTACATCGGCACGGTGGATGCAGTTAAGAACAGCAGTACAGAGCACGACACAAGCAACGAGCATGGCTGCCGTAAGGCCTCTACAGTGAGCAGGAACGAACCCTCGTCTCACTAAAACCACAGGATGCATATGACCAGAACACATCAGGAACTGTTGCGAGCCGCACTGGACGAACCCCCCGCTGTGAATGGCAGGTGGAACGGAGCGGCTACCCCCTCATTCCCCGTAGCAGATGCAGTCGCCGCACCCGTGCCGGGCCATACCGGCGACATGCCCGGCTCGCCATCCCGCTGGAACGCTTCCTTGGTCGACCTGCCTTCGCTGCGGCCGCGGACCGCTGTAGCAGAGCAATTTCGCAGGTTGCGTTCGCGGTTGCTGGAACACCGCGCACAGCAGCCCCTGCAGACCGTGCTGATGAGCAGCGCTCAGCCCCAGGAAGGCAAGAGCTTTGTGGCAGCCAACCTGGCCGTTGGCTTGAACCAGCATCGTGGCACCCGCGTGCTGCTGATTGATGGTGACATGCGCCGGTACAGCCTGCAGCGCTACCTGGGCAGCAACTCCAAGCCCGGGCTTGCCGATTACCTGGCCGGAACCCATGGGCCAGAAGAGGTCATGCAGCGTGCCGACGCGGAGACCCTGGAAGAGTTCCCGGGCCTGGCGCACCTTTCCTTTATTCCCGGCGGCGGCATGCTGGAACACGTGTCAGACCTTTCTGAGGATTCGCACTTTGGCAATCTGATCCGGTATGCAAAGCCGCTGTTCGATTGGATCGTGGTCGACTCCTCGCCTGTCACACTCGTGTCAGACGCTGTCAACCTGGCGCGTCACTGCGACGGCGTGCTGCTGGTGGTGCGCTCTGGTGTGACCAAGTACCAGGACGCGCAGCGGGCGCAGGCAGAACTGCAAGCTTCCAACCTGATTGGAGCGGTGCTGAATGCGGTGGAAGACCGCCCCGCACCCTCGTACTACGGGTACGGTCCGGCAGGTGCCGACGCATGATTCGGCTGCTGAATGTCTACTATCCAACGCGCACGGTCTTTCTACTGCTGAGCGAATCGCTCATCATCGGCAGTTGCCTATGCGCGGCGGTCTGGATGGTGATGGGTCGCGATGCTTACCTGGCGCTTGCCTATGAGTACGGCATGGCAAAGATCCTGGGGCTCACGTTGGGCACCATGATGATTGCGTACTACTTCGACCTGTACGAGCCCAATCTGCTGTTTGACCGCCGCGAAATCTATTTTCGGATCGTCCTGGCGCTGGGCTGCGTGTGCCTGCTGGTGGCGGTCGTGGTGTATGTGTACCCCGAGTTCAGCATCACGCGCGAGGTGTTTCCCGTGGCGTTGCTGCTGCTGGGGCTGGTGCTGTGCGCATGGCGGCGGTTCTATACGTGGGTAGCAGCACGCAGCATCTTTCGCGAGCGCGTGTGTGTGCTTGGCAACGGACCGCGGGCACACTTCATTGCCGACACCATCACCCGCCGCAAAGACCTTGGCATGGATGTGGTCAGCTGCAACTACGCCGTGGAAGGCGTCCCAATGGGTGACGCCGCCAGCGCGGTGCGCACGCTGTCCACGCTCAAGCAGCCAGTGAACCACATTGTCATCGCCGTGGAAGATCGCCGCGGAGGTCTGCCCATGACCGACCTGCTGACACTCAAGCTGCGCGGCATCATCGTGGAAGAAGACACCCAGCTGATGGAGCGGCTGAACGGCAAAATTCAGTTGGAAGGATTGCGGCCCAGCACCTTCCTGTATGGCGAGGGTTTTCGCGTCAAGAGCTCTCAGCAGTTCACGCGGCGCGTGCTGTCCATGGTTGCTGCCGCGATCGGCCTCCTGCTGTTTGCACCGTTTTTTCCGATCGTCATGTTGCTGGTACGCCTGACCTCGCCCGGCCCCATTTTTTTCAAGCAGGTTCGTGTGGGCGAGGGCGGCAAGCCCTTTGACGTTTACAAGTTCCGCACCATGCGGCAGGACGCTGAGGCCGCCGGCGCAAAGTGGGCCAGCAAGAATGATCCGCGTGTGACCAAAATCGGCCTGTTCATGCGCAAGACCCGCATCGACGAAGTGCCGCAGCTATGGAACGTCCTGCGCGGCGATATGGGATTTGTGGGGCCCAGGCCCGAACGCCCGGAGTTTGTGCCATGGTTGTCGGAGCAACTGCCGTTTTACGATCTGCGGCACATCATTCGGCCAGGCCTGACCGGATGGGCGCAGGTGCGTTACGGCTATGGTGCCACGCTGGAGGAAGCGCGCGAAAAGCTGGCGTATGACCTGTACTACGTCAAGCACGCCTCGCTGGGCTTAGACCTGCTCATCATGTTCGAGACCATCAAGATCATCATCCGGCGCAAAGGCGCGCAATGAGTGTCTTCTGGCAGTTGCTCTTTATCGGGTCATTCGTGCTGGTGGTGTACACGTACGCCGGGTACCCGTTGATCGCGGCGGCTGCGGCACGGCGGAATCCACACTTGTGGCGGCGTGGGGGCGGTCCGGTGCTGAGCGTCAGCGTTGTGATGCCGGTACACAATGCGGCAGAGATCCTCTCCGCAAAATTGCAGCACCTGTTGGCTCTCGATCCCGAAGTGGTGTGCGAAATCGTCGTCGTCTCCGATGGCTCGACGGACGGAACGGCAGAGTTGCTGCACGCCTGTTCAGACCGCCGGGTGCGGCCCATCGCGCTGCTGCAACAGGTAGGCAAGGCGGAGGCGCTGAACCACGCCATGCGCACCGCCACAGGAGACGTGCTGTTGTTCATCGATGTGCGGCCGCGGCTGCATGAGAATGCGCTGGAACAACTCCTCAGTAACTTTGCCGAACCTTCCGTAGGGTGCGTGGCAGGGGAACTGCTGGTCCAAACAAGCGCTCAGCATGATGCGACGGGGAACGCCGTAAGTGGAGCATACTGGCGCTACGAGCAGGGCATTCGCACGGCAGAGGCGGTGTGGGACTCGCCCGTGGGGGTCTACGGTGGGTTTTACGCGGTGCGCCGCACGCTGGCGACGCCCTTTCCGCCAGGGCTGATCCTGGACGACATGTTTCAGCCGCTCTCTGTCATCCGGCAGGGATACCGCAACGTGCTGGACCGCGCGGCGGCGGTGGTGGATACCTGGCCCAGCAGCAAAAAGGGGGAGTTCCAACGCAAGGTGCGCACCCTGGCAGGCAACTTTCAGCTGCTGCAGCAGGCACCGTGGCTGCTGTCGGGCGAGAACCGGGTGCGCTTTCAGCTCGTCTCGCACAAGCTGCTACGGCTGGTGGTGCCCTATGCGCTGATCACCATGGTGCTGACCGCGGCAGCCCTGGCTCCAGGGCACCCCGGCTGGGGAGTGCTTGCCGCGCTGCAGACCTTGTTCTGGTTGCTGGCGCTGCTCTCGCTGCGGGTTCGCATCCCCGTGCTGCACAGGGTGCTTGGCCCTGCCAGCGCGCTCCTGCTGCTGAATGCCGCTGCAGTAGCTGGGCTCTACCGTTTTCTGTTCACCAATGGCCCGCTTTGGAAGATGTGGAGGCCCGCATCCAACGCCCTGGCGGAGAATCAGGCTGCGCTGTGGGGCGGCCCGGGGCGCTCCTGACTGTGCGCCGCTGGCTCGAGGTACAGCCGCAGGTACGCCGCGTGCATGGCGTCCAGCGTGAAGTTCGCCTGGTAGGCGGCACGCGCCCGTTCCGCGCAAGTATGGCGCAGGTCGAAGTCCGAGGCCATGCGCACCATCGCCGCGGCCATCGCAGCCTCATCGCCCGCCGGTGTCATCAGGCCGCCTTCAGAGAGCTGCAACACCTCCTGCATGCCGCCGACAGCCGTAACAAGGGCGGGCAGGCCAATGGACATGCTTTGCAGCAACGACATCGGCAGCCCCTCCGACACGGACGACATGACAAAGCAATCCGCAGCGCGGAACAGCCTGGCCGTGTCCAGCTGCTGACCGAAGAAGCGCACCCTGTCCAGGGTACCCAGCCGCTCCGCCAACGCCTGCAACTCGGCGCGCGCAGGACCGTCGCCCACGATCCAGAGCCGCAGGTGCGGCACACGCTTCCCCGCTTGCGCAAAGGCTTTCAGCATGGTGGGCAGGTCTTTGATTTCTGCAACGCGGCCCACAAACAGCAGCACAAAGGTCCCCGGCTCCTTGGTCTCCGAGGGCACCTGTTCCAGCAGGGCAGCCCCGTTGTACACGCGAACGATCTGCTGCGGTCGGGCCAGCGGCGCACCACGCAGGTTGTTGCAGGTAATCTCGCAGATGCCCGCGACATGGTGCACAAAGGCACGCGCGATCAGGCTGTACTTGCTCTCGGCGTTGCGATCATAGGGGGGCGACACCAGGCTGTGCCGCGTGCTGATGACGCGTGCCCCCGCCAGCCGCGCGCCCGGTGCCGCCTGCAGGGTGGGCGCGGGATTGTGGCAGTGCACCACGTCTGGACGCATCTGACGGAACAGCTGCCAGTATCGCAGCAGTGTCTTCCACACAGGCGCTTCGCCCAGGACGTGCACGTGCAGCCCCTCGTTGCGCAGCACTTCGCCCAGCGGTCCCAGCGTGCTGTAGGCACACACGGTCACATCGTGCCCCGCGGCGCGCTGCAGGCGGCCCAACTGCGCCACCAGCATCTCCGCGCCGCCAATCTCCATGCTGTAGACCGCGTGCACAATCTTCATGGCTCGTCACAGGGTACCGGACGAGAGGGCCTCTTCGATGAGGCAGGTAGCGGGGGACCGCAATGACCTTTCCCAAACACGCAGAATTGTGGGTGCCGGGCTACCTTCGCAGCCGCCTGGCACGCCTGCGCGGCCAGCCCAGGCCAAAGCGGCTGTGGGTAGCACTTACCGATCACTACGAGCCCATGGGCGGCAGCGTCTCGCTCCAGCAGGGCATGGCGCGTGTGGAGCACTGGCAGCGCCGCTGGCCTGCAATCGCCGCCTCAGCGCCGCGCGATGCCGCGGGTGCCTCACCGAAGTTCACCTTCTTCTATCCGCAGGAAGAGTACCAGCGACAGGTCGTGGCCGCTCTCGAACCCATGGTGCAGGCAGGCATCGCCGATGTGGACGTACACATTCACCACGACAACGATACCAATGCTGGCTTTCGCCTGAAAATGTCCGAGTTCCTGCAGCGGCTGCAGGGCGACCACGGCTTTCTGCGACAGCACGCGGGGCGGCTTGTCTTTGGCTTTATTCATGGGAATTGGGCGCTGGACAACTCCCGCCCAGATGGCCGGTGGTGCGGCGTGCAGGGCGAACTGCAAGCGCTGCGCGACCTGGGCTGCTATGCGGACTTCACCATGCCATCGCTGCCCAGTGCCACGCAGGGTCGCATCGTCAATCGCATCTACTGGACCAATGGTGAGCCTGCGCAGCCCCGCGGCTTCGACCACGGCGTGGATGCGGAGCCTGGCGGCGGCGTGCGAGGCAACGGCATCCTGATGGTGCCCGGCCCGCTGGGTTTGCGCTTCCGCGACCGTCTACTGCCACGCATCGAGGCAGGTGAGCTAGCCGTATACGACGCGCCCACGCACTACCGCATCGAGCGCTGGCTTGACCTGGCACCACGGCTGGGTGAGGACATTTTTGTGAAGCTCTACGGCCACTCGGCACGCGAGGACAACGCCGGTGCCCTGCTGGGTGACCGGCCCGGCACCGGTACGCTGGAACCCATGTTCCGCGACCTGAAAGCCGCTGCGGACCGGCGCGGGCTGGAACTGCACTGGGCTACCGCCTACCAACTATTCTGCGCTATCGAGCGCGTTGTTGCGCGTCCCGGCGAGCCCCTGCTGCACCCTGTTGACCCACAACAAACAGATGAAGCTCAGTATGTGCGGCAAGCCGCGGAGATTGGCGCTTCCGCATGAATGTGCTGCTGATCAGCTTCTCGTTTCCACCCGCAGGCGGCGTTGGCGTCCTGCGGGCGCTGAGCCTGGCGAAGTACCTGCCAGAGAGCGGCATCCGCATCGACGTGCT
>CALMOM010000070.1:24062-28727 GCA_937873305.1 uncultured Terriglobus sp.
GGGGCTATGTCCCGCCCCCCGCGCGCCCCCCCCAGCGCGGGGCTGCCGCCGCCCACCCCCCCCGCCGTGGTGCGCGACGAAGGCCTGCTACAGCAGGTGCCCGCATCCGTCACGGTGCATCGCACGTGGACGCTGGACCTGCCTTTCTTCCTGCGCAAGGGTATTAAGAAGATTTTGAGCAGGAGTCGCACGGCCGCAAACAGCAACACAGTGGGTCCGCCGGTCGCTGCAGCAAATATTCCTGCAAAGGCAAATCCGCTCAAGCGGTGGATTGCCGACCTGCTCTTGCCTGATCCGCAAGTGGGCTGGCTGCCCTTCGCCGGGCCTGTTGCGGAACGCATCGTGCGTACACGGCAGATCGAGGCGGTCATCATCACCGTGCCACCGTTCTCCAGCGTGTTGCTGGCCAAACGGCTGCGGTCTGCTTTTCCAAAGCTCAACATCCTTCTTGACTTTCGCGACGAATGGCTCGATACCACGTTGCAGCTGGTGAGCCTGAACAGCAATCCACGCGCTCGGCTGGTTGCGGAACAAACCGAGCGCGAGGCTGTTGCGGCCAGCACGGCGGTGGTCGCGGTAACGGATGCAGCACGCATCGCAATCCGCGCGCGCTACCCCGCCGATCCGGGCTACAAGTTCCTGAGCATCAGCAACGGGTACGACGGCATGCCGCCCACCACAGCCGCTCCGTTGCCGCAGCACGTCGCGGGCGAACCCGTCACGCTCACCTACCTGGGCTCGATCTACGGTTCCACCGAACCCAGCAGCTTCGTAGAGGCGGTGCTCGCCCTGCCGCCCGAACTGCGAACACGGTTGCGCGTCCGCTTTGTGGGCCACTGCGAACGGCCCGAATACCGCGAAATGCTGCTGCGGCTGGGTTCCACGGTAGAGCTGACCGGCTTTCTGCCACAGGCAAAAGCACTGCAGATGCTCGACGAGACCGACTACGTCCTGCTGCTCTCGCATGACCCCGTCAATGTCTCCGCCAAGTTCTACGACTACCTGCGTTCCGCCCGGCCGCTGCTGGCCGCCGTGCACCCTGACGGCGACGTGCGCCACCGCATCGTTGAAACGCGCGCGGGGCGCTGGGCAGACATCGAGAATGCGCAGGCGATATGCGCCATGCTGGTGGACGCGCTAACCACATCGCCCGCTGAGTGCTACCACCCGGATTTTGCAGCCATCGCCCGCTATCACCGGCGTACGTTGGCTCGGCAGTATGCGGAGTTGCTGCAGGAGCTTGCCGCTCCACAGGAGCCGGCGCAGTGAGGGTTGCGGTCGTCACGCAGTATTTCCCCACCTCGGCGCAACCATGGGCCGGCCACTCCGCCTACCAGACGCTCAAGCGCCTGGCCGCCGCGTGCGACGTGAAAGTGTTCTACCCAGAAGCTGCTTATCCCAAGCTACTGCGGCCAAAGACCGGAGCCACCGCGCTGGACCCAGCCTGGCAGCCTGCGGGCGTCGCCGTTGAATACGTGCCGTACCCGGTGCTGCCCGTGGTGTCACGCCCGCTGAACGGGTTGACCATCTCTCTGCGCCTGGAAAGCAGGGTGCGCGCATGGCGACCAGACGTGATTTTGAATTATGTCGTCTACCCGGATGGGTACGCCGCGGTTCGCATCGGCGAGGCGCTGCAGGTGCCGGTGGTGCTTACCGCGATTGGGTCTGACCTGAATCGCATTCCCGGCAGGCTGGTACGGCACTTCACCGTTGCGGCTCTGCGCCAGGCTGCCTTCACCACGACCGTAAGCGGCGACTTGATGCATACTGCACAGCGGTTGGGTGCAGATCCATCACGCTCCACCGCCATCCTGAATGGCTGCGACACGGCTGTATTCCACCCGCGGGACCGAGACGCCGCGCGCAAGTCCCTGCAACTCGACCCTGCGGCAAAGATACTGCTCTACGCGGGCCGCCTGGATGTGCGCAAAGGCTTGCGCGAATTGATCGAGGCAGTAGCCGCTCTCCGCAGACGGCAGCCAGACCTGCTCTGCTATCTGCTGGGCGATGGGCCAGACAGGCCGCTGCTGGAGCAGCTCATTGCGAAGCACAGCGCGCATGAGGCAATTCACTTTATACCCGCTGCGCCGACCGACGCCGTCGCGCAGTGGATGGCCGCGTGCGACGTGTTTACCCTGCCCAGCTATAAGGAGGGCTGCCCAAACGTGGTGCTGGAGGCACTCGCCAGTGGCAGGCCCGTGGTCGCGACTGACGTTGGTGGTATTCCAGAGCTGATGGACAGTGGCAGCGGCAGGCTGGTGCCTGCGCAGGACGCCCATGCTCTGGAACGCGCGTTGGAAGAAGTTCTGGGCAGCGCATGGTCACCGGAAGCGATTGCGGCACGCCATCATCGTAGCTGGCAGGACGTGAGCGATGACCTCTTGGCTGTGCTGAACTCAGCGGTCGCGCTCAAACAAAAACCTTCTGCCACCAGAGCGTAACCAGCGCAGGCCTGGCCCAGGCTATTGTTCGCGGTACCAGGCAATGGTTTTTTCCAGCCCGTAGTGCAGGTCGGCAACCACCTCGTAGCCCAGCTTGTCGCGGCTCAGGCTGATGTCGGCCAGCGAGTGCTTCACGTCGCCGTTGCGCTCCGGCTGGAAGTTCACACCGCCCTTGTAGCCAGTGATCTGTTTAATTGCTTCAAAGGCATCCAGCAGCGTCACGCGCCGGCCGGTAGCCACGTTAAACACGCGCCCGCTCACACTGGAGTGCGCCCTGGCGGCCAGCAGGTTCGCGCTCACCACATTGTCGATATACGTGAAGTCGCGGCTGGTAAGGCCGTCGCCGAAGATGGTGGGTGTTTCGCCCCGCATCATCATCGAAATAAAGCGAGCCAGCACACCGCTGTACTGCGACGTCGGGTCCTGCCGCGGCCCAAAGATGTTGAAGTAGCGCAGCGACACTGTTTCCAGGCCGTACGTCCGCGCGTAGCTCGACAGGTAATGCTCTCCAGCAACTTTTTGCACGGCGTAGGCGCTCACCGGTTCAGGCAGCATGGTCTCGCGCTTGGGCTGCTCCGGCGCATTGCCATACGCCGCGGAACTGGCCGCATACATCAGCCGCTTCACAGCGGCATGACGCGCCGCCTCCAGTACCTGCAGTGTGCCATTGAGGTTAATGTCGTTGGTACCCAGCGGATCCTCCACCGACTTCGGCACACTGGCTACCGCCGCCTCATGGAAGACGTAGTCAACACCCCGGCAGGCATCACGCAGCGCCTGCGGATCCAGAATGCTCGCCTCTCGAAAGTCCATCGGAAGGCCGTCTATGTTTTCGCGCTTTCCCGCGCTCAGGTCGTCCAGGCCAACGACTTCCGCACCCTCGGCAAGCGCCGCGCGTGCCAGGCTGGAACCGATGAAGCCCGCAGCGCCAGTGATGAGGAACTTCGCCATGCACTTCTCCCACAACGTCAGGTCTCTACACCAACACTGACGGCTTGCTCCTTGGATGATACGTGGCTGAGACAGTCTGCCACGGCTTCGTCAACCGACGTCCGCGTAAGGGGTCGCGCGAACCGTTCTAATTTGTTCATCGACCAATCGTTCGTGCTGGATACGCAAAAGAACGAACGGCACCGTGCCATGAGGCAGCGGTGCCGGTAAAAAGCGCAGCGGGTTGGATTACGCCTTAACGAGCCGGCGACGTAGGAAGCCCGCAGCCGACAGCACGCCGGTACCAAGCAATAGCAATGAACTCGGTTCCGGTGTGACCTGCACCACGCTCACGCCATCCAGCAGTGAGAAAGGGGGTTCGCCGTTGGGGGTGCCATTGGCTAGGAAGCTCAGCGTCTCGCTGGTGCTGGTGGCGGTGAAATTCAGCGTCTCGTAGTTCCAGCCGGTAAAGCCGTGATTCTGGTTGGCCAGAATAGGGGTGGCCTGGCTCTGTGTCGTTTTGCCGTCGCCCAGGCTTACGGTGAAGCCCTCGGTGGTCGGGCCATCGTACCCGTACTGCTGTGCGCCCGCGTACCAGAACGAAACCTGCGTGTTCAGGCCGACGGTCAGCCCTGTAAGCACCTGCGAGATGGTCGATGGCTCGTACACGCCGTCCATGGCCAGGAAGTTGCCGCCGTCCGGGCTGGGTCCGATGCCATTGCTGGTGCCATTCTGAAGGCCCCAGAAAGAGACGGTGCCTGCGTTGCCATACGCGGTGGCGTACGCACCGTTGCTATTGGTGGTGCTGTTACCACTTACGACAAAGTTATAGCCGACGTTCTTACCATCGTAAGTATTGTTAGTCCAACCGGCTAAGTGCTGTGAGTCGGCGGCGTTGTTATTGAATACGTAGTCCACCTGTGCCGAAGTTCCCGCGTAGGTCGTCTGCTCAAAGCTGCCGTTAACTACGTTGATCTTGATGGTGCCGGCGTGAGCGGCGACTAAGCCACTGCAGGCAAGGGCAGCTGTGAGGACAAGGCGTGGCGAGAAGAAAGAGGCGAAATTCATGGCGATTCCTTAGGGGGGTTGGAATGTACAGAGGTCACTTACTTAGAAAGCACTTGACCACTGTTGTTAGACACAGAGTACTGCGCCTGCACCATAGATTCGTGTCTTCAGGTAGGATCGGTTTGCTTTTTTTCAAATTTGTTCCAAAAGGAACAGAGCGAGTCTTTCCATATTAGGAACTTCTTACTCTTCCCAAAAAGGTCGCCGTAATAAGACACGACGGCTC